>JBELHA010000001.1:0-8586 GCA_042091695.1 Flavicella sp.
TTGTAGTAAGAAGGTACTTGTGCAAATAATCCAATCGAAAACAAACACAACAAAAAGGTAATTTTTCTCATATATAAGGGGAGTTAAAAAAATTTAAGTGTGTAAATATAGTGCATCTAAAATTTTTATATGTAACCTTAATGTTATCAGTAATCTTAAATAATGGATATAAACAAATATTTATACGGATTATACCCCCTAAAAACTCGTGGAATCCTTATTTTTGTACACGTTAAAAAGTTTCATCGAATTTGTTTATGTTAGCATTACATTCTTATTGGGCCTACCCATTGGTATTCATATGGATTGCAGCGCTCGCAAATGCATTCATTGGTTTTAGAAATCAAAAAAAATACCAATCTAAAGATCTATTGTTGGGTTTGTCTACCTTAATTTTTGCACACATACAGTTGTTTATTGGTTTAAGTTGGTACTTTATGTCTCCTATTTTCAAAGCAATGCAAGCTGTGGGAGTCGCTGAAATACTAGCCAATCCGGGGAGTCGTTTTTTGGCTCTAGAACATCCGTTGACCATGCTTGCTGCGGTTACTTTACTCACTATAGGATGGTCTCGCCATAAAAAATCTGAAAACTCAAAAGCAAAATTTAAAACAATTGCTATATACTACGGAATAGCCTTGTTCTTAGTGATCTTGAGAATACCATGGAAACAATGGTTGTTCAATTGAGATAACATCTGTACATTTGACCCTTCAGAGATACCTAAAAGTATACTATTTAAATAAAAATGAAAACACTTCTTTCATATCCACTTTCCGTCCTTCATTATTTTATTTTTGGATTTTTAATGCTCGTTTTTCAACCGATTCAATGGTTTTGTCACCGTGTATTTGGCTATACACCACACAAAAATTCTGTTGATATTTTGAATTACCTACTACATTGGAGTATGTATGTTTTGGGAACTAAAATTAAATTTGAATCGGAAGCACCTTTACCAAAAGATGTACCGCTCATCATTGTTTCCAATCACCAGAGTTCTTATGAGATCATTGCCATTACCTGGTACTTTAGAAAACACCATCCAAAATTTGTTTCAAAGATAGAATTAGGTTCAGGAATACCAAGTGTTTCCTATAACCTAAAGCATGGTGGCTCTGTTTTAATTGATAGAAAAGATTCCAAACAGGCATTGACTGCACTTATTGAATTTGCAAAAAATATACAAAAGAACAATTGGTCAGCGGTTATTTTTCCTGAGGGAACTCGTAGTAGAAATGGGCAACCTAAATCATTTTCAATCAATGGTTTGAAGATGCTTGCCAAATATGCGCCAGATGCACATATAGTTCCTTTGACAATTAACAATTCTTGGAAGTTAGTAGCAAAAGGTACGTTCCCTTTAGGAGTTGGAGTGCCAATGGAGTTTAAAGTTCATCAAGCGATCCCTGTTAATTCTATGCCATTTAACGATTTATTTGAAAAAGTAGAAAAAACAATTAAAAACTCAGTATATTTGCCCCTTAAATAAATTTAACAAAATAACAAATGTCTATATACAATGTGCGTAAGGAAGTGATGTTGACTCTTGAAAAAGATATAGAGACTACATTTGGTAAGTTTTTGATCAGCCCCGAAGAGATTTGGCAACCTACCGACTTCTTGCCTAACCCCCAGTCTGATTCTTTTATGGACGAAGTTCAGGAAATCAGAGAGCTATCGAAAGAACTTGACAATGACTTTTGGATCTCCCTAGTAGGTGATATGATTACAGAAGAAGCATTGCCAACCTATGAATCTTGGTTACTAGACCTTGATGGTGTAGACCAACACGGTGAAGCTACAGGGAATGGATGGGCCAATTGGATCCGTCGTTGGACTGCTGAGGAGAATAGACATGGAGATGTATTGAATAAGTATATCTACTTGTCAGGTCGTGTAAATATGCGTGAAGTTGAAGTAACTACACAACATTTGATTGCCGATGGTTTTGATATTGGAACTTCTCGTGATCCTTACAAAACATTTATTTATACAAGTTTCCAGGAACTAGCAACTTATGTTTCTCACAACAATGTGGCAAAAATTGCTCGTAAAGCTGGAATGAAAGGCTTGGCTAAAATGTCTAAAATTATTGCCGGAGATGAAATGCGTCATCACTTAGCTTATGTGGAGTTTGTACGTCAAATATTTGCCGTAGACCCTAGTGAAATGATGGTTGCTTTTTGCGATATGATGAAATATAAAATTGAGATGCCTGCCATGTACTTGAGAGAGTCTTTTGGAAAAAAAGCATCTCTCTTTGATAAGTTTTCAGACGTAGCGCAACGTTCTGGTGTCTACTCTGCATTTGATTATATAGATATCTTACAAAAGTTAAACAATGCGTGGAGCATAGATAAGTTTACAAACCTAACACCCGAGGCAGATAAGGCAAGAAATTACTTGATGCGTCTACCGGATAGAATGAAGCGTATCGCAGAACGTATTGCTGTGCCAGATACAGAATACAACTTCAAATGGATGAATCCATTGGTGGTTAAATAACACTAGAAACCTGCTATTATTAGCAGGTTTTTTTGTTTACTGATGAACTTCTATACTGTAGTTAGCAGTAAATATTTTTTCTTTTTCTAAAGAAATGATGCCTTCTTTCCTGGCGAGTTCTTGGGTGCTGTGAATACTATCAGCAATGCCCAACCAAGGTTCTATACATACAAAAGGAGCATTGGGCTTGGACCAAATCCCTAAATAAGGAAAACCATCGTAGCGAAGTGTGACAAGTTTGCCTTCTTCAGCATGACTTAGGGTTACTGCCTTTGAATTCATGTGCTTAAACACCAAAGCATCTTTGTCAAATATTGCTGCGTGTAAATCCAAGGTATTGCTTTTTTCCAAAACTGCCGAAGTGTGCTCTCCAATAAGTCCTCCTTCTATCAAGTGTGTTGCTACTGTTTCTGTTTTTTCAAATACCAAGCTATTGTTTTCATAACTTTCCTGTGTATCTAGTAGAGAACATTTGAATGCAGGGTGTTCACCTAGTGAAAATAACAGCTGTTTTGTTCCCGTATTCACGACGGTATGTTTGATATGTATTGTCGATTCTTCGATTTTATATTCGGTTTGAAATTCAAAGTCAAACGGATATATTTCTAGGGTTTCCGGACTACTTTTTAAAGAAAAAATAACGCTACTGTCCGTTTGTGAAAGCAGTTCTATTTGTGAACTTTTCCTAAAAAAACCATGTTGTTTCATGGTGTAACTTTTTCCTTCGTGTTGGTAGCTGTCGTTTTTCAATCTTCCGACAATCGGAAATAATACAGGTGCTTGTCCTCCCCAATATTCAGGGTTTCCTTCCCACAAATACTCTTTTCCTTTTGCTTGGATACTTGTGAGAGACCCACCGCTTTGAGTGAGTCGAATTTGTATAAAATCGTTTTTTAATTCAATCATAATAGTAGCCTGTGTTTCAATCTTGTTCCAATTTAAAATGATCACAATCATTTAAAAAAGGATATTTTTTTCGCGTTGCAACTAATGTTTTTTTTAGGAGTAGGTGGGTTGAAATACTTTCTGTTTGATTCTTTTCTAGAAATATTTCTTCACCCATTGGATCAATGATTTGCGTATGTCCCTCATATTGTAAACCATTTTTATCGGACCCTATGCGATTGATTCCTACGGTATAGCAGACATTCTCTATGGCTCTTGCTTTTAATAGTGTGTTCCAAGCAAGGCTTCTTTCTGCAGGCCAATTGGCCACATAAAGTGCAACATCATAGTCTTCTGTATTTCTACTCCATACTGGAAAACGTAAATCGTAACATACAAAAGGAGCAATTTTCCATCCCTTGTACTCAAATATCAAACGGTGTGTTCCCGCTGTATAGTGTTTGTCTTCACCAGCAAAGCTAAACAAGTGTTTTTTGTCATAATGAACGTAAGCACCGGAACTATGTACAAACACAAAGCGATTAAAGTATTGCTCGTTTTCTTCTATAACCAAACTACCTGCAATCGCTGTGTTGTAATGTTTAGCGATACTTTGCATCCACTGAAGGGTATGACCTTCCATAGTTTCAGCACTTTTCTGAGGTGTCATGATAAAACCGGTATTGAACATTTCAGGTAGGAGTATCAAATCTGTAGGTGTTGCAATACTTGCAATCATTTCCTCAATTGATTGAAGGTTTGCTGTAGTATTTTTCCATATCGGATTGCTTTGAACCAACGTAATTGAGAGCGTTTCTTTCATTCGATATAGTTTTTAATTTGTACTTTTTTTGTTAAGAACGTATTTGACCATTCCCGCGAACGATCCATTTATACGTCGTTATTTCTTCCAAGGCCATCGGTCCTCTTGCATGCAATTTTTGTGTACTGATTCCTATTTCAGCCCCCAATCCAAACTGTGCCCCATCTGTAAAAGCGGTTGAGGTGTTTGCATAGACTGCAGCGGCATCTACTTCGTTGAGGTATTTTTCTATAACCACGGAGTCCTCAGCAACAATAGCCTCGCTGTGTTTGGAGCTGTATGCAGCAATATGTGTCAAGGCTTCTGAAACATCACTTACGGTCTTTATTGCCATTTTATTGGATAAAAATTCCGTTCCAAAGTGGCTTGTATCGGCTTCTTGTAATAAGTCAGATGGGTAGTTTCCCACAAGTATTTTAAATGCAGCTTGATCTGCAAATATCTGAGTTTCTTTAGCAATAAGTCGATCTGTTATTTTAGTTAATATAGAAAGTTTCTCTTTGTGGATTAACAAACAATCGAGTGCATTACAAACACTGACCCTTCTAGTTTTGGCATTGCAAACAATGGAAGCTGCTTTCTCAGTATCTGCACTCGCATCGACATAGGTGTGAACGATACCCGCTCCTGTTTCAATTACAGGAACTTTGGCGTTGTCTCGTACATAATTGATCAGTCCTTGGGATCCTCTAGGAATGATTATATCTACATAAGCAGTTGCTTGCAGCATTTCGGTAGTCGCTTGACGATCTGTAGGTAATAGCGCTACAACATTAGGATTTATATGGTGTTTTATAAGTACCTCTTGAATTAAAGTTACGATGGCTTTGTTGGAATATGCAGCATCGCTCCCCCCTTTTAAAATACAGGCGTTTTGAGTTTGAAAACAAAGTGAAAAAACATCAAAAGAAACATTAGGTCTCGCTTCGTATATAATACCAATAACTCCCATGGGTACACGTACCTTAGAAATATCCAAACCGTTGTCTAGCGTTTTTTGAGCCAGTATATTACCCACGGGACTTTGCAACGCAGCAACATTCAAAATATCTTGCGCAATTCCTTCAATACGTTCTTCAGTCAATAAAAGGCGATCGAATTTAGGGTCCTTAGAATCCATACGATCGAGGTCCTTTTTATTTTCTTCTAAAATGTAGGGGGTTCTTTCGATGGCTACCTTTGCAATTTCCTTCAAAACCGCTTGGCTCTGTTCGGGTTTTATAGAAAGAAGGGTTCTACTTGCTATCTGAACCTCTTTTAAGGTGTTTTCGATTGAATTTTTCATGGGTATTATGTTTTTATTTTGAATCTAAAACTAAGTAGTTGTAATGAACGATTGGTTGTTGGCCTTTTTGACCGATTAGTGAATTTGCTTCTTTTGAGTCGAATGCAACTTTTCCAAGACCAATTTTGTTTTGTTCAGAGTCTACAATATTGACAACATCTCCTTTTTTAAAAGCACCTCTTATTGCAATGACTCCAACCATGAGCAAGCTATTCGCTTTTGTCGACATCAGTGCTTCTTTGGCTCCATCATTGATGCTAATTTGGGCTTTGGAAAAATCACCCGCATGGGCTACCCATTTTTTTACAGGAGAAACTGGATTTGCATTGGCTTTGAAATACGTACCTGTCTCTTTGTTTAATAGTGCATTGACTATATTGTCTTTGCGTCCATTACCAATATATACATCGATTCCTAGATCCGAAGTTTTCATTGCTGTATTTGCTTTGCTAAACATACCACCTCGTCCAAATTCAGATTTGATATCAGAGACAGCATTTTCTAAATCGATCAATGACGCATTGAAATCACGAATTAATGTTGCGTTAGGTTCTTTAGGGTGGGCAGTAAAAATACCATCTACATTGGTAAGTAGTAATAGGCTATCAACATTCAGCATTGCTGCGACCAACCCAGACAATTCATCATTGTCGGTAAACATCAATTCTGTTATAGAAACCACATCATTTTCATTGATAATTGGTGTGACATTGCTTTTGAGAAGACCATCCAAACAGTTTTTAATGTTGAGGTAATGTTGACGCGTACGAAAAGATTCTTTTGTTACCAGTACCTGTGCACAGGTTTCATTGTGTTGTTTAAAAAGCTCTCGATAGGTGTGCATCAATTCTGTTTGACCCACCGCAGCGAGCATTTGTCTTTTTGTAATGGTGTCGAGGTGTTCGTAGTTGTTGGCAACACTTCTTCCTGCGGCTACAGCTCCAGAAGAAACCAAAATAACCTGATAACCTGTAGATTTCAGACTTGCAATCTGAGACACAAGTTGCCCCATTCTTTTTTTATCGGGCAAACCAGAGGCAAGTGTGAGTACATTTGAACCTATTTTGACAACTATTTTTTTGGTGATAGACATGCTGATATACAGTGTATTATTCGTGTGCTCTAAAGTACAAATTTGTAATGAAAATCAGTCTTTTTTGTAAAAACAAAATGCCTTTCTTTAAAAGAAAGGCATTGCATCTACATATTGTAACTATCTTACTCAATATGATTATTACTCAAGTCGAATACATCAAAACGTTCTAACTCAGTGTCCAGTTCTAGAACATATTTCACAAATCCTACTTGAGTATTATTTGTGTTGTACAAGGCATATTCAATGCTGTATTCTCCTGATTCACCTGTCTGTATCGCATTTATGATTTCGTTAAAATCAGTACTGTTTGCTTTCATATCAAAATGATAGCTATCTTCGTTGGTGGCAAACTCAATTTTGTACAATAAATCTAACTCCGGTATCAATTCTTCAAGATTTTCAATAGCTATATTTTCATCGATTTCTACATCTAAAGCTAGATTGGCGTAACTTCCTTTCAAGATTTCAAATTGAGCGTCTTCAATCTTTAAATTCCCATATATATCTGTAGCTTCAGAAAAAGAGGCGTTTGTTGTTGAAATTTCCATTGAAATTAAGGATTCAGAGAAAAGATGGTATGCTCTATTATTTCCGGTTGTTTTTTGTTCTGCAAATAGATAATAGCCTTTTGGATTCAAAAAAATATCACAACTCGTAATTTCATTCATATCTACATCGTAATAATTTTCAATCACTTCCAGAGTAAAACCATTTTCGGTGTAATTGAATATTTGTTCATGACTGCATGAATTGTAGTTTTTATTTACTCTTTTAGAAACTAGATTAGAGAATTCTTCCGGTTTAAGATCTTGACTGTTAAGTCTTGATGTCTCAAGGTATTGTAGCTTTGACTTGATTGCAAGAAGTTCTTCTTTTGAAATAGGTGAATCTATAACCTCATTCTCTTCATTCGAATTACAAGAGAAAAGCAATGACAAATTCAGTAGTGTTACTAATAAAATCTTTTTCATAGGTGTTTTTTTAATGAATTATTTTTATAAAAATAACAAAAACCAACACTTAAGTATCTGAATTCAAGTATTTTAAATGTGTATATACAAGTTTTTTTTTAAGTGTTGTTTTTATAAAAACAAAAAGCCTTTCCATATGGAAAGGCTTTTGATCAATTGTTTATTTCTACTATTCTATAAGTTGCTCATTTAAGTCGTATAATTCAAAACGTTCTAATCCAGTTTCATAGTCTTCAATATATTTTACAAAACCTACCTGACTGTTGGCAGAGTTGTATAATTTATACATAGCTGTATATTCATCTGCTGTCTCCTCAATTTCTTCCAGCATTGAGCTGTCAAGTTTCATGTCAAATCGATAGCTGTCCTCATTGGCGTCAAATCCAATTTTGTAGACTCCATTTACTTCGATATCACCAAAAATCTCATCGATAGAAGAAATGTCGCTATCTAAATTCATCTTTATCAAAACGTTTAAAAAACTACCATCTAATATATTAAATGTAGCATCTTCAAATTTTAAAGTTCCATACATATTTGAATCGACAGAGTTTTCTATCGTTGTCATCGTCATTTTAAGTCTTAACTTATCTTCAGAAAAAAGATGGTATTCTCGATTGTTTCCTGTTGTTTTTTGTTCCGTAAACAAGTAATAACCCGATGTCAGCATATTTGCTTCAGTATCACAATTGGTGATTTCCTTCATATTTGCATCGAAGTAGTTGTATGTAATTTCGGTTGTGAATTCCCCAAGAGTCTCTGTGTACGATTCCTCATGTTGGCAAGATGGTCTGTTACTTTTACTTTGTTTGCTAAATAGACTGTTAGAATCAGTGTCTAATTCTATGTTGAATGAATCAAGTGCAGTAGTTTCTAAGATTGCTAGCTTTGAGCTGATCTCAATAAGTTCTTCTTGTGTCAGTTCTGTTGTTTTTATTTCATCTGAGGAACAAGAGAATAGTAAGAATGAACTTACAATTGCAAATAAAAATGTTTTTTTCATGAGGAGTATATTTAA
>JBELHA010000001.1:8686-132486 GCA_042091695.1 Flavicella sp.
AGAATGAACTTACAATTGCAAATAAAAATGTTTTTTTCATGAGGAGTATATTTAATGTTGTGTTAAAAGTACTAAATTTTCAGAGGATGTATGCTTTTTATAAAATATTTGGTTTTCAGACAAGCCTATGTAAATTTAAAACCAATTAAGGTTTTTTGTTTTTGACTAGCGTTATATACACGGGATAGTGATCACTATAACCTCCTGTAAAACCATTTCTTACAAAACTGCGGAATGGGTAGTTTTTGTAACGACCTGTCGCTTGTGTTAAAAAGGAAGGGTTGTGTACATGGGCACTGAAAAAAGATAAGGAGTCATAAGTGTCTTCTTTTCTCATAAAGCCTTTGCTTACCAATACTTGGTCGAACAAATAGAGATTGTCTCTGTAAACTAAGGTATGGTGTCCTTCCTTAAAAAGAGATTCATATGGGTTGTAAATGTCTTTGTTTTTTAGTGCTTCTTTCGTGTTTTTTGTTTTTAAAACACTTTTAAAACTAGAATTGCTAGGATTGTCATTGAAGTCTCCCAAAATCCCAATTTTCGCATTCGCTTCGCTTGTAAAGATGCTGTCACAGATGGTATTCGTAAGGTAGGCAGCATTTTCACGTAAATGACTGCTTTTTTCTTCGCCACCACGTCGCGATGGCCAGTGGTTTACTATCAAATGAATGCGTTCCTCCTCTAAATAACCAGTGACCACTAGTTGATCTCTAGAGAAGTATTTAGCTCCAGTTTCTGAAGAGAGTTGAAGCGCTTTTTTTCTAAAATCGATGGGGATAAAGTGCTCTTTCTTATATAGCAATGCAACATCTATTCCTCGAGCGTCCTTTGAATCAAAATGAATGTACCCATAATTTTCAGCCTTCAATACACTGCTTTCAATCAAATCCTTGATAACGGTTTCATTTTCTACTTCTGCCAAGCCAATAAGGGTAGGTGCGCTACCTGTTTTATCTTTTCCGATACCTGCAATGACAGTGGCCATATTTTTTACTTTTTGCTGGTAGACAGCTTTTCTACCCTCTTTTATTTCGAGAATTGGACTTTTTTCGTCCAAAGTATTGGGATCGTTAATGGTGTCGAATAAATTTTCAACATTGTAAAAAGCAAGGTTGTGAATCGTAAGATTTTGATCTTTCGCTTGAGGAGTACCTTTTTTAGTCGCTGTGTTTTTACAGGAAAAAAGAATTACGACGCTAATTATGAGTAGGCTTATGTGTTTGATTTTCATCTCTTTAGGTAAATATAAATAAATTGATTAACTTGCTAAAAATGAGCTATTTAATTGTTATGAAAACTGTTAGAGAGTCTCTTTTTTGTGTATGTCTTCTCTTCTTTTTTTTGGGCGTTAGGTCACAACAAAAACTAAAAACCTCTAACACAATTGATCGCATACACCTTCGAGAACTTTCTTCAGACATCTCTGCAAATATAGTAGGTTTATTGACTGCAACCAAAGATGTTTTTTTGAAAACTGCAAGCTTTAGCTGGGGGCAAGCTTGGTTTAAAATGCGTGGCTACGAAGCCGAGGAGCAAATGGTATGGTTGAATGGCATTCCTATGGCATCATCTTACGACAACAAACCTGATTGGAGTAGTTGGGGAGGTTTGAATGAGGTACTCAGAAATGCGCAGTACCATCCAGGAAGTGCCAATCCTGTACATGGTTTTTCGAATTTAGGAGGCAGTACCTGTATTGCAACTAGTGCCTCAAGTTATAAACCGGGCTCTCAGATTTCTACCGCTATTTCTAATAATAGTTATACGAATCGTTTTACAGTATCTCATTTCACGGGAATGCAAAAAAGTGGTTGGGCTGCTGCTTTTTTAGCAACGAGACGTTTTGCATCTCAAGGGCGCTTTTCAGGTACTTCCTATGATGCGAATTCTTTGTTTTTTGCTCTTGAGAAAAAAATATCCTCTAAGCACAGTATTCATCTCACGGGAATGTATGCCTATCGAAAACGTGGTAAAAATGGTCCCAATACCCAGGAGGTTCTCAATATCAAAGGTCCTGATTACAATCCTTATTGGGGATCTCAAAACGGTCGTCAACGTAACGCAAGGATGCAAATAAATAACCGCCCTTTTTTCGTATTGAATCACAATTGGAAAGTGTCTGCAGCTACTCAAATAAAAAGTGCTGTTTTGTATCACTTTGGTAATAACTCTCAATCAAGATTGGGCTATGCAAACGCTCCGAATCCTGATCCAACACACTACAGTAAATTGCCTAGTTATGCGTTTAGTGATCTTTCGAACAGTGCAAATTACAATGCATATGGACTCCTGCAACGTTTTGAAAATGGAGGGCAAATCGATTGGGATAGCCTGTATTTTGCCAATACTACAACACAGAAGGCCAGTTATTTTATGTATGAGGACAGAGAGAATTCAAGTCGATTTTGTTTGAATTTTAGGATATTGCAAAAAAGTTCTAAAAGACAGAAACGAGTCTTTGCATTGCGTTTTGATACGAGTTCACGACATCATTACGCGCGTCTTACAGATCTTTTAGGAGTAGAAAAAATAAGAGATGTAGATCCATTTATTTCGGGAATTTCAGCACAATCAAATCTTAAAACAATAGATAGAGATGTTTTAGTGGGGGAGGCTTTTAAGTATAACTTTAAATTGTATTTCTCACAACTTTCTTGTTTTCTGCAACAGCATTATGAGGCTTCTAATATTGAGCACCGTCATTCAATACGTCTACTCTATACACAATTTCACCGTGAAGGCTTGTATCAAAATGGGCAGTATCCTTCAAGCTCCTATGGTGAAAGTGCTCAAAAAAAATTCTTGGATTGGGGGCTTAAGACCGCGACTTTGTTTAAAGTGAATGGTAGGAATTTGTTGGGTTTGAATCTGAGTCTCTTTTCGAGACCTATAGCCTTAAAAAATGCATTTTCAAACGTACGTGTTCACAATACCTTTGCTCCTGATTGTAAAAGTGCATTGGTTTTTAGCAATGCGATCAACTATTATCACAGGGGGTCACAAATGCAACTGCGTCTTACCTATTTTTACTCCTTATTACAACATCTGTCGGAAACTAGTTTTATGTATGTACAAGGCTATCGTGGTGATACCGATGATTTTGTATCGCAAACGCTTGCCAATATATCTAAAAAGTACCAAGGTTTGGAAATAGGGGTTGACTTTGCCTTGTCAAATTCTTTGAAAACTCAGTGTGTGGCTTCTTTGGGGAGCTATACCTTTGCGAATCGTCCTGATATATATTTGTTTTCAGATAGTATCCTGCCCGAGGAAGCCTATGTTGGAAAGGCATTTGTTAAAAACTACAAACTTGGAGGAACAGCACAAAATGCCTATGCCTTAGGGATTGAATACAACGCTCCAACTTATTGGTGGTTGGCTGTAAACTATAATTTGTTGACTCATAATTATGTACGTATCTCACCATTACTCAGGAGTTCCCAGTTTTATACGGATTCTCAAGGTATTCCTTTTGTAGACCAAAGCACAGGAGATTTTATAGCAGAGCCAACGACTGCGCAACGACTTCCTCAAGAGCGTCTAGAAAATGTTTTTTTGGCAAATATCGTGGGTGGTAAATCTTGGAAGTTTAAAGGTCGCTTTGTGCGTTTGTTTATTGGAGTCAATAATATTTTTGGAAAGGTATTTAAAACAGGAGGCTTTGAGCAATCTAGAAAAGCCAATTATCAAGGGTATACAAATGATACATCTCTTAAAAATCCCCTTTTTGGAAATAAGTATTGGATGGGTTTTGGACCGAGTTATTTTGTAAATATCTCTCTTCAACTCTAGAAAAAAAATAAAAACTAAGATGAAAAAGATACTAATACTTGTAAGATTTTGGATGCTATTTTCTATGCTGTTCTCTCTGATGTTCTCTTTGCTATTCTTTTTGGTATGCTCTTGTGGACCAGCTGATCGCTATGAAGTGCCTCCCCTAGAATGTAAGTTACCCGATTTAAAACGCACAAACAGTCTATCGCAGCTTTATGATTTTTATACCTATGGTAACTATACGTTTACAGAGGAGCGCATTGTTTCGGGCTATTTGATTTCCAATGATGCCTCGGGAAACATATACAAAACACTGTACTTACAAGACAGTCCTTCTGCTCCTAGTACGGGCATTCAAGTTGCGGTAGGGCAGACACATTTGCATACAAAATATCCTGTTGGAGTTGAAATATACATTCAGCTCAAAGGATTGACATTGGGCTATCGTTTTGGGTCCCTACAGCTTGGGAAGTTGATTGATGGTCGCCTATCTCCGATACCTGAATTTGAAATGGACTCCCATCTATTTAGAGTTTGTGAGACGGTATCTCTAACTCCCATTACAGTAAGGCTAGATTCAGACATTTCAAGCTATAAAAATATGTTGGTTCGATTAGATAATGTACAGTTTGAAGTAGGAGAAGGTACCGAAACTTACGGAGAAATTGGAGATAATAGCACCGTTGAAAGAAACCTTTATCAATTTTCGAACAGTTGTAACTATGTAGGTTCACTTCCTATTAGAACAAGTGGTTTTTCAAACTTTAAAGAGCTTGCCTTACCACAAAATAAAGGCTTATTGACAGGAATTGTAACTTCCTATTACGATGCCTATTATCTCATAGTCCGAGATACTTTAGATGTAGTTTTTAATCAGAAACCTTGTATTCAGGTCAGCCATATGCAACCTACAGTCTCATTTGCGACTTTGTATGATAGGCACCAAGGTACAGTGGTTGAATTTGGAGATGCTGAACAGTTGTTGTTGGAGTGCTTTGTCATTTCATCGGATAGTGAAGGCAATTTTACCCATGAATTGTATGTGCAGGACGCACTTGAAAACCCGAAATTTGGGCTACGTGTCTTACACAAAGAAACAGATTTATACGAACGCTACCAGCCAGGAGATAGACTGTTACTTCGCCTTAATCGCTTGTATTTTGATCAGGTACAAGGAATCATGACTTTGGGATATGCCTCAGAAAGTTCAGTGACGTATATAGAGGAAGGAGCATTGCAGCAACACCTTCTTGTTTTGGAAAAGGGTGCTGCGCTTATACCTCATTCATTGAATTTGTCAACACAAAAGCTTGCTGGCAATCTTCACACATTGATTCGCCTCGAAGGTGTACAACTTATCCCTTCTGAAAGAGGAAAGGCCTTTGCTTTTTATTCTGGAGAGCTTCCCGCAACTAGAACCTTGGAAGATTGCGAAGGCTTGCAAAAAGGATATTTATATACCGAAGGTACCGCTTCATTTGCAAGTTCGAAATTTCCGATACAACGCGTCTCACTAACAGGAGTTTTGTATCGAAATGACAATGTATTGCACATAAAACTACGAACCCCAAAAGATGTTGAGGTACTTGGTGGTATTTTGGAGTGTCAACGGCAGTCGCCAAAAGTGATGTTGACAGAAATCGCAGATCCTGCCAATAATTCAAAAGCGAGATTTGTGGAGCTTTACAATGCTACTGAAGTTGCTGTTTCTTTGGATTATTGGACTTTACGAAAATATACCAATGCGTCTTCGAACTATACTGAAGTGGATCTGTCGGGTTATACATTGGAACCCGATTCCTTTTTAGTACTTGGGAATTTAGAAACCACAACTTATTACAATACAGTTCCATGGCTTATTTCTTCTTTGGTTTTAGGCAATGGAGACGATGCTTATGAATTGGTTGATGGGGAAGGAACGGTAAAAGACGTGTATGGGCAGCCTTTGCAAGATGGCACAGGTGCTTTGTGGGAATATACAGATGGAAAGGCAGTGCGCAAATTAGAAATTCAGGAGCCAAATGCCATTTTTACGATAGAGGAATGGGAGTTGTACTCAAAGACATTAGGAACGAGTCAGTTTGTGCCAAGTGACTTTAGCCCTCACCAACGCTAGGTGTTTCTTTCTTTTTTAATAAAGTATACACAGGAAAGTGATCACTACATCCTCCTTGGTAATACCTTCCGGTATAGGTGCGAAAAGGCTCTCCTTTGTGCCGACCCCTTGGATTGGTCAAAAAGGAAGGATTGAAAATCTTGCTTTCGTGAAATTTAAAACCGTATTGCCGCTCTGAAAAAAAACTATCAGACAAGAGGATTTGATCAAATAGCATCCATTGACCGTAAAACTTAGACGCTCCTTCTCCTGCGTGAAACAAAGGCAGCATTGTGTTTTTTAACCCTTTTACAGCGAGGTAGTTTTGAATACTTTCGTCTATTGGGTTGTCGTTAAAATCCCCAAGTACAATCACCTTGGGATTTGATTCTTCAATAGAGGCGATGTCTTTTTGAATGGTTTGCGCAATCTGTATTCTTTTCCGTTTGGCAACTTCCTGTCCGTTTCTTTTTGAGGGCCAGTGGTTGATATACACATGAATTTTTTCTCCGTCCAAAAGTCCAGAAACACAGAGAACATCCCGAGTGTTCTCACATCTATTTTCACGTATGTTTTTAGGGCTGTTTTGAGGAGCTTGGATTGCTTTTTCTTGTAGTGGTTTGAAGTGTTGAGGGTCGTAGAGCATCGCAACATCGATACCGCGATCGTCTGGAGAGTCAAAATGTATGTATTCGTAATGAATATCTTTTAATGCTTCTGAGTCACAGAGATCTTTTAAAACTGTTTTATTTTCGACTTCTGCCAAGCCTACAATTGCCGGAGGTGCTTGGGTTTCTGAATGGCCAATTTTAGAAATAGCATTCCCCAATTTAGTGATCTTTATATTGTACCTGTAAGGAACCCATTTTTTTTTGCCTTTGGGAGTGAAATCTTTGTCCAGTGTGTGTGCAGCATCCAAAGGGTCAAATAAATTTTCAACATTGTAAAAAGCAATAGTGGTAAGGCACATTTTAGCGTGGTTTTTTGCCGAAAGTACAACTTTATATGCTTTCCTACTGTTTTAGACAGCTTTTATAGGTTATTTACAATAATACACATTTTAACCTGCTCTAAAATATTGTACATTTGCCCTATGATTGATAAGAAAAAAGTAACCTCTGAAAAAACAGTCCTTATCGGTGTTGTGACACAGCATCAAGACGAAGATACAGCGAAGGAATTTTTGGATGAGTTGGAGTTTTTAGTGAAAACAGCAGGAGGTGTTTCTGTGAAAAGATTTACACAGAAAGTTGAAAAACCACATGCAAAGACCTTTATAGGTACTGGGAAATTAGAAGAAGTAAAACGGTATATAGATACCCATCATATTGGAACAGCAGTATTTGATGACGAGCTTTCTCCGGCACAGTTGCGAAATATTGAAAAAGTCCTAGATTGTAAGATTTTAGACAGGACAAATTTGATTCTAGATATATTTGCCCAACGCGCACAAACAAGTTATGCACGCACACAGGTAGCCTTGGCACAATGCCAATACTTACTGCCTAGATTGACTAAGTTATGGACCCACCTCGACAAACAAAAAGGGGGAATTGGACTTCGTGGTCCTGGTGAGACAGAAATTGAAACGGATAGACGTATTGTACGTGATCAGATTACCGTTTTGAAAAAGAAACTCGCTACCATTGACAAACAGATGGCGATTCAGAGAAAAAATCGTGGAAAAATGGTCAGAGTTGCTCTGGTTGGCTATACGAATGTTGGAAAATCTACCCTGATGAATGTCATTAGTAAATCTGATGTTTTTGCAGAAAACAAACTCTTTGCGACCTTGGATACAACCGTGCGTAAAGTAGTTGTAAAAAACCTTCCTTTTTTGTTAACGGATACTGTAGGGTTTATTCGCAAGCTTCCTACGCAGCTTGTAGAGTCATTCAAGTCTACCTTAGATGAGGTTCGTGAGGCCGACTTCTTACTGCATGTTGTGGATGTATCTCATAAGAATTTTGAAGATCATATAGCCTCAGTAAATAAAATATTACAAGAGATTGAAAGTGCAGATAAACCTGTGATGATGGTTTTTAACATGATAGATGCTTACGAACACGAAATCATTGACGAAGATGATTTAGTTACAGAAAAGACAAAAGCTCATTTTACACTCGAGGAATTGCAAAAGTCATGGATGTCAAAAATGGAAAATAACTGTGTCTTTATTTCTGCTTTGTACAAAGAGAACTTAGAAGATTTCAAGTCTAGGGTTTATGAAGAAGTAAAGAAAATTCATATCAAAAGATTCCCTTATAATAACTTTTTATACCAAGAATACGACGTTCCAACCGAGGAATAATTTTTCGTATTCTGCCAAATAAAAAAGCCCATTTCAAATAGAAATGGGCTTTTTTTTTGGATAGTTCTGTGTTAGAATACGTAACTAATTCCAACTCCAAAGGTTTGTTTTATTTGGAGTTCTTTTATAGCATTGTCATCGTAAACAGCTTGAAAAGTTAAGTTAGTAGAGAATACATCATTGATTTTCATTACCAAGTTCATGGTGTAATCTGTATCGATATTTTGTGGTTTGTCCTTATAATCTGCAAAGAGTGTCAAGATGTTTTCCATAGAAATATTTTCCATTAAATTGACTCTGTAGTACCCACGGAAATTCATACCAAATTCATAACGCCCTCTATCGCCTGGAGCTACTCCAAAGGTTTCGACATCGTTACTCGATACAAAATTACTTCCGTCATAGGTGTAAATTTCAGAAGTGATGATGTTGAATTTAGAAGTTACAGGCGCAAAGTTGAAAGAAAAGTCATCACTTTTTTTCCAAAATAAACCTGGACCAAAACTTATGAAGGCAGGTTTGAAAAAACCAGAAGTAGGGTATTGCGTATTGTCTCCTGCAAAACTATCTGAAAAATCATACCCATCTAGAAATTGGGTTTTTATATTTCCGAAAAAAGAAAAACTCCATTCTTTAGAAAAGTTTTTACCCAAGATAGAGTTCAACTCCAAACGGTCATCTGTTTTTTTAGGATCTTCTCCTTGTATGGCAGATACCCCAACAAAAGCGATGATTTTGTTGTCAAAAACCCAGCCGTTTTTACTGTAGTTAAAATCGTAGTTGAGGTTTACATTTCCTGTAAAAGCATTCTCACCTCCTGGCAACCAGTTTGAAAAAGCAGATTGGTTCATCAAAAAGGTAATCTTACCTGTTGTTTTCCATCCTTCTTTTTTTTCTTCTTCTTGAGCAAATAGTATGTTGGCAACTAAAAGTAAGCTGCAAAGTAGTAGTTTCTTCATAGGTTTTTATTGTTTTTTAGCTTTGTAAAGTGGTACAGTTGAACATGCCTCACCAAACATAATTGATTTTACAAGTGGGTATATTTTAGTAACTAGTTGGGCATATGCAGTAGCGGGGATGGGCTTGTTGGCACATCCTTTTATTATGATCCGCTTGTCTTTTACTGCGCTAGTATCAAAGTCTCTGATAATTTCATCATAGATGATAGTCTCTAAAAGTATTGCATCACCAACGACTACTTTTTTTGCAAAGGGAGCCGCTTTTGTTGTGATTAGGATATAGGCCCACGAAGGGATGATGGCATCGACAGAACAAGTCAATGCAACATAACAATCTTTTAGTGAGGTCCAATCGTAGGAATCGATTGCCTCTCTGAAGTCTTTTTCTTTGAGAATCAAGTCTTGGTATAACCATTTTTTGATGTCGAACACAACTCTTTCGCCTTTTGGATAAAAGTCTTCAAGATCAATGGTAGTCAAGGATTTGTTGTTGGCGACTTTGTTTACGATTTCTTCCATAGTAATAAGTTTGCTTATAAAAAGCCTAGCTCTAATTTAGCTTCTTCACTCATCATGTCTTGTGTCCATGTGGGGTCAAAAGTAATCTCAACTTCAGCACTGTCTATCTCTTCCAATTGTTCCACTTTTTCTTCCACTTCTTTTGGAAGTGTTTCGGCAACCGGACAGTTAGGAGAGGTCAACGTCATTAAGATTTTAGCTTCTTTATGTTCGTTGATCATCACATCGTAGATCAATCCCAATTCATAAATGTCTACTGGGATTTCAGGGTCAAAAATAGTCTTTAATACTTGTACTATTTTTTCTCCTACGTCTGCTATTTCTTGTTCTTCCATTTGTTTTATTTTTTGAACATTACAAAGATACTAATTTATGTATTTTGTAGTATTTGTTTCTAGTTATTGAAGTTTTGTTTGAAAACCAAGTGCGTAGAGTTTGATTTGTTTGATCATCGATACCAAACCATTTGCTCTTGTAGGTGATAGGTGTTCTTTGAGTTCGATCTGATCGATAAATGACATTTCAGCTGTGATGATATCTTGTGGTTTTTGTCCGTTAAAAACACGCAATAAAAGTGCGACAATTCCTTTGGTTAAGATCGCATCACTGTCAGCGGTAAAATGTAATTTCCCCTCTTCAACTTCAGAGTGCAGCCATACTTTTGACTGGCAACCTTTGATGAGGTTTTGTTCCAGTTTGTAATTGTCGTCAATAAGGTCTAGCGATTTTCCAAGGTCAATGATGTATTCATAACGCTCCATCCAATCTTCAAACATAGCAAACTCATCAATAATTTCTTCTTGTATTTCTTTGATAGTCATATTTTAAACTTATTTTTGCAAAGTTATTGAATCACAATGAAGTTTGAAGGGTTTTGTAAAAAAGATTCAAACTTTTTAAAAGACTAAAAATCAGTATATGAGTAAACTTTTAATCGTTGGAACAGTTGCTTTTGATGCAATTGAAACGCCATTTGGAAAAACAGATAAAATTTTAGGAGGTGCCGCAACCTATATCGGCCTATCCGCTGCAAATTTTAATGTCCCTTCAGGAATTGTTTCTGTTGTAGGAGGAGATTTCCCTCAAGAGTACCTTGATATGTTAGAAAAGAGAAATGTTTCTACAGAAGGGGTTGAAATCGTAAAAGAAGGCAAGACTTTTTTCTGGTCTGGGAAATACCACAACGATATGAATTCTCGTGATACTTTGATTACGGAATTGAACGTTCTAGAGCATTTTAATCCAGTTGTTCCTGAAGAATTTAAGAATTCAGAGATAGTTCTTTTAGGAAATTTACACCCATTAGTTCAAAATGCAGTGGTGGAGCAAATGTCAGAAAAGCCAAAATTGGTCATCTTGGATACCATGAATTTTTGGATGGATATCGCTATGGACGATTTGAAAGCAGTTATTAAAAAAGTAGATGTAATTACAATCAACGACGAAGAAGCACGTCAGTTGAGCGGCGAATATTCTTTGCGAGTTGCCGCTAAAAAAATACACGAGATGGGGCCGCGTTATGTGGTGATTAAAAAAGGAGAGCACGGCGCTTTCTTATTCCACAACGAGCAAGCATTTTTTGCACCTGCGTTGCCATTAGAAGAGGTTTTTGATCCAACAGGAGCAGGAGATACTTTTGCAGGAGGTTTTGCAGGGTATCTTGCAAAAACTGAAGATGTTTCTTTTGAAAACATGAAAAACGCAGTTATTCACGGTTCTAATTTGGCTTCCTTCTGTGTTGAGAAATTTGGAACAGAGCGTATGCAGTCTATTTCTGAAGCTGATATCAATACACGTTTGCAACAGTTTAAGGAATTGACGAGTTACGAATTGAATATCAAGTAATTTTAGAGAAACTTAAAAGGTAGAATAGTACCTCTTAAAATATAATAACCATTATGAGTGATGCGATAAAACATGAATGTGGGATTGCAATGGTACGTTTGTTAAAACCATTGGAATACTACAAAGAGAAATACGGTTCTGCTTTTTACGGGATCAACAAAATGTATTTGTTGATGGAAAAGCAACACAATAGAGGTCAAGATGGTGCTGGATTTGCGAGTTTGAAATTCAATGCAACCCCTGGGTCTCGCTATATCAGCCGCGTTCGATCTAATAAGTCGCAACCAATCCAAGATATTTTTGCACAAATAAACGATAGAGTCAACCAAACTTTGGAGGAAAATCCTGGCAAAGTAAATGATGTTGCTTGGCAAGAGGAACACCTTCCTTATATCGGGAATTTGTTTTTAGGACATGTTCGTTATGGAACTTCTGGGGGGAATAGTATAGAAAATGTACATCCTTTCTTACGTCAGTCCAACTGGAAGCACAAAAACCTTATTGTAGCGGGTAACTTTAATATGACGAACTCTCCTCAACTGATGGATGAGTTGATTGAATTGGGTCAGCATCCAAAGGAAAATACGGATACGGTTACTGTCATGGAAAAAATAGGACATTTCTTAGACGATCAAGTCGAAGGCTTGTACCAAGATATAAAAGATGAGTATAGTAAAAAAGATGCTTCTCCAATCATAGCAGAAAAAGTAAACGTTCAGAAGATATTAAAACGTGCTGCCAAAAGTTTCGATGGGGGGTATGCGATGGCTGGATTGTTAGGTCATGGAGACTCTTTTGTGTTGAGAGATCCTGCTGGGATTCGTCCAGCATTTTATTACCAAGACGACGAAGTATTGGTGGTTGCTTCTGAAAGACCTGTTATCCAAACAGCATTCAATGTTGCTTATGAGGATGTCAAAGAGTTGGAGAGAGGACATGCCTTGATTGCCAAAAAATCAGGCGCTATTTCTGTGCTACCTGTTTTAGATCAATTGCCAAAGAAATCATGTTCTTTTGAACGTATTTATTTCTCAAGAGGAAGTGATGCAGATATTTACCAAGAGCGTAAAAACTTAGGAAAAGCTGTCTTTCCTGAAATTTTGAAAAAGATTGACAACGATATTACGAACAGTGTTTTTTCATTTATTCCAAATACAGCAGAAACCTCTTTCTACGGGATGAGAGAAGCTGCAGAAGATTTTTTAAACCAGCAGAAGTTGGCTAAAATCTTAAAAGGAAAAAGAGAGTTGTCTGAAGAGGCATTGAATGCCATTCTTTCGGAGCGAGCACGCGTTGAGAAAATAGCCATCAAAGATGTAAAGCTACGAACGTTTATTGCAGATGATAACTCAAGAGACGATTTGGTAGAGCATGTATACGACATTACTTATGGAGTAGTTAAGCCTACAGACAACCTTGTAATTATCGATGATAGTATCGTACGTGGAACTACCTTAAAAAAGAGTATCATCAAAATTTTGGATCGTTTGAGTCCTAAGAAGATAGTAATTGTTTCTTCGGCACCTCAAATTCGATATCCTGATTGTTATGGTATCGATATGGCTAAGATTGGTGATTTTATTGCATTTAAAGCCGCTGTAGAACTGTTAAAAGATACGGACCAATACCATATTGTAACCGATGTGTACAAGAAGTGTATCAAACAAAGAATCAAAGAGGATGCAGGGATACAAAATTTTGTCAAAGAAATTTATGCACCTTTTACAGATGTGCAAATATCAGATAAAATTGCAGAGATGTTAAAAACTTCTGAAATCAAAGCTGATGTACAAGTGATATTTCAAACTATTGATGGTTTGCACAAGGCTTGTCCAGATCATTCAGGAGATTGGTATTTTAGTGGAGATTACCCAACCAATGGGGGTAAGAGGGTTGTCAATGAGGCCTTCATTAATTTTTACGAAGGAAACAATAGAAGAGCTTACTAAGTTCTGTTTATAACCACAAAAAAAGGGGATTTGCTTAGCAAATCCCCTTTTTGTTTTCTTATGTCTACTTATTTATGCGCAGCATATTTAGCAGAAACTTCCTCCCAGTTGATTACGTCAAAAAAGGCATTGATATAATCAGGTCTTCTGTTTTGGTAGTTTAGGTAATAAGCATGTTCCCAAACGTCCAATCCTAAAATAGGTTGGTTTCCACAAGTAACACCTGGCATCAATGGGTTGTCTTGGTTTGGAGTAGAACAAACGTTTACAACTCCTTCTTTATTTACACACAACCATGCCCATCCTGATCCAAACTGTGTAGCAGCTGCCTTTGAAAAAGCATCTTTAAAAGCTTCAAAAGAACCAAATGCAGCATCGATAGCAGCAGCTAATTCTCCTGTAGGTTTTCCTCCTCCGTTTGGTGAAAGAATTTCCCAGAACAATCTGTGGTTGTAAAATCCACCACCGTTATTTCTCACGGCTCCGTTACTCATGTCTAAATCTGCCAAGATAGCCTCGATAGACTTTCCTTCGCTATCAGAACCAGCAATAGCGTTGTTAAGGTTGTTTGTATATCCTTGGTGGTGCTTGCTATGGTGTATTTCCATAGTTTTCGCATCAATATGTGGTTCTAATGCATCGTATGCATAGCCTAATTTTGGTAATTCAAAAGCCATAATGTTTTTTATTTTGAGTTTAACAATACAAACTCAAAGATACTAAACAGATTTGAATCTTTGTCATTATATGTTTTTATTTGAAAAAGTATTCTAAGCCTGTGTTTGGGGCCTTTGTAGGTTTGTTGTTTTTTAGTCTTTTATTCCTCTTTTGGCTCCCAAAGTTCAATTTTAATACCGTTTAGATCTACAATCCAAGCAAACTTACCAGTAGTCAATTCAGTGACCTTGTCTACAATCTGTATGCCTTCTTTTTGAAGACTATTGAGAAGTATTTCTAAGTTTCTAACTCTAAAATTAAGCATGTAGGACGCTTTACTAGGCTGAAAATAATTGGATTTTTGGTCGAAAGGAGCCCATTGTGTAAGTGCCTCACTATTGTTGTGGTCTTTCCAGTAAAAACTACTTCCATGTTCGTCCATAACCAGTCCTAAATGTTTCTCATACCAGGCTTTGGTTTCTTTTGGGTTTTCAGCTTTGAAATAAACCCCTCCAATACCTGTTACCTTGAGAGGTATTTCGGTTTTTGGTTTATTTTTGGTGTGAATATCAAAGAAAATAGCGGCTACTTTATCGACACAGGTTTGTGCGAGTTTTACTTTAGATTCTTGGGTCCATCCCGCTACATGTGGTGAGAGTAATACTTGTTCTGAGTGTATCAGATATTCAAAAGCTTTTGGTAGGTCTTTGTTTTCAAAAAGGTTTTCAAAAGATCCTTTTTCATATTCCAGGACATCTAAACAGGCCCCTACTATTTTTCCAGCTTCCATGGCTTCCACAAGGTGGTCTGTAACCACAGCAGTACCTCTAGCGGTATTGATCAGGAAAAAGGGTTTTTTAAACAGAGAAATCAAATCTCTGTCAATCATTTTGTTCGAGAGTTCGTTGTAGGGAGTATGTATACTTAAGACATCCGCTCTTTCTTGTATTTCAGTCAAACTTGTTTGACGGCAATTTTCGTCTCCTACTCCTTGTTTGATGTCATAGCACAAAACCTCTACATCAAAACCTCTTAGTTTTTTTGCAAAAGATTTTCCCATGTTGCCATAGCCAATCAATCCAACTACTTTACCGTCTAGCTCAATTCCTCTGTGTGCTTCTCGCAACCATTTTCCATTTCGAATCTGATTGTCACCTTGCTTTATTTTGTTGAAAAGTGACAACAGCATACCTAGAGCGTGTTCTCCAACGGCATTTCTATTCCCTTCAGGTGCAGAAATCAGAGCAATGCCTTTCGCTTTGGCATATGCCACATCAATACTTTCAAGACCTGCGCCAACACGAGCGATAAATTTTAATTTCTGTGCTTTGTCAATAAATACTTTGTCTATTTTAAAGCGACTCCGAATGACAATACCTTCATACTGATGTATGCTTTCTTCAATCTTTTCTTTGCTTGCTTTGAACTCCTCAAAACAAATGCATCCCAACTTTTCTAAGCCTAGTTTTAATACGGGATGGTTGTCATCTATATGAAGTACTTTCATCTATTGTCTAGGCTTTATTACTTTTAATATTGCTCTTTTTCGTTCGGGAAATCTTGTGATTTTACGTCTTTACTATAGCTTGAAATGGCATTTGACATGTCTTCGTATAGGTTGAGGTATCTTCTCAAAAAACGGGGGTTAAACTCATGTGTCATCCCTAACATGTCATGTGTAACCAAAACTTGTCCGTCGACTCCACCACCTGCACCAATTCCTATGACAGGAATTGCAATTTCTTTGGCAACTCTTTCTGCTAATGCAGCAGGTACCTTTTCTAATACGATACCAAAACATCCCAGTTTCTCAAGCATTATTGCATCTTCGATAAGTTTTTCAGCTTCCGCTTCTTCCTTAGCACGTACTGTATAAGTACCAAATTTATAGATAGACTGTGGCGTCAATCCCAAGTGCCCCATTACCGGAATTCCTGCGTTTAGTATTTTTTTTATCGATGGTTTTATTTCTTTTCCTCCTTCTAATTTGATCGCATGTCCTCCAGATTCTTTCATGATTCTGATGGAAGATCTCAAGGCCTCTTTTGGATCAGATTGGTAGCTTCCAAATGGAAGGTCCACAACGACTAAACTGCGGTTAGTGGCTCTTACAACTGAACTAGCGTGGTAGATCATTTCGTTAAGCGTGATTGGCAATGTTGTTTCGTGACCTGCCATAACGTTGGAGGCTGAATCTCCTACCAAGATAACATCTATCCCTGCAGTATCCACAATCTTTGCCATGGTGTAGTCATAAGCAGTCAGCATCGATATTTTTTCACCGTTATGTTTCATTTCAATCAATGAATTGGTGGTCACTCTCTTATATTGTTTTTTAGCTATGGACATTGTATTTATTTTGGGGGTTTAGTCACACAAAAATACGAAACATTTTTACAATATGTACTTGTAAGTCCTCTATCAGTATTGCTTCTTGAAATTTATTGTACAATGTCGATAAATAGACAATCTCTTTTTAAAAAGAAGCTATTCCTTTTGCTTATATTTATGCTTTGTAATACCCCCTAACCTAAAACTGAAAAATGAATGCTCTTCAGACTCAATTACTAGATCCAGACAAGTGGATTGATTTGTATGCAGATTATTTGTTCCAGTATGCTGTGGTTCGTGTAGATTCAGTAGATGTAGCGAAGGATTTAGTGCAAGAAACCTTTTTTGCAGGCTTAAAATCTAAAGATAATTTTGAAGGTAAATCTACAGAGAAAACCTGGTTAGTGGCGATATTAAAGCGTAAAATAATTGATTATTATCGCAAAATTAACTCCAACAAAGGCAAGGCTGAAGTCCGCATGAATTTTCATTCGGAAGATGGGCAAGAAGGTGTTTGGTTAGAGGAGCGGGTTCCTCAAACTTGGGGTAGTGATGCTGACAAAGAGATAGAAACTGAAGAATTGGGAACGACACTAGAGGCTTGTATAGATAAATTACCTGAAAAGTATGCAGTAATTTTCAAGATGAAAACCTTGCAGGACTTTGAAACTGATATAATTTGTAAGGAGTTTGGTATATCCCCGTCTAATTTATGGGTAATTATACACCGCGCACGCACACAGTTGCGAAGATGTATGGAAGACAATTGGTTTTTAAAGTAAATCTATATGGCAAAATTTAAACTTTCTTGCGATGAGGCTACCGCTATTTGTGACAAGTCTCAATACAAAAAAGCAACACTCTATGAATTGTTGCAGCTTAGGTTTCATTTGTGGACCTGCTGTTTTTGTAGGTTGTATAGCAAGCAAAATAGGTTGTTGACAAAAGCTTTGAAACACAAAAAAACAACACTTAAGAATTGTTGTTTGACTTCAGAGGAAAAAGAAACCTTACACAAAGAATTAAAGTCGTTGCAAAAGAACGAAAACGAACCGATTTAAAATATATACAATGCATTTTTTACCTGAAAAGATAGACGATTACGTAGTAGCACATTCTCAAGAAGAACCTGAATTGTTGCAAGAGTTGAATCGAGAAACCTGGCAAAAAGTACTCAATCCTAGAATGCTGAGTGGTGGTTTTCAAGGGCGTTTATTGTCTATGATTTCTAAGCTCATCCAACCCACTAACATTTTAGAAATAGGTACCTATACTGGTTATTCGGCTTTGGCTATGGCAGAAGGAATGAAAGAGGGAGGTATGTTACACACTATTGATAGAAATGAAGAATTATACGATTTGCAACGTCGATTTTTTGATAAGTCTTCTCATGGAGCCAATATCAAGCAGTATATTGGAAATGCGTTGGATATTATCCCGCAGATAGACAGTACTTTTGATTTGGTTTTTATCGATGCAGACAAGGCAAATTATAGTAATTATTTTGAGCAGATTATCGGTAAAATGAACAAGGGTGGCGTAATTTTATCCGACAATGTTCTGTGGAGTGGGAAAGTAGTAGAACCTGTACAAGACAAAGATATAGATACTGCAGCCTTGTTGGTATACAATAAAATGATGAACGAAGATCCTAGGATTGAAACAGTTTTGCTACCCATACGAGACGGTTTGACTTTATCTAGGGTAAAGTAAATAGCAGGTTGTAATATAGGATTTATCGCATT
This sequence comes from Flavicella sp., assembly GCA_042091695.1. GTDB lineage: Bacteria > Bacteroidota > Bacteroidia > Flavobacteriales > Flavobacteriaceae > Flavicella. Next base: position 26,872 of record JBELHA010000001.1, read on the forward strand.
CTTTTGACAGGTCCTGTCGCTTTTTCTATGTTTTCTTTGACGTCATCAATTTCTTTTTGAATGTCTTTGGTAACATCGAGATTCAAATCGTTCTTTTCAGCACTTTCGTTGATTTCCTTTTTAATGTCGTTGGTGGCATCTTTTATTTGACGCATCCCTTTTCCCAATCCTCTTGCAATTTCTGGTATTTTGTCCGCTCCAAAAAGCATGACAACGAGAAGGAGAACAACAAATATTTCCGGTCCGCTGATAAATAATAACATGATTTCTTTTTTTACAAAGATAGTGATTCGTTTGAAATAGCCTTTTCTTTTTTTGGGTGATATTTCGGGTGTTATTGTCATTTTTATTATTTCATGTGCAGTAAAACTTTCATACCTTGTAATCAAAATTGATGAAAATGAAATTATTCCTTCCGTTGGCTTTCTTAGTCTTAATCCTTTTTTCTTGTTCCGATAATAAGGAAACTAAAAGTGAGAATTTTGCATATACGACCTATATAAATAATGTTACTAAAGGCTATGTCTCCAAAGCGTCACCTATTGAAGTCTTTTTTAATAAACCTCTATTAAATGTAGTTGTTGGTCAAGAGTTGTCATCTGACATTTTGAAAATGTCTCCTAAAATAAAAGGGAAATTGTATGTGGTTTCACCAAAAAAACTGGTATTCAAACCCGATGCGATGCTCGATGTAGCAACCAAATACGAGGGAACACTTCGTTTGGATAAGCTGTTTGAAAAAACACCGAAAAAACTCCACGAATACTCGTTTCGTTTTCAAACGATAGTTCCTAATTTCACCCTTTCAGTACAAGAATTACAGTCCTACGATAGTTCTTATCAATACCTTCAAGGGACATTAAAATCTGCTGATGTACTCACGGTATCTGAATTAGAAAACGTTGTAAAAGCGACGCAAAACCAATCCGATTTATCTGTAAAATGGTATGGAAACCCGTCTGTTTCGAGTACTAATTTTGAATTTCGTATCGACAGTATCACACGTTTAGATAATGACGGTGTTATTTTTGTCAATTGGAACGGTGCTTCCTTGGGTATTCCAGAAAACAAAGGAATGAGTGAGGTGGATATTCCAGGAAAAAATAATTTTTCTGTACTCGGGGTTCAGGTGCATCAATTCCCAGAACAACACGTGCGCATAAATTTTTCAGATCCTTTGCGAAAAAGTCAAAACCTGAGAGGATTGGTCACTATTGAAAATGCAAAAGGATTGCAGTACGCTGTAGATGGAAACACGCTAAAAGTATATCCTAAAAACCATATCACAGGACAAGTGAAAATTGCGGTGTATACCGGAGTTAAGAATCAGAGCAATTATAAATTAAAAAAAGGCTTTACAGAGACGATTACTTTTGAAGCTTTAAAGCCATCTGTAGCATTACTGAGTAATGGTCTGATATTACCAGATTCTAAAAACTTACAATTTAACTTCAAAGCGGTCAACCTAAAAGCGGTTGATGTTGACGTCATGCAGTTGTATTCAGATAATGTTTTGCAGTTTTTACAACAAGGAAACCTACAGAATTCAAATACTTATGCACTTCGAAATGTAGCCCGTAAAGTATCGCATACAACCGTGCCACTGGTAACTAGTGATCTTGAAAATGATGGAAAGTGGAAAAATTACGCTGTTGATTTAAGCGAATTGATTGCAAAAGAACCTGGCGCTATTTATCGTGTTGAATTGAGTTTTGTCAAAGCGTATTCTCTCTATAGGTGTGAAGCTTCTGAGGAAAAGATAGACTATTCACTTCCACAAGCAGATCCTAATACATTAGCAATAGAATCTGAAAAAGAAACGGCGTATTGGGATAGTTTTTCGAGTGGACGATCAAGTAATTATGATTATTCCGAATACAATTGGAGGGATAGAGACAATGCCTGTACCGCATCTTATTTTATAAATACCGAAGCAGTTGGTGCAAATATCTTGGCAACAAATATTGGTGCAGTGGTTAAAAAGGGAGCGGGAAACACTTATTTCGTTGCCCTTTCTGACATTCTTACTACGGAACCGATCTCTAAAGCCAATATTGTTTTTTACAATTACCAACAACAAGAAATAGCTACTGCAACATCGGACAATCAGGGAGTGGCATATGTAGATACAAAATCAACAGCTGCTTTTGCAATTGTTTCAAAAGGGGCCCAAAAAACCTACCTCCGATTGAATGAAGGAGCTGCTTTATCATTGAGTAAATTCAATGTCGCAGGGAAAAAAATACAAAAAGGGTTGAAAGGTTTTGTCTATGGGGAAAGAGGTGTCTGGAGACCTGGAGATACGATTCATACTTTTTTTGTTTTAGACGATCACTCTAATCCGCTTCCCAAATCACATCCAATAAAAATGGAGGTGACAGATCCGCATGGAAAACTGCATTTTAGCGAAGTTACTTCCGATGGAGTAAACGGGTTTTATAGGTTTGATATTCCGACAGATAGTGGTGATGCTACCGGGAATTGGAATGCACGTGTTCGCGTAGGAGGAGTTTCTTTTAGCAAAACATTAAAAGTAGAAACGGTAAAACCTAACCGACTGAAAATAAAACTCGATTTTGAGGAAACACTTTTGTCAACATACCGCCCTGTTGTTGCAGATTTGCAAGTAAACTGGTTACACGGTGCACCAGCAAAAAACTTAAAAACAGAAGTCAAAATGAAATTGACAGCTGCTAGCAAAGGTTTTGAGAAATATCCAAATTATACTTTTATAGATCCTATAAAGAACTTTTCCACTGAGGAATTACTCATTTATGAAGGGAATGTAGATGCTTTGGGGAAAACTAAAATAAGTCAAAAAGTAAGTGTTGGCAACTCAGCACCAGGACTGTTAAAAGCAACTTTCTTGACCCGTGTTTTTGAGAACGGTGGTGATTTTTCATCCGATGTTTTTTCAACAACCTTGGCACCTTTCAAAAGTTTTGTCGGATTTAAATCTCCCGTTTCCAAACGCTATGGAAATTCCTATGTTACAGATGCAAATACTGCTTTTGAAGTAATGACACTTAGTTCCAAAGGTCTTCCTGTTGCTAGAAAAAATCTAGAGGTAGAGGTTTATAAGATACGCTGGTATTGGTGGTGGAACTCTAGCTATGATAACTTAGCTTCTTATGTAAATAAAAAACACAGTGCCTTGTATAAATCCTTTAAGGTCTCTACCAATTCTAAAGGAGAAGCAACTGTAAATATCAATATCCCTGATGCCAATTCAGGAAGGTATTTGATTCGTGTAAAAGATCCCATAAGTGGTCATGCTACTGGTAGAACAGCCTATTTTTTCAAGGATTGGTGGTCTAATAGTACAGATAAAAATTCAGAGGCAGCAACTATGTTGGTGTTCAATGCCGACAAAGAAAAGTACAATGTAGGAGAGGTAGCAAGTATCAGTTTTCCTTCTGTAAACAAAGGAAGGGCATTGTTGACCTTAGAAAATAGTACACGTGTTTTGCAATCGCAATGGGTCGATACGCAAGCTGGAAATACGAAGGTTGAGATTCCAATTACCTCGGAGATGACACCCAATATTTTTGTCAATATTTCTTTAGTGCAGCCGCATGCCTCAACACAGAATGACTTGCCTTTAAGAATGTATGGAGTGATTCCTATCTCTGTTGAAGATCCAGATACCCGTCTGCAACCAGAGCTAAAAATGCCAGCTACTTTAGAGCCAGAAAAAGAGTTTAAAGTAACGGTAAGTGAAAAAGCAGGCAAAGAGATGACCTATACATTGGCTGTAGTTGAAGAGGGTCTTTTGGATTTGACACGTTATAGGACTCCAGACTTGTGGTCTGCGTTTTTTAAGAAAGAAGCTCTCGGAGTCCGAACATGGGATTTGTACGACAAGGTTATCGGTGCATTTGGAGGTACGCTAGAACAGGTTTTTGCGATAGGTGGGGATCAAGACAGAAGCGACAACTCAAATAAAAAAGCCAATCGTTTCAAACCGGTAGTGAAGGTATTAGGTCCCTTTGTCTTGAAAAAAGGAAAAAAAGCGACACATAAAATTACACTTCCAAACTATATTGGCTCTGTAAAAACGATGGTGGTTGCTGCTGATACTAAAAATGGAGCCTTTGGGAAAACAGCGAAAGCGACACCGGTACGAAAACCATTGATGGTGTTAGCATCTCTCCCTAGAAAGTTAGCGCCAAAGGAAAAAGTGACCCTCCCCGTTACAGTTTTTGCCATGGAAAATAGGGTAAAAGAGGTAACTGTTTCTTTAAAACTAAGCAAAGGATTGCGTCTGATTGGACCTAGCAAACAAAAGATTCGGTTTGCCCAACCCGATGAGAAAATGCTGTATTTTGATTTAGAGGTGCTTTCTGATATTGGTATGCAAACTGTTGAGATACTAGCCAAAGGGAATGGTAAAAAAGCATCTCAAAAAATAGAACTGAATGTATTCAATCCGAATCCTACCGTTTCGGAGCATACTGATTTTACGGTTGCTAAAAAAGGAACTATAACTCAAAATTTCACTCCTTTTGGAAGTGTGGGTACCAACACAACTGTTGTTGAAATATCTACCATTCCACCAATGAATTTCGCCCAACGTCTGGACTATCTTATACAGTATCCTCACGGTTGTGTGGAGCAGACTACTTCAAGTGTATTTCCACAGTTATTTCTTACATCGATATTCGATATAGACAGTAGTAAGGAGCTTCAAATAAAAGAAAATATTAAAAAAGGAATCCTCAGACTCGGAAAATTTCAATTGCCCAATGGTGGGTTGCCTTATTGGATGGGGAATTCAGAAGCGAATGACTGGGGAACGAGTTACGCCGGACATTTTATGATGGAAGCACAGTTAAAAGGCTATGCATTGCCAATCTCTTTTTTGAGTAACTGGACGCGTTATCAAAAACAAAAAGCAAGAAATTGGCGCCCTAGTGGAAGGGGGACAACGAATGATTTGTTACAAGCGTATCGTCTCTATACATTAGCAATTGCAGGTAGTCCTGATTTGGCGGCTATGAATAGGTTGCGTGAGTATGCTTCTCTATCCAATGTTTCTAAATGGAGATTGGCTGCCGCTTATGCATTGATTGGTCAAGAAGCCGCTGCAAAAAATCTACTAGCATCAGCAAGTTTGAATTTCTCCAAATCTCAAACAAACTATTACAGTTATGGTTCTGTGGCTAGAGATCGTGCAATGGCTTTGGAGACGCTTGTTTTACTTAATGATACCCGAGTTAGAGGTGTGGCGACTGGTATTGCCAAAACGCTTTCTAGTGATCAATGGATGAGTACACAAACTACTGCTTATTGTTTGCTTTCTATGGGAAAAATGGTTCAGAAGAATGGAGGAAAAGCCATCGATGTCTCTTACAAGATTAATGGAAAAAAACAGCGCTTACAAACGTCAAAAAGTAGTTCGCTCCGTACTTTGAAAATAACACAAAAAGGAACAAACACCTTTTCCTTAGACAATAACCTAGCAAATACCGTTTATGTGAGATTGGTACACAATGGTCTTTTACCTGTTGGAGAGGAACTTGTCGTGCAAAGAAACTTAGTTCTTTTTACAAACTATACGGATAGTTCTGGTGAAAAAATTTCGGTTTCCAATCTATCACAAGGGACAGATTTTACGGCTACTGTAACAATTACAAATACCCATCAAGAACCTGTGAATGATATTGCATTGAGTCAGTTGTTTCCTTCGGGCTGGGAGATTGTCAATACGCGTTATACCGATTTTGGTAGTGGAACGACTACTTCAGCTGATTTTACGGACATACGTGACGACCGTGTTAATTTTTATTTTTCATTACAGAAAAACGAAACAAAAACATTCAAGGTGTTGCTCAATGCATCGTATTTAGGGCGCTATTATTTGCCTGGAATACAGGCAGAAGCAATGTATGATAATGACTATTTTTCAAGAACAGCAGGTAGTTGGATTTCCGTTGTTAAATAAGAAGTGTGTAACATATAACAGGATGTTTTGAGTAGGAAGAAATATAGTTGGGGAGTGTTTATTGGGCTTGTTGTAATTTGCTTTTATGTCACACTTCCCACGGAGCTTTTGAAAGACCCCACATCGACCATTGTATACAGTAAAGAAGGTCGCTTGTTAGGGGCAAAAATTGCTAAAGATGGACAATGGAGATTTCCAGATTTAGATAGTGTGCCTAGTAAATTTGAAAAAGCCATAGTGCTTTTTGAAGACCAGTACTTTTACTGGCATCCTGGCTTCAATCCTATTGCCATAGGGAAAGCTTTTTTTCAAAACCTCAAAGCAGGTCGTATTGTAAGAGGAGGAAGTACTTTGACGCAGCAAGTAGTTCGTTTGTCTAGAAAAGGAGGGCAAAGAACCTATACTGAAAAGTTCAAAGAATTCTTTTTTGCGCTACAGTTAGAGAGTCGTTTTAGCAAAAAGGAACTGTTGAATAGCTATGCTTCTCATGCACCGTTTGGAGGAAATGTCGTTGGTCTATCAGCTGCGGCATGGCGCTATTTTGGACAATCTCCCGAAAATTTATCTTGGGGAGAGGCAGCGACACTCGCTGTATTGCCCAATGCTCCAAGTCTTATTTATCCTGGAAAAAACCAAAAAAAATTAAAGCGTAAAAGAGATCGGTTACTCTTGAAGTTGTATGAAAACCAATATATAGACAGTCTTACTTATCGGCTTTCTATACAAGAATTGTTACCTCAAAAACCACATGCATTGCCGAGTACTGCCTCCCATTTGTTGGCTCATCTTTCTGGTCTTTACCCTCAAAAAAAAATAAAATCAAGTATCGATAGTTACCTTCAAGAACAGGTAAATACAATTGTAGCACAGCAATACCAAAACCTAAAACAAAATGAGATACACAATATGTCAGTACTTGTTTTAGATGTGCATACTCGTAAGGTACTTGCTTATGTGGGGAATACCCCGACAGATAAGAGCCATCAAAAAGACGTCAATATCATTCACAAACCAAGAAGTACGGGAAGTATCTTAAAACCTTTTTTATATGCAGCAGCATTGGATGCAGGTGAAATTTTACCGCATACTTTATTGCCAGATATCCCAACGCAAATAGCATCATATACTCCTAAAAATTTTAATTTACAATACGATGGGGCTGTTCCTGCTTCTCGAGCCTTATCGCGGTCCTTAAATGTGCCAGCAGTCAAATTATTACAACAGTACGGTCAGTTACGGTTCTACAGTGATTTGCAAAAATTGGGTTTAAAAGACATACGATTTGCTGCAGACCATTATGGGTTATCGCTCATTTTGGGAGGGGCAGAGAGTAATTTGTGGGATTTATGTGCTGCTTATGCTGCTTTTTCAGGAACGCTCAATCATTACGATAATCACTATGGGTCTTACAGATCAAATGAGTTTGTATTTCCTAGTTTTTTAGCAGATGAATCCATAGATTTCGGAAAGACCTCTAAAGAAAAAACAATTTTCGGGGCCGGTGCGATCTACAGTACTTTTAAAGCTTTAAAAGAAGTCAATAGACCCGAAGGTAATGAACAGTGGCGCTTTTTTGATTCGTCGAAAGAAATCGCATGGAAAACAGGAACCAGTTTTGGGTTTAGAGATGCTTGGGCTATTGGTTCGACTAAAGATTATGTGGTGGGGGTTTGGGTTGGAAATGCAGACGGAGAAGGGAGGCCTGGTTTGGTAGGAGTTTCGACAGCAGGGCCTGTATTGTTTTCTGTTTTTGATCTCTTGCCAAAAAGCACTTGGTTTGCAGAGCCTAGTGATGCTATGACGGAAGTAAAGGTCTGTAAGGAGAGTGGTTATGTAGCCAAAGAATACTGTGAACAGGTAGAAGTGACCTTGGTGCCGGAAGCAGGAGTAGCAACACGCGCGTGTCCTTTTCATCATTGGGTACACGTAGATAAGGAGGAGCATTTTCAAGTGAATTCATCTTGTCAAACACTGCGAGATATGAAAGGTACTTCTTGGTTTGTGCTACCGCCCATTATGGAGCATTATTACCGAAAGAAAAATCCTTTTTACAAAGTGCTTCCTCCCTTTCGAATGGACTGTCAGAAATCCTCTCAAAAAATATTGGATTTTGTATATCCCAATGATAATGAAACGGTCTTTCTGCCGAAGGGTTTTGACGGAGCTAAAAACCTATTGTTGTTAAAAGTAGCCCATAGCATTCCGGATACTGATCTTTTTTGGTATGTAAATGAACAGTATATGGGGCAAACTAAAAGTATACATGAATTGTCTGTCAAGGCGATGCCAGGTCGCTGTAATATTACTGTAGTAGATCGTTATGGCAATGAGAGTAAGCGGAACATAATCATTGCTGAATAGTTTTATTTTTCAAATGCTTTTGAGCGACGGTCGTACATAACGATACTTCCCGCTACCGAAACATTTAAGCTCATGGGTGTGTCAAATTTCACCAAATGATGAGAGCTTTCGATGGCTTTTCGAGACATGCCATGGTCTTCTGCACCTAATAGGTACACACAGCGTCTCGGATGTTCAAAGGTTTCCAAAGGAACTGCTTTTTCATCGAGTTCTACCCCCACTAACATAGCGCCTTTAGGAATGTGTTTGTAAAACTCTTCAAAGGTTTCGTAGTGAAAATAAGGCATTGCACCCACTGCTTTGTGAGTGTCACAGGCTTGTTTTGCATACCTATTTCCGATAGTAAAGATATAACTAGCTCCCATATTTTGAGCTGATCTCCAAAGTACACCTAAGTTTTCTGGAGTTTTTCCATTTTGAATACCAATACCAAAAAATCCCTGTTCTAAATTATCAATCATGGTCTTTTTTATAAATGGTGGGTAGTGAAATATTGTATTTTACCGCGATGATGCGCGCAATGATAATTCCCAAAATAGGAATTATTTGTAAGTAGGGGTTTTGTACATCAAAACGAACCAAAATCAAATAGACAGCTCCACCTGCAATACTGATGGTGGCATAGATTTCTTTTTTAAAGATAACAGGAATCTCGTTGACGATAATGTCTCTTATGACACCCCCAAACACTCCTGTAATGGTTCCAAGTAAAATACAAATCATAGGAGCTAGCGAGGCATCTATGCCTATCTGAACCCCAGTAATGGTGAACAAGCCCAATCCTACAGCATCGTAAAAAAAGAGTGGTTTGTCAAAAAAACGCAGTTTGTCTTTGAATAGCATTGCGATAAAAGCTCCCGTCAGAATTACGTAGATAATAGTCGTATCAAAAAGCCAAAACACGTCTCTTTTAGAGAGCAGCATGTCTCTGACAGTTCCCCCTCCCACAGCTGTCACAAAGGCTACAATCAAAACACCAAAAGGGTCTAGTTTTTTACGCATGGCAATCAAGGCACCTGAGATGGCAAATACAAAAGATCCCATAACGTTGATATGTTCTATGATCGTTTCCATATCTTATTTTTTTGTGAGCATTCTTTTGATTTCGTTCAACTTCATCAAAGCTTCAATAGGTGTCAAACTATCGATATTGGTATTGAGAATTTCTTCCTTGATGTCTTCCAATAAAGGATCGTCAAGCTGGAAAAAACTCATTTGAAAGTCTTCTTGTTTACTTGCTGTCGTAAGCTTTTCTTTGACCTCCTCGTTGGTATGTGTTTTTTCGAGTTGTTTGAGCATTTTATTGGCTCTATGAATCACCTGCGTCGGCATTCCTGCTAGTTTCGCTACGTGAATTCCAAAACTGTGTTCACTTCCTCCTGCAATCAATTTTCTCAAAAATATCACGCTGTCTTTAAGTTCTTTTACTGAGACATTGAAGTTTTTGATACGCTCAAAGGTTGAGGTCATGTCATTGAGTTCGTGGTAATGAGTTGCAAAGAGTGTTTTTGCTTTAGACGGGTGTTCGTGTAGGTATTCTGCAATGGCCCATGCGATAGAGATTCCATCATAGGTGCTGGTTCCACGTCCAATCTCATCCAATAAAATCAAGCTTCTCTCTGAAACATTGTTCAAGATACTTGCCGTTTCATTCATCTCTACCATAAATGTAGATTCTCCCATCGAGATATTGTCACTGGCGCCCACACGTGTAAATATTTTATCTACCAATCCTATTTTTGCATTCTGAGCAGGCACATAGCTTCCCATTTGCGCCAATAAAACAATCAGAGCAGTTTGTCGTAAAATGGCAGATTTACCAGACATATTGGGCCCGGTAATCATAATTATTTGTTGGGAAGTTCTGTTGAGTACTACGTCATTTGCGATGTATTCTTCCCCTATGGGCAACTGTTTTTCTATTACAGGATGCCTACCATTTTTGATATCTAGATCGGTACTTTCATCCAAAACAGGACAGACATAGCTATTGTCAATCGCAGTCGTAGCAAAAGAGTTGAGACAGTCCATTTTTGCAATCAACTGCGCATTGCGTTGCATTTCTTGGATGAAGCCATTTAGATATACAATCAGATCTGTATAAATCTGTTGTTCTATGGCTGCAATTTTATCTTCTGCACCAAGAATTTTAGCTTCGTATTCTTTGAGTTCTTCAGTGATATAACGCTCTGCATTTACCAAGGTTTGTTTGCGAATCCAAGCTTCAGGAACCTTGTCTTTGTGTGTATTTCGAACTTCAATATAATAGCCGAAAACATTGTTAAATGCTATTTTTAAGGAACTAATTCCTGTGATTTCTGTTTCTCTTTGAAGCATATTGTCCAAGTAGTCTTTACCCGAAGTGGCAATACTTCGAAGTCCGTCCAATTCTTCTGAAACTCCAGTAGCAATACTATTTCCTTTGCTGATATGTACAGGCGCTTCTTCAAAGAGAGTCGTTTCAATTTTACTGCGTACCTCTTGGCAATTTGATAGTTGCTTTCCAATAGTTTGTAAAGAAGGATTGCTGCTTTTTTCTGCAGCTTCTTTGATTGGGACAATCGCTTTTAGCGAGTTTTTTAGGTTGATGACTTCTCTAGGATGTATTTTTCCAGTAGCTACTTTTGAAACCAATCGTTCAATATCACTGATCTGTTTGATTTGGTAATTTACCAAGTCGTAAAAGTCAGGAGTTTTGATCAAGTGTTTTACAACTTCTTGTCGTTCTTTGATTGCTGTCAAGTCTTTTAGTGGCAATGCCATCCAACGACGAAGCAAACGCCCTCCCATAGGAGAGATGCTGCGGTCAATTATATTGAGTAAGGTGACCGAATTGGCTTCATTGGCAGCATACAATTCCAGATTACGAATGGTGAATTTATCCATCCATACGTAAGCATCTTGATGTATTCTTTTGATGGCTGCAATGTGCGCCAATTTGTTGTGTCGTGTTTCTGATAGGTAGTAGAGTGCGGCTGCAGAAGCAATGATACCTTCTGTGAGGCTTTCAATTCCAAATCCTTTAAGAGAATTTACCTTAAAGTGTTCTTGTAGGCTATCGACAGCATAGTCGTATTGAAATACCCAATCGTCTAAGTAAAAACTGTGAAAGCTACTTCCAAAAGTTTCCTTGAATTTTTGGCGGTGTTGCTTTTGAACCAAGACCTCACTCGGTTGAAAATTTTGTAATAGTTTGTCAATGTATTCCTCCGAACCTTGTGCGGTTAAAAACTCACCTGTAGAAACATCTAAAAAGGAGACTCCTAGGGCTTTTTTTCCAAAATGAACAGCCGCTAAAAAGTTATTACTGTTAGATTCTAATACTTCATCATTGAAGGAAACACCAGGGGTTACCAATTCTGTCACACCTCTTTTGACAATTTTCTTTGTCATTTTGGGATCTTCCAATTGGTCACAAATAGCAACACGTAATCCTGCTTTTACCAGTTTTGGTAAATAGGTATTGATCGAATGGTGTGGGAAACCTGCCAAGGCAGTTTCTGTGGTACTACCGGCACCTCTTTTGGTCAGAGTAATGTTTAAAATGCGTGCACATTCAACTGCGTCATCACCAAAAGTTTCGTAAAAATCTCCCACGCGAAACAACAACATAGCATCGGGATATTTTCCTTTGATACTGTTGTATTGTTTCATTAAAGGTGTTTCTTTTTTTGCTTTTTCCTTTGCCAAGACACTAACATTTATACGTGAAATGCGAATGTACGTTTTTTGTGCCTAGGAGCAAAAAAGTTGCTGTCATTAATAACGCTCTAACTGTTGTGTAGGTAGCTATTAAATTCCGCGTTCTTTTTTGATTTCTTCGTAGGCTTCTTGGATTTTTAGGAATTTATCTTGTGCTCCTTTCAGGTGTTCTTCTCCTAATTGTTGGAGTTTGTCTGGGTGGTGTTTTTTGACCATTTTTCGATAGGCAGCTTTGACTTCTTTGTCTGTTGCATTCGGGTCGATTTCTAAGATAGTATAAGCACTTTTGGTATCCTTGTAGAACATGGCCTTGATACCGTTGAAATCGAAACTATTGATGTTTAAATACCCTGCTATTTTTTCTAGCATTTGTATTTCTTCCGGACTCACATGTGTATCTGCATTTGCCAAGGAGAATAAATAGTGGAGCAACTGAAGACGGGAAGCATGTTGCATTTGACGTTGAATTTGCAAACAAATCTGACGCACAGAAAGGTCTTCGTTTTTGATGATTTCTCGGAACAGACGAAAGGCATTGTTGGCCCTGTCTTTTCCATACATTTGCACAAAATATTCACGTACAAAATTCAATTCTCTCTGGTCAATTTTGCCATCTGCTTTGATCACAAAAGAAGAGAGTATCAATAGACTTATTTCAAAATCTCCTGATTGTGTAGGTGCAGAGTGGTAGTCTTCTTCATCATAAAATTCGGACAGGTCTTTTTTTGAAAAACCTTCAACAGCTTGACCGATTATATATCCTAGAAAAGCTCCAATGGGACCGCCGTATGTCCATCCCAATCCCGCTCCTAACCATTTTGCAAAACGCACCATATGTTTCTTTTTTGACAAATATATTTGTATTTGTCAAGCTAAGTCTTGTCTATATAGTTAAGAATCTCCTAATTTTTAAAGCCTAAATTTCAGTCCCAGTAAATAGAGGTTGTATTCAAAGTCAAAGTTATCTACTAGTCTATGTGTTTTTTGTTCGTATTGATACATTCCATACACTGTCATACTTTTGGAGATGTCGTAGTCCAATAGCAAAGCCAACCTATTTTTGGTGAGGTGAAATGCATTGTTGATCAAATAACCGTTGTCTTCTGCGATGTTTGAGTTTTCATTGTCGAAGTAACTGACCTTAAGACTACTTTTTGAAGTGGGTTCAAAATATAGATAAGGGGCTTTTGAATTGTTTTGGGCACTGTTAGACGGTGAGCTATGTGCATAATGTGTGTATCCTAGTATGAATTTGCTATTTCCCAAAGGAGCATATGCAATGCGTCCAAAATAGGTGTTTTGAGAGAGTTGAGGATTGTCTGTATAACTGGTTCCAGCGGTTATTTCTGTTTTTTTGATGCGTTTACTAAGGCTAAAAGAAGCTAGAAACGAATTGTCATTGGTTTCGTTTTGAACAGGTGCCAAGGCATTGCTGTATTTTGTGTTTATGATATGGAATGCAGGTTGAAGGGTCCATTGATTTTTCAATGGGACAGTTCCCTGTAAGTAATACTGAGTCTGTTTTACATCTCCAATATTGGAATTTTGACTGTAGTAGGTGGCTGCATGGAAAAGTGAAAATCTGTTTTTCAGGCTGTGTTTGAGTCCTAGTTGAATATAGGTAGCATTTTGAAAATAGGCAGTTCCTTCTGAATTCACATACTTTTCTTTTGGAGATTTTTGTGCGCTTTCTAGGGTGATTTCTTCGACAGCAGTTTTGTTTGAAATTCCTATTTTAGATTTTAATTTTTCAGAAAACAAAAGACTTAGTTGCATGGCTTCTTCTTGCTTTCCCGTGAATACATAACAATAATACAAGTATTCTTGAGCGAGGCTATCTTTACTATTAAAGTCTAATGCTTTTCTGAAATGTACTTGTGCCAAAGCATAGTTTTTCTTTTCATAATAGGCAATACCGATACGCATACGTAGGTAGAAATAATCTGTATCTTTTTGTAGTGCTTCCTCACCAAAGGCAATCAATTCGGTCCATTGCTGCTTTTCATACAATTGATAGCTTTTTGCATTGATAGATAGTGAAGCATTTTCTTGGGCATTGGATTGTATTGCGAGTACTATAACAAACACCCAATATAGAACAGTTTTTTTACAACAGATATGGATAGAAGAGCGCATAGTTTAGGTGCTTTAGTGTTAGTATTTGTTTTATTTCATCAAGGCCAAACCTTCCAATGCAGAAGGGTCATTAGGGCTGTACAAAAGTACTTTGTTGAATAGTATAGACGCATTGTTTCTATTGCCTAGGAAGTAGTTGGTCCAGGCGCTCATCAAAAGGTTGTTGTAGCCGAAAGGTTTTATATTCAGTGCCACATCAAAGTATTTTTTTGCAGTAGGAAAATCCTTTCTGTAATAATAAATAAGCCCTAAATTGTAATTGGCAGTTGTGTTTTTTGGATCTAGTGCGATGATAGAAAGGTATTGTTTTTCAATCCCTATCCAATTTTCAGTTTTGGTATATACCGTAATCATATTCCATTGTGGTTCCGTAGCAGCCGGCATTATTTTAGACGCTTTTTTATAATAATTGACTGCTTGTACATTGTTTTCTGCAAGGTAGTGCAACCAGCCCATGCGTAGGTTTATCTCGTAGGAGTCTTCTTTGTATATCTTGTTTATTTCTGCAATGGCTGCATCATAATTTGCCTGCTCTTGAAAAGTATAAGAAGTTGCAAAAGCAGTTGTGATCTTTTTGTTTTGTGCCTTTACATGCACAATCGAAAAAAATAATAATGCAAAGGATACTTGTTTGATATATTTCATTATACGTAAGTTTAAAAGTTGTTTTTCTATTCAAATTCAAAAAGGTACTGTTCGGTATGCTTTTTATGGTGTATGGTAAAACTGTTGAGTCTGTAGTCTTTTAGTTCCAATTCAAAATTTATATTTTTAAAGCTGTAATCGATGAGTTTGGCTTCTACAGCGCTTTTTATCTTTATGTTTTGAGGAGCATAAATATTGTCCGTATAGGCAAAGGAGGCTTTGTAATTTGCTTGCGTAAACAAGTAAAAAGGCGCTAAAAAGTCCTGAAAAAACTGAGGGATTTTTTTATTAAAGTGAATCAATGGAATCTTGTCTTCTACTTCAACACCTTCATAATAACCTAATAATTGTCGGTAGGCAGCGAGGTAAAATTGAAAGAGAAGTGATTTTTTATCCCCTTCAAAATCGGTAAAGTAAAACATGGTTCCATCATTCTTAAAATAGGCATACGACTTTGTGACTTCACAAAAGATATGCGTTCTATTAAAAGCATCGGTAAATACTTCCCACTGAACTTTTTCAGTTGTTTTAGTGTTTTTTAGACTTAGTTTTTGACCGGGTAACAAAGAAAATCCTACTGCTAGAAGTTCACTGACCAACACATTACTTATAAAGGCTTTTTCGTTGGGTACTTCTGAGATTCTCAGCTTGCGATTCGGACCTAGTCTTTCTATAAAATATGAAATAGGGTAGGGGAATGTTTTCGAACCTAAATATGGGGATGTTTGAAATTGGAAGTGGATGTGTGGTTCTGGGGAGCGTCCCGAGTTTCCACAGGTGGCTAAAAAAGTGCCTTTTTTAATGTATTGCCCTACAAAAACAGCAAAAGAGTCTTTTTTCACATGGCTTATCTGAGAATATAGACCATTTAAATGGTTGATTATTATTGAGTTTCCCCAGTTGTTAGAAGTGTCCATGTCACCGATATCGTTGTCATCTACCGTATTGATAATGTCATAGACATAGCCGTCATAAGGTGCTAAAATTTCTTTGTTGTAGCAATAGAAATTTTCAGGTTTCATACCTTCTTTAAGATTGGCAGGTAAAAAATAGGTGTTTTCTTCAGAATCTTCAATTACAAAATCTAGTGCTTTGCTCCAATCGCCTAAATGTGTGATATTACCATCATAGCCTTGGCTGACATTCCATTCACCAATAAATGGTAAGGTTACTTTATAAAGGTGTTCATTCTTAAAGCGCTGTATGGAATTGATGTATTTGTAGATGGTTTTTTCTGCAGAAAAATATTGTAACGTGACGACTTGAAGGTATTTGGTAAACAGACGCTGATTGAGCGCAAACAAGACCAAAGTAGTAATCAAGCTAAAGGATAAGGAATAAGGTTTTATTTGAAAAGGAGCCAATATTTTTGTCAGTGCCAAAGCGCTTAAAAGTACCACAGGTGTCAAAATCACAACCATGAGATAGCTGTAGGTGTTTGGAATGATAAAAAAACAGCCAATGGCAATGGCCGTAAAAATAAAATTGGCACCCAATAAATCATGGGTCAAATCTGTTACATCGGCACCAAAAATAACATAGTAAAAGTAGGCACAGGAAAAGCCAATAATACTCAAAGAAAAGGCTATTCTAGAAAATTGCAACAATCCTAAAGCGACAAAGATTCCTGCGAGTATGCTATTTTGAAAAAAGGTTCCCGCCAAGGTTTTTAGAAAGGCAGCAACGAAGGGATACAAAGGAATACTGTCTAGGGAATGCGTGATTTGATACCATAAAGAAGTACTTTCTTTTAGGTTTTGGTTGATCGTATAACTATAACTTTCATTTAAGATGATATTGTCAAAGTTAGATGCTGATAAGGATACCAGCCAATAGGTTATGATAAAAGGAAATACGAGAAAAGGTAAATTGTATTTATTTAAATAACCTCGCATGGAAACTGTAATGAGTAAAAGGATCAGCATTGCAGAGAGAAACAAGACCACAAAAGGTCCATTGAAATTGAATTCATAGCCCATCGCCATTCCTAAAAAGAGTGCATTGAAACCAAACATTCCAGTATGTATGTCTTTCTTGTCAAAACCGAGGTAGTTGGCCACACAATTGGTACATAGAACACCCAAGAAACCACAAATACCTACGAAAGGAGTGAAAAATGTCACGAAAAGGATACAGAAAGCAAATACATTATTCAAAGAAAAGAATACGAGGCTATAACTGTTTAGAACAGATTGAATCCAATAATTTTGCTGTATTTTTTTATTCATATAAGAATTAATCTGCTGCCGCTACTTTCAATTAAATGTTAAAAAGATACAAAATTGAAGGTATGAATGAATTTATGTCATTGAAACTAAAATAATATTTGTAATTTACTAAAAGTTTTCTAATTTATACAAGCAAATCCTTCCAGTTAACAGTTCTTTATGTTTTTACTGTTTTGATATTGTAATGAGTTTAGATGCTTTCTTTTTATAAAAATAATTATACGTCACTATGGGGTCCACTGTAAACCTTAAAAAAAAGATAGAAGAAGCGAGTTTAAAGAAATTGAAAGCCAAAAAAGCGGTTTTTAAAAACTTTGTCAGTTGGTTTGAAATCCCTGCTTATAGTCATTACCGCTCGACTTCTTTTTACAATTATATTTACCAGATAGAGATGAAGTCGGTGGAACTCAATGGTTTTGCAATGTCCTTTTTTCCTGCAGATACTGGGATAGGAGGCGCCATTGTAACGGGACCAGGTTGTGTGCCGAGTGAGGTGGGGCCTTTGGTGTATCTCAACGGTGGTGAAGATTTGAACCTCGTGCTTTCAAGAGTCAATGAGGCAGGAGGTAGGGTGATCATGCAAAAGACCTTTTTGAGTGATACCGCTGGTTACTTTGCCTTATTCATAGATTCTGAAGGAAACCGTATGGCGCTGCACTCAAAAAAATAAAGATTAGATAGTCTGTTCATTAAAATGCATTAAATCGATACACAATGATTTCAAAACATTATAATATCAACCAACTCCGCATAGATTTGTGGAATGATTTAAAAGAACAGAGCAAGCAAATAACACACTATCAAAAGGACAAGAGTTTTGACAAACGTCTAAAGGCTTTGAATGCTATTCTTGAAAATTTACTGTGTATTGAGCATTATTTTTCATTTCCTGGAGCAGCTTTTACGAAAGAGGTTATTGCTGCTGTCCACAAAGAAGAGTTCAACGCTGTCAGCAACCGAGTGACTGAAGTGGTGGCTTTGTTGGTAAGCGATGATTATCGTACCCATCCCGAAGTGCGTCCCGATCATTTTGACAAGTCTGATAAGGGATCTCAAAAGAAGGCAATGGATGTCAAAGGAAATTCCTTTGAGGTATTGTATGTAGAAAACTTATCACAGCACGAGGAAAAATTATTGAAAACAAAGTCTAAGGAACTTATGGATCCAAGGGACCAACTGACCTATGATTTGGTGGTACAACGCTCTTTTCAGGACGCTTTGATTTGTTTGTTTTTCAACTATAACATTCAAGCAGCAGTTATTCGCTATGCGCCTTTGCATTTTTCAAAAAACATCAGTACACTGTTAAAGCCTTTTATACAACATGTATTGAAAATAGATCTTAGCAATGTTTCAGATGCAGCGCTAGGACCTTTGTTAGGGAAATACATCAAACAATTCAGACCTGAACTGGATATCTATTATATTACGGATGCTTCTTTGACCCATATGGAAGATACAACGGTCAAGGCATTTCGACGTATTTTTTACCGTATGGAAGATGTGCAAGAGTTGCATTTGACCATTATCAATGGTATAAACGAGCGTTATGAAACCCCATTTTTTACAGCCCTGACGGAGTATAGCAAGCGACCGATTAGTGTCTTTCATGCCATGCCTATTTCCAGAGGAAATTCGGTATTTAAGTCGCGTTGGATTTCTGATTTTGGAGATTTTTATGGTAGAAATGTCTTTCTTGCGGAAACTTCCGCTACCAATGGGGGATTGGACTCCTTTTTACAACCCAAAGGCCCCATGAAAAAGGCCCAAGAAAAAGCAGCCAAAGCCTATGGAGCAGAACGTACATATTTTGTTACCAATGGAACTTCCACTTCGAATAAAATTGTACAGCAAGCATTGATAAAACCCGGAGATGTGGTTTTGGTTGATAGAGATTGTCATAAGTCACACCATTATGGGTTGGTACTTGCAGGTGCTTTTCCTGCCTATTTGGATTCCTATCCTATTGAGAAATACTCTATGTATGGTGCTGTACCATTGAAAACCATCAAAGACAAACTCCTCTCATTGAAAGAAGTTGGAAAGTTGGAGCGCGTAAAAATGCTTTTATTGACCAACTGTACGTTTGACGGTTTGGTATACAATGTAGAGAAAGTGATGGAAGAAGTACTTGCAATCAAACCCGATATGGTTTTTCTTTGGGACGAAGCTTGGTTTGCTTTTGCGAGTTTTACGTATATGTACAAGCAGCGAACTGGAATGTATGTAGCGCAAAAATTATACGACAAATACAAGACTACTGAATATCGAAAAGCCTATACAGCTCATGTAAAAGGACTGAAAACAAACGAACATCCAACTATGCCAGATCCGGATTTGGTAAAAATCAGGGTATATGCCACGCAGAGTACCCACAAGACACTTTCGAGCTTCCGCCAAGGGTCTATGATTCAAGTTTGGGACGAAGAGTTTAGTAGAAAGGTTGCAGATACATTTAATGAGGCCTATATGACACATACCACAACCTCTGCGAGTTACCAAATCGTCGCTTCTTTGGATGCAGGAAGACGACAAATGGAATTGGAAGGATATGAGTTGGTGGAACAGAGTATTGAGATGGCTATGGTGTTGCGTTCTAAAATCAAAGACCATCCACAATTGAGTAAATATTTTCACTTGTTGACCGTAGAGGATTTGATACCCGCTCGTTTTCGAGTTTCCGATGAAAAAAACTACTATGATGTCGAAAGAGGATGGGATAGGATGGAAGCGTCCTGGGAATTGGATGATTTTGTCTTGGATCCCACAAAATTGACACTTTCTGTCGGGAAGACTGGAATTACTGGCGATGCTTTTAAAAATAATTATTTGATGGACCGTTTTGGGATACAGGTCAATAAAACCTCAAGAAATTCAGTTCTGCTGATGACCAATATTGGCACCACTCGAGGAAGTGTTACCTTTTTGGTAAATGCCTTATTACAAATCGCCAATGAGTTGGATGCGAGCAACCGTTCTCTCAATAAAAGAGAGGCTGAGATCTCTAAAAATTACATACAGTCTTTGATGCACGATGTGCCACCTTTGCCTGATTTTAGCAATTTTCACCATTCCTTTTTAGCAGCCCCTGGAGTGCCAGGAGGAAATATTCGTGAAGCCTATTTTTTAGGTTATGAAGAGGACTTGTGCACCTATATTTTATTGGAAGATTGTTTGAAAGCTATTGAGAATTCGAAAGCTTTGGTGTCTACTTCCTTTGTGATTCCTTACCCGCCAGGTTTTCCTATTTTGGTGCCAGGACAAGAGGTAAGTGCAGCAATCATTCGTTTTATGTTGGCCTTAGATGTCAAAGAAATTCATGGATTTCGAGCTGATTTAGGATTAAAAGTGTTTACTGAAGAAGCTTTGAGTCGAAAAAACACCATCTCAGCGATGGGAGCGATGCATGCAATGAAAGCGATGCAAATGGGAGGATCCGATAATTAATTTATAAAAAAATATTGAAAATGACCAATTCTAACCACAACCAACCCGTTTTAAAAGGAATTAAAGAAATCAAAACCTTTTTCAAAGAAAATAAAACCCCTATTTATTTTATCAGTGCGACTAATTTTAACTTGTTGGGGATGGACGAGTGGGTTTCGAATTTCAAATATATCAGTCATATAGATTCCTATGAAGGTTTGCATTTGAATCTTTTTTCTCCCAAAGAAGAGGTGCCACATCCTGAATTTACGAGTATTGAGGATATTAATAATTACTTGTTGACGCATCCAGAGGTTATAGACTATATCAATAGTCAAAAAATAGCGAATGAAAATAGCAAAGCCTTGTTTTTGATGTTTGATGAAACCACAGAAACCTTGACCAAAACATTGAGTATGGACTTGTGCTTTCCAGCAGCAGATTTGCGAACTTCTTTGGACAATAAGGTAAACACCAATCGCATTGCTGCCAAAGCAGGTGTAGCTTGTGTGCCGAATGTTCTTTCGAGGGTGGAAAATTATGAACATTTGTGTAAAGTGTCTAAAGGACTGGGAACAGATTTAGTCATACAAACTCCGTTTGGTGATTCAGGACATACGACTTTTTTTATTACAGATGAAGCAACCTATGCTATACATGCTTCTGAGATAGAAGCAGAGGAGGAGGTCAAAATTATGAAGCGTATCAATTGTTATGGAACGGCTATTGAGGGCTGTGTGACACAACACGGAACGATTGTAGCACCTTTGATGACGGAGTTGGTAGGGTTCAAGGAATTGACACCTTACAAAGGAGGTTGGTGTGGGAATGAAATTTATCCCAATGCCTTTACAGAAGATATTCGCAACAAAGCTAAAATATACACCCAACGATTCGGAGATCAGCTGCGAGAAGAAGGGTACAAGGGATATTTTGAATTGGATTATTTGATAGATCAGGACAGTAAAGAAGTATATTTAGGGGAGTTGAATCCAAGAGTTTCTGGGGTAAGTAGTTTGACAAATCATTCAAAATTTGCGATGCTAGATGTACCGTTGTTTTTGTTTCACTTGTTGGAGTGGATGGACATTCCTTACGAGATAGACACTGCAGCACTTTCAGATCGTTGGGCTGAGGCTGCCAATATGGATAGTTGGAGTCAGTTAGTGGTCAAGCATACTTATAAAACATTAGAACTAGCGACTGAGGTTCCAGCATCAGGAATTTGGGAAATGAAAAAAAATGGGAACATACGTTTTAAAAAAATGGATACCCACCGACAAGCGGTATTGGGCGATAATGAAGCCTTTTTTATACAAATTACCCAAAAAGACGATTATATCTATGAGGGGGCAGATTTGGGGATTTTAGTGTTGCGAGGTAGGTTGATGTCTGATGATTTTGAAATTTCAAGTCGTGCCAAACGTTGGATCAAAGCATTGCGTTCTCACTATAAGTCAGAAATTTTAGACATGAGCGCTTTGTCAGAAGAAGACTTAGCGGAGCTACAAGAAGGTTTTAAGTTAGGTTAGCCTGTTATTTTTTTCCATCCCAAAACGATCAAACTACTGCTTGCTAGTACACAGATATAACTACATACCAATATCAGTGGGCTATCGATTGTTTGGTAGATTTCTGTACCTATATTTCCAATGATAATCCATTGTCCTATATAAATTACTGTGACATTTTTTCCCAGCCATTTGAGTTTTTTTAGAAGAAAGGTATTTGACAGTGTTACTTCAATTTTAGAGGCTATTGCTGTTATAAAAATTAAAAATAAGCCTGTCCATATCACAAATGGCATCCCATGGTGGTAATAACTTTGTAGATCAGAGGCTATTTTAATAGCATAGTCTAGGGTTAAAAAAAGGAAAACACCTCCGAGAATCAATATTAGAGTTTGTGTTTTTGGTTTTTGCAAAAGTCTCAATTCCTGTTTTTCTTGAAGGTTATGGTATAACATTCCCATCAAAGGGTAGCATATCCAAGGCAATAAGGGGAAGTAAGACCAGTTTGCAGTTCCGTATAAAAAGGCAAGGACATAGGTTGTTATGCTATTAGTGGTGGTAGATTCTAATAGTAAGCTTCCTGAAAAAGAAGCTATAATAAGGGTTATTAGGAGGCTTACAATTTTATGTTTTTTCCTGTTTTTTAGCAATGCTAAAGGCAATAGCGCCAAGCCTGCAAAAAGCAGAAAATCAACTCCAAATATATATGGATAGGGGTCTACCTGTAGGCTATCGTTGTAAATTTTGTAATATAGATTAGTATTCAATAGTACGTTCAATCCCAGTCCCAATAGGACCAAGTAGACTGCTCTCATACAGAGTTGTTTTGTATTCTTATGAGAAGCAGCAATAAAATATCCAAAAACAGCACCAAATACAGGTGCTACCAAAGGACCACCCAAAAAGAGTAAAAATTTACCACCGCTTGTTTGTGCGAGCGTCGGTATAGCGAAAACTTCCAATACATGAACTTGAATCATACATAGTACAGCGACTCCTTTGAGTAGGTCAGGTATGGAATTTCTGTTTTTCAAATAAGAAGTTTTTCTTAAAAATACAAATTTCTAAGTAGTATTGGTTGTCGATAACGATTTCTCAATTAAAAGTTAAATAAAACAAAGTATAGGGTTCATTGTGACGGCAATACGTATCTTTGCATTTCGAAATGTTTAATATTTAAGACAAAAAACATATTATGTATCCACAAGAATTAACAGCTCCGATGGAGGCTCAGCTTGTAGAAGCTGGATTTTCAGCTTTGCATTCAGCATCTGAAGTAGAAGCGACATTGAAAAAAGAAGGTTCAACTTTAGTTGTAGTAAACTCAGTATGTGGTTGTGCAGCAGGTACAGCTCGTCCAGGAGTGATCGCTTCTTTAGAAGGGGCTTTAAAACCAACAAATTTAGCAACAGTATTTGCTGGAGTTGACGGTGAGGCAGTTGGAAAAGCGAGAGAATTTATGATTCCATTTCCACCTTCTTCTCCTGCAGTAGCATTGTTCAAAGATGGGCAATTGGTTCACATGTTAGAGCGTCATCATATTGAGGGAAGATCTGCAGAAATGATTGCAGCGCATCTTTCAGAAGCCTACAATGAGTACTGTAAATAAGAAACAAAAAAACGATTGAAATTTTCAATCGTTTTTTTTTGCTCTAAAATTCCCTTAAGGATTAGAATTGTTTTCCTAGTGATACACCTACTCTAGGTACTACTTCACGAGAATAATCTGTGTTAAATAAGTTACGAGCGGCTCCTACGTGCACATCTACTACAAATCCTGAATCAGAAGTGTATTTAACTCCAAGACCTAGTCCTGCAGCAAAATCGGTATATTTATTATCGTCTCCTATTTCAAGTTTTCGTTCGGGAATATTTCCGGTGTTCAAGGCTCCGTAAAAATCTCCAAACATCTTTAAGTTGTTTGTTGTTGAAAAGTAGTGTCTGTAATAAGGGGTCAATACAAATTCTTCATTGTATCTAAAGTCAGCGGATTCTTTTTCAAGATTGAACAAGGCAGAAAGTCCTACAGAGGACTCCTCGTTGATGTTGTGTTCATAGGTGATGTCTAAAGCACGGATTGCAATGATATCTAATATGTCAATTTTGATTTCATTTGTTTGTGCACTTGCTTGTAGTGTAACTATAAATAACAGAAATAAGGTTATTTTTTTCATTGCGTTTTGATTTTGTTGAATAGCTATTACAAATGTACTATATATTACTGAAATTTCTCAGAGATATTTTCTGACGGTTATCGATAGTTTTAGTTACTAAAACAAGGCTCTAAGCTGTATACTTCCTGTGTGTAGGGTAGTATTGTTTTCACTGTTTCTGCCTGTATAATTGATGTTTAGATGTAGCTGGGCTGTAAGTTTCTTCTGAGCAGTGAGGGTCCATACAGAATTCTTACCTACCTGCAGTCCTTCTAACATCTGGTAAGACAATGGCGTGTTTTCAATCCCTGAAAACGAATTTTGATAGCGGTCATAAGCGATAAAAAGAGCTCCTTTTTTAAGGCTTGAAAATTGATAGGTAGCTCCTAGTTTTTGTACTTGCAGCACATTGGTTTTAGAGGGGTCTTGTTTGTCCTTATATTCGTAGTTTACTGCGAGGTTGCTATTTGTTTTGAGTTTAAAGGTAAGTTCTGGTTTGAATTCTTTGCTATCAATTTGATAGCTTCGATCTTCAAAATTCTCCGTTGTATTTTTAGTTTCAATAGCCTTTCCGTCCAATGATAGCAACCATGATGCAGCAATTTTGTGTTGCCACATAAGTTGTTGGAGTGTGTTTTCATTTTCTATAAATCCAATACCTAGGTTGTTTTTTGTTTTGTTATGTGCATAAGTATAGGTAGTTGAATGTTGTTGTAGTCCTCTTCTAAAGTAGATTGCATTTCTAAAGGTTTGCTTGAGCGCGCGTACCTTTGGATTATTGGTATCAAAGGGGTTAAATTGAATTTTGTCGCTGTTTTTTTCAGTATCTGTGTCTACCAAAATATAGGTTTGGTTTGAGAATTGTGCAGCTATTTTTTTGAAACCAGTACTTTGTGCCCACTGAGAGGGATTTAAATGCAGTGAATGACTGAAAAGAGTTTTGTTTACTCTCACAAAACCGAGAGATGGTAAAGCGACTCTTAGGTAGGAGGCTTGGTCTGAAAATTTAGCAATCTCAAATTCTTCAAATTCTTGAATGCCATTTTCATTGTAATCAATCCAAGTATAGTACCCTTGTCCAGGTTCTGTTTTGATGTAACTGAATTCTTGTTTGGGAGAGGTTCCAGCAGCAGTTTCATACACTGTTGTCCACTTGACAAAATTACCCCATAATTTTTGTGCATAGGTTACCCTAGAGTTCAAGGCACTGTAATTGTCCGTAAAATAATTTTTAAATTCTGTATAAGCTGCAAACAATTGCACCTGAGCTTTTTTGTTTTGTAACAATTTCGATTTTATAAAATAACTGTTGTTTTCTGCTACTCTTTGTAGTTTTTCGTTTCGAACACTGTCGTTGAGGATCCATTTTGCGCCTACTTTTAAGTAGACCTTTGTACTGTCTCCAACTCCTAAAGAAGCACCGTAGCTTTTTTGCTTTTGGCTAAGAAGGGATATATTTTGTGTGATTTTGTCGGTTCTTTGATTGTTTTCAGAGTTAAAGAAACCCTGCAACCATGATTTTTTTAAATTGTGATGTATGTTCATACTTGTTTTATTAAACAACGAGTTTTCAGTAGTACTGTTGTTTTTCAAAAAGCTTGCAGCCGCTCTAATTTTTGTGTTTTTAGTAGTGATTTTATTCTGCAATAGATGCTTGTATCCCTGAAAAGAACTTCCAAATGAAAGGTTTTGATATCCGTAAGATACGGTTGTGTTTTTTTTGTTAGATAGCTTTAGTTTGCTTTGTATGAATTTCTGGTTTCCTTCCGGGTTTTGTAGGTTCCAATCTCTGTTGAATTCGACGTTGTAAATACGTTCAATACTTTTGAAGTCTGCATCGAGGTAATCGACATCTATCTCGGTTTGCACCAACCATTTTTTGTCTGTATAGGTTTGTTTCCAAGCAATTTTAGTTGCTGCACCTGTATTGTCAGCATCATCTTTGTTAGAAAATAAATTTTGATCTTTATTGCTAAATGCGACTTCAGCTTGAAGGTTTGTTTTGTTATTTGGATTGTATTTTAATGTACTGACTGCTATTTGTAGTTTGTCGGGTGCTGCCAACTTAGAAAGCGGCGCATAGTCTCCTGATTGTGCTCCTGTATATTCAAAAATTTTCCCAATAGCCGTTGTTTCTTTAATGATATAAGCTCCTTTTCCCGTTCCTACATAACTAAATGAAACGGCAAATAGACTTTTAGAGCTATCCTGTGAAAACTCAAAAAAGGTTCCGGTATCAGTGGGTATTTTTGCATACAAAATCTTAGCGCTATCATATTCTTGAGGATATGCACTTTCAGCAAACATTTTTGAAGCGTCATCTCCTGCTTCAGACAATGTTTGTTTTTGAGTTTCGCTCAGTTCTTGTTGTAGGGGTTGGTTTTTGGCATCACTTTCTGTGTAAAAATAACCCGCAATTTCTATTTTATCATCTTTGTGTACTGCTTTGTTGTAGCTTACGAATCGTGTGTAATTTCTATCAGAGTATTGGAATTCTGCAGTGATTCTTGAGGAGGAGCTTATGGGGAAAGTCGTGGTAAACGTTATTTGTGCAGTGTTATAATCTATGGTGTAATCGTGTTGTGCTCCCCTTTTTAATTTACGTCCGTTGTTATAAATAGTTTCACTACCTGAAAGCAGTACTATAAACCGTTCTCCATTAGGACTATTCAATTGATAAGGTCCTTGATTTCCGTCAATTCCATTGAATTGATTTCTCGCAAAACGTCCTCTCACCAAAGCTCCAGATGCTTTGAAATGTTGGCTGTCTTTATCGTCTTTAGGGTGAATATCTAAGGACAATCCTGAAACTTTTTTATTAAATTTTAAGAAGTGACTTTCTTTGTTTGACAAATTGATATCTCCTGCTTTTAATCCCCATTTTTTTGAGTACAATTCAATGAAAACACGGTCGAATTCTTGAATTTGCTGAGAGTATCCATTATTTTGTATCGGGATGTTACTGTCAGATATTGAGGCTCTGACACGAACGTTATTGGATAGTTTTCCGTCTATTTGAAGGTCTAAACTAGAATTGGTAACAGCATCTTGACTATTCCCTATCTGAACACCTCTAGCCAAGCTTCCTTGTGTATTGAGTCCTTCGAAGGGTTTGTATTCCTTGGCATTCTTCTTTCTTATTTTGAATAAATTTGTGGTATTGTTGTTTTCTACGATATATTTTTTATCAAAAACTTGGTAGGTTTTGGTCAGGAATTCTGGATATGCGGTATATGTGATTTCTAGTTCATCATAGTTTTTGGCGTCGATGCTCAATAACGCTTTTTCGTAATCTACGGTATAATTACTTGCGGGAACTTCTGTAGATTTGTGTTTGACGATGAATCCAATAGGAGCGATACTAACAGGACTTATAGACAGGGTATCTTTGTCTGCTTTGAGAGTTACTTTTTTTGTACTCGTAAATCTTGTTTGTGCACTCGCTACAGAAACAAACAATAAAACACAAAGCAAAATAAATGTACGCATCTACAAATATAACGTCAAAAAAATTAAATTAGTGAGCATGGTTTGTAGATTTAAGGTAGGTTTCTAAAAACATTCTTAGCATTCTCACTTGTTATTTCTGCAATTTCAGTAGCAGGTTTTTGATAGATTACTTCCAACTTTTCTAGCACATAGGTCAAGTAACTACTTTCATTTCTTTTGCCTCTATAAGGTTTAGGTGATAAGTAGGGTGCGTCGGTTTCCAGGACAATTTCAGAGAGTGGTATTTTGTTTAAAAATTGATCAATTTTTCCGTTTTTAAATGTAACAACACCTCCGATTCCTAATTTCATATTGTAGGAGAGGGCTTTTTTTGCCTGTTCGAGGTCTCCCGTAAAGCAGTGAAAAATTCCAAATAATTCCGGTCCTTTTTCTTCCTCTAAGATTTCAAACACTTCATCAAAAGCAGCACGACAATGAATATTGATTGGCAGTTTTCTTTCTTTAGCCCATTGAATTTGAGTTCGAAATGCGTGTTGTTGTTCTTTTAGGTAGGTTTTGTCCCAATACAAATCGATTCCTATTTCTCCGATGGCGTAAAAATGTCGTTTGTCGATCCATTCTTTCACCAATGCCAATTCTTCCGCTACGTTTTCTTTGACATAAGTTGGGTGTAAGCCCATCATCAAATAGATATTGTCAGGATATTTTTCTTCCAGATCAAACATTCTCTGTGTGTAGCTACTGTCAATAGCAGGGATGTAAAAACGGTCTACGCCATTCGCTATGGCTCTTTGTACGACTTCATCTCTGTCATCTTCAAATTGAGAACTGTACAAATGTGTGTGAGTATCTATGATATTCATATTGCTATGTTGAGGTGTATGATGGTTATTTTTAGAAGCTGTATGTTTTAAAAATAATCTCTTAAATTTGTGGCAAAAATACTCAAATGGCAGGTTTAAAAAAAACAATGATAAAAAAAGGATTTAAATGCATTCCTTTGGAGCTAACTGCAACACAGCATCTGGTTTTAGAAGTGCGTATAAACGGTTGTAAAGGACGTTTTATTCTTGATACTGGAGCCTCTAACTCATGTGTTGGTTTTGAAGATGTCACTACTTTTGAGATGCAGACTGCAGCCACAGAAACAAAAGCCTCTGGTGCAGGTGCCGTAGGAATGGAAACCAAAAAATCAACAGGGAACAAGCTTAAAATTTCGAAGTGGAAAAGTAAAAATCAGACTTTGGTTGTTTTTGATATGTCTCACGTAAATGCTGCCTTACAAGAACACAAGGTGGCAAAGATACACGGAATTATAGGCGCAGATATCTTATTAAAGCACAAGGCATTTATAGATTACAACAAACGCGTATTGTATTTGAAATAGTTAGTTTTCCAAGGCTTGCTTGAGAGCTTCGATGTTTTTCTTACTGTTCCCGATAAATATAGTGTCCTCTAACACTGCAACGGGACGCTTCAAAAAGGTATAGTGTTCTAATAGTAATTTTTTATAATCTTCTTCTTGCAACCCCATTTCTTTTAAACCACGTTCTTTGTATAGTTTAGCCCTTTTATTGAAAAGTGCTTCGTAACTATTACTTAAGCTATATAGCGTAGCTAGTTGTGATTCATTTATAGGGTTTTCTTTGAGTTCCTGCATTTCTAAACCATCCGTAGGGATTTCTTTTAAAATTCTTTTACAAGTATCACAGGTTTTTAGGTAGAATATTTTTTTCATGAAGTTTTACTTTTTACTCCTCAAAAATAAGGTGTTTTTTTAAAATAAATTTCAATACTTTTATAAAAAAAATAATCTTAAACCTTACACTTTTATGCATCACCATTTTGAAAATTTACGTAAATCCCGATTGTTGCAATTAAAAGTAATTGACGGTCTCAGTATTGAGCAATTGAATACAATTCCGTCAGGTTTTAAAAACAATATCGTCTGGAATATTGCA
Source organism: Flavicella sp. (assembly GCA_042091695.1). Taxonomy (GTDB): domain Bacteria; phylum Bacteroidota; class Bacteroidia; order Flavobacteriales; family Flavobacteriaceae; genus Flavicella. The sequence goes on from JBELHA010000001.1 coordinate 56,389, forward strand.
CATTTGGTGGTGACACATCAGTTACTTTGTTACAAAAATTCAGGGGTGCCATCTAAGGTTTCTGAGGAGATGATTGCGCAGTACAAAAAAGGGACTGTTCCTAATGGCCCTATTACTTCAGAGGCTTTTGATGAAATCAAGTCTCTTTTTATAAGCTTGGTTTCTCAATTCGAATCCGATTATAAATCAGGTCTTTTTAAGACATATACTCCTTATACAACAAGTGTCGATATTACGCTTATAGATATTGACACAGCAATTGATTTCAATGCTTTTCACGAAGGGATTCATTTAGGAGTCCTGTTGGCTTTGCGCAAACTAGTCAGATAAAATATTCTAGTTGTTTTTAGAAAGAAATAGCATCTATGTCGATTACTTCGTTGATGGTCCAGTTGGCTTTTAATTTCATCTCAAGAGGGTAGTAGTGGATTTTTTCTGGCTGTGTTTTATTTAGAAAATCTCCAGTGTCCCAGCGGTTGTTTTTGTTTTTGTCTACAATGATTCTCAAGAAATAGGAGGCAGGATTTAGGTCGTTATAAACTATCTTTTCACTCTTGTCTATCGCCTTTTGTGTTACAAGTTCACCTTTTTGTTCAAGTAAGTCGATGAGGATATTCCTTTTTTTATCGTTCTTAAATTGCAATTCTAGAATACCGTAAGTTTCGATGTCCCTCGTTTTTATTTTGTATTGTAAGGTGTCATTTATTTTTCCAAACATTCCTTTAACGGCCTTGGGTAGCAAGTCAAATTGATAAGTGTTGTTGCGCGTTCTATCGAACTCGAAACTCAGCTTGGTTTTTGATGCGTCCAAAATAGCTTTAAAAGGCACCTCTAAAGTATCTTTGTCTGTCATGATTATTTTAGAAGTGTCCAAGGTTAGCATTGGTAGGTTGCTTTCTATGTAAAAAGTATCGCGAGGGTCTAAAGTATTTTTAATACCTGCTTTTAAGGACAGAGAGTCTTTTTTGCCAGTTCTCAACATTACGGTATGTTCTTCTTTCCAAGTACCTTTGCTCAGTTTGAATTGTAAGGAGTCAACATCAAAAGGAGTAAACCAATAGTTTAAGGTGTCTTTTTCTTTTTCTTTTTGAATGATGGATTGAAATCCTTCAGGAGTTGGAGTGAGCAGTTCAATAGCCAATCCATCTACCGCTCCTTTATAGCCGAAAATAATCTTTCCTACTTTTTTTTCAATCGGTCTTTTGACCATTAACTTTGGGGTTTCTTTGAATAAAGAGAGTACAAAGTTAGTGTCTGTTGGAATAGTTATGGGTTCGTTTAGAAATCCAATTTTATCGTCATAAGGGTCAAAACGATTGTTGCTATTTTTATCCTTTAAAGCAAGCAATTGGTATTTTCCAGCCTTTATATTGCTGATGTCAAAGAGAATACTGTCTAGTGTGTTGGCCAGGTAGGTAGGCGTTTCTTTATAAATAATAGAGTCAGTGTAGGATTCATTTATCTCATAGAGTAATACTGCTATATTGTCAGAAGTTTCTTTTTCGAACGCGTCTTTTACACGTCCTTCAATTTGCAGTGAGTCAACATAAGATCCTGTAGAAAAAACATATTTGAATGCTCCTAGTTGATTGCCTTCATTGTTGTCTACAATACTATTTCCAAAATTTATAGAATAGGTTGTGTTTGGTCTGAGTGTGTCTGTTATTTTTATCAGTACTGTTTTACTAGCTGTTCCAATTGGAGTGATTTCAGGAGTGTTTTTTAAAGGGGGAGAAATGATTAGTTGTTTGTTCAGATTCTTGAATTTCACATATTCATCGAATTGTAATTTTATCTTTTTTTCGTTGAAGTTAATACTTTCATAGGGAGGATAAGCAGTTACCATTACAGGAGATAAGGTGTCTTTTGGTCCTCCATTGGGCCTGCCTTTTCTAGCGCAATTTACAGTAGAAAAAAGAACGACAGCTGTTAAAAAAGAGTAGAATAAGGCTTTCACAAGTTTTTATTTTTGTTTGATGTTGCAAAGTAACAAATATTTAAGCGAAGCATTTGTTTTGCAAGCAAAGAATTCTTTCTTGTAGGTTCATTTTCTCTATTCGACATGCGCAATGCAGGCAATACTAATTTGAATATTTTCTATTTTTAATAATTCAAGTGAACATGCCTCCAGGGTTGCTCCTGTAGTTACAACATCATCTATCAATAATAGATGTTGGTTTTTTAGTAAGTCATAGTCTGTAATTGTAAAAGCATTTACGGTATTTCCCCACCTTTCATGAGGGTCTTTTTTTGTTTGAGTTGGGGCAATTTTATTTCTAATTAATACATTTTCTCTAAAGGGTATACACATCTTTGCTGCGAGTGTTTTACCGAATTTAGTCAGCTGGTTGTACCCTCTTTTTTTTTCTTTTTTTTGGTGTAGTGGTACTGGTATAATACATTGTATAACATTCATTTTTTTGTTTTTAGATAGTTTATCTCCCAACAGCAAGCCTAAGAAAACGCCTATATTTTCGTTGTTTCTATATTTTAAATGATGGATTAATTTTTGAGCCATTCCTTTTTTTTGAAATAACAATAAAGAGCAGGCGTATTGCAATGGAATTCTTCCGTAGAATTTTTTTTTTAATGTGTTCTCAGTACAACCGTAAAATTCAGAATAGGGTAGTTTATATCTGCAATACACACACAAAAGATATTCATATTCAACCAAATGCTTGTCACAACCGCAGCAGATTTCAGGGTACAGTATATTAGCGATGTATTTAAAAAATTTAACCATTTTTTTAACTAAAATTAGCTTAAAAAAGTCAGTATTTAAGGTGTTTTTATGGTTTAGACAACAGTATTTGTCGACGGTATGCTATTTAATCTTATTTTTGTTTCTAATATTCAAAAAAAAACAAAGAAAATTACAAAAATGGAAAATAAAAAGCCTACGAAATCGAACAAGTCAATTGTTATCGTATTTGCAGTTTTACTTGCTGCTGCTATTGGTTACAGTGTGTATTCTTATATAGACAGTACAGCAAAAGAGACACAGTTATTGGCGGAGAAAGCTGCTGTTACAAAAAAATTAGACGCACTTATAGTGCAATACGAGAAAAAAATCGCTGAAAGTAACTCGCTTGAAACAGAGTTAGTTGCTGCAAGAGCGAATATTATAGCTTACAGAGATTCATTGACTAGTGAAAAAAAGACCAGCTACTTGACAATCAAACGTTATAGAAGTAAAGTCTATAAGTTGGAAAAGCAGAACAAAGCGTTGTTTGCTAAAATCGATGCATTGACAGCTAGCAATGAGGTATTAAATAAAGAAATTACAGTTGCTAAGGATTCTATTACACAAATGAACGTTGAGAATATAGCTTTGACAAACAACAACGAAATTTTAAAAGCAAAAGTAGCCATTGGAGCTAAGTTGTCTGTAGACAATTTAAAAGCAGTTGCGATGAAGAAATCAAGTTCAGGATTGTCTGAAACAACAAAATACAAGAGTACAGATGCTTTTAGAGTTTCTTACAAAATCAAAAAGAATGAATTGACGACTCCAGGAGAAAAGATAGCTTATTTGGTGGTGAAAAATCCAGAAGGTGCTGTTGTGACACCAAAAGGTAGGTTTGATCGTAATGGAAAAGAGAATTTTTACTCTGCGACTTCCAATGTAAATTACCAGAATAAAGAAACTGAAGTAATTTTTATAACAGATGTAGAAAAAGGCGATAGGATGAAAGGTGCTTACACTTTTCAAGTATATCTTGAAGGAGCACCTGTTGGGAAAACGGTAGTACTCTTAAGAGGTTCTTTCCTAGGGATTTTTTAAATAGCATCTACAAACACAAAAAAGGCGTGACTTTTGTCTCGCCTTTTTTGTGTTTTAAAAAAGGGTGCGCTGTTTTTTTTGAGCCGTTTGCACTCTAACTCAATAAGAGAAAAAAAATTAGTTAGAAACATAAAGAAATACTTATTTTTGCAGCATGGCAAAGCAAGAAGATCAATTTAAAAAGGTAGTTTCACACGCAAAAGAATACGGATACGTATTTCAATCAAGTGAGATATATGACGGTTTGAGTGCAGTATACGATTACGCACAAAACGGTGTTGAATTAAAGAAAAACATAAGAGAATACTGGTGGAAATCCATGGTTCAAATGCACGACAATATCGTGGGCTTAGACGCTGCGATTTTCATGCACCCAACCACATGGAAAGCTTCTGGACACGTAGATGCGTTTAACGACCCACTAATCGATAATAAGGACTCTAAGAAACGTTACAGAGCGGATGTTTTGATTGAAGACTATGTTGGTAAATTAGATGCTAAAATTGAAAAAGAGGTCGCCAAAGCAAAAAAACGTTTTGGAGAAGCTTTCGATAAGGCTGAATTTTTAGCGACAAACAACCGTGTTTTAGGTTACAAAGAAAAAGGTGACGCTATTCTTAAAAGGATGGGGCAGTCCTTAGAAAAAGAAGATTTAGTAGATGTTAAAGCATTGATTGAAGAGTTGGAAATTGCTTGTCCTTTATCAGGTTCTAAAAACTGGACAGAGGTAAAACAGTTCAACTTAATGTTCGGGACTAAGTTGGGAGCCTCTGCAGATTCTGCAATGGATTTGTATTTACGACCAGAGACGGCACAAGGAATCTTTGTGAATTTTTTGAATGTTCAGAAAACAGGAAGGATGAAAATTCCTTTTGGTATTGCTCAAACAGGAAAAGCATTTAGAAATGAAATTGTTGCACGTCAGTTTATCTTTAGAATGCGTGAATTCGAGCAGATGGAAATGCAATTCTTTGTGCGTCCTGGTACGCAAAAAGAATGGTATGAGCAGTGGAAGGAAACACGATTAAAATGGCACCTTTCATTGGGTCTTGGGGAAGACAATTATCGTTTTCACGATCATGATAAATTAGCGCACTATGCGGATGCAGCTGCAGATATTGAATTTAGATTTCCTTTTGGATTCAAAGAGTTAGAAGGTATTCATTCGCGGACAGACTTTGACTTGAAGGCGCATGAAACACATTCAGGGAAGAAAATAAATTATTTCGATCCAGAATTGGGAGAGAGTTATACCCCTTATGTGGTTGAAACTTCGGTAGGATTGGATCGTTTGTTTTTGGCTGTTTTCTCAAATTCACTTCAAGAAGAGGCTTTGGAAAATGGAACATCTAGAACAGTACTCAAGCTACCTGCAGTTTTAGCACCAACAAAAGCAGCTATTTTCCCATTGGTAAAGAAAGATGGACTGCCTGAATTGGCCAAAGAAATTGTAGCTGCCTTAAAGTTTGATTTCAACGTTATATATGACGAGAAAGACGCTGTCGGTAAAAGGTATAGAAGACAAGATGCAGCGGGTACGCCATTTTGTATTACAGTAGATCACGATAGTTTGAAAGATCAAACAGTCACGATCAGACATAGAGATACTATGGAGCAACAAAGAGTTGCTATAGCAGATTTAAAAACATTGATAAATGATGAAGTAAGTATGTCTTCATGGTTACAAAAATCGTAGAAAATCACACATTTTAATGTGTTCAAAACCCCAAACACCTTGTTTGGGGTTTTTGTTTTATAAGTGTGGTCTTTAATTTTTTAACAAGACTACTATAGAAAACACTGTAGTTGCAATTAAAAAGAGTTCTTTAAAAAGAGGTTTTTTAATATCTGCTACAAATTGTCCAATAATAAGAGCAGCTGGAATGAACAGATACAGTAATTCGACTCCGTTTTTGTAGGTGCTAAAGTATACCATAAGAATACTTGTTGCTAACATGTACAATACGATTACGTATTGATGCTTCGAATTGTTGTTGACACCAAATTTTTTAGGTATGGTATAGAGTATAGCAATACATACGATACAGCTAATTGCGATAAGTGGAACTTGTAATAATGTTTTTTTATAAAGGTGAAAGTCGCTAGAGAACGAAAAACTAAAATCATCAAGAAATCCGATTCGTGTATCTGTAATGTATTCGTAAGTCAACACCAATAATAAGGGGGTCAGAAAACCAACAATAGGGACGATGTAGTTTCGTAGTTGTGCTTTGCCAATAAAAAGTATGCCAACATACAACAACAACAACATCAGTATTGCCCAATTAAAAAACACAAACGCGATTCCAATGTATAAGCCAATATCATAGAAGGAATTGAGTCCTTCTTTTTTGTATTTCAATTCAGTTGTTTTTAAGTATACAATTAAATAGATGAAATTTATAAAAAGAGGGATATCAACATGTAATGTACTCGGAAACATTCCGAACAATAATACAAGAATTAGAGAACTGTAAAGGTTTGTTTTTTCAAAACCATTGCGTGAAAATATAATACCACAGAGTATAAGGAATAGTATATTGGAAAATAAATGTTCAATTATTTCAATGACTCCCACTCCTTTAAACAAGGTGTCAGTGTGTTGAATTTTGTAGACAAAATAAAACAAAACAAAAAGACTGTAAATAATCACGCTTTTTATAGGGGTAGTTTTGTTAAAAAAATTGGCTATCATCGTTAGTTTTTCATATTTTTGCAGGGTAAAGATAATTTAAGTTATGATAGCATACAATATATTTAGAATCATTGGAGATTTTTTCACAAACACTCTGTTTACTCCTTTAAAATCATTACGGTTTTTAGATGACTGGTGGGTTTCTAACATTCCTAACTTCTTTTTTATAGGTGTTTTCTTAGTGCTTTTAGGATATTGGATGCGTGAGTCTATTCGTTTCAAGAGAGAAGGAACTGAAGATTTACCTAAATAAGATTACCTCAATTCACTATTACAAAAGGTAGTCTGGCTACTTTTAAAATTAACATACCTTGATTTTATTGTGGTATGTTTCTTTTGTACTCCATTTTTTAACTTTATAGATCGAGCTTTGGGAAGTAAAAACAAGTTAAAACGTTTCAATGAAAACGAAACTTTTTCAAATGTAATCCAACCTTCACGTGAGGAGGTGACAACCAACTTTCCTCACAAAGGAAAGTGGAATGCTTTTTTCAAAAATGACAATCCTATTGTTTTAGAATTAGGTTGTGGTAAAGGAGAATATACGATTGCTTTGGCTGAAAAAAATCCAAATATCAACTATATCGGTATTGATATCAAAGGAGCTCGTTTTTGGAGAGGTGCCAAAACAGCATTAGAAGAAGATCTCCCTAATGTTGCGTTTATTAGAACGCAAATTGAATTGGTAGATTATTGTTTTGCTGAAAATGAAGTAAGTGAAATATGGATTACTTTTCCAGATCCTCAAATCAAATACAAAAGAACCAAACACCGTTTGACTAACGAAGAATTCCTTTTAAAATATCATAAGATTCTAAATAATGAGGGGATCATGCATTTAAAAACCGATTCAGAGTTTATGCACGGGTATACCTTAGGTTTATTGCATGGGCAAGAACAAGAGGTTTTGTATGCACATCACGATATTTATAACAACCCTCATGCACCTGCAGTAGTTTTAAATACACAGACTTTTTATGAGAAGCAGTATTTAGAAACAAATAAAGCAATTACCTATATAAAATTCAAGCTGAAATATTGATTGGGTTTATTTTACAATCTCTAGGTATATGTTTTTTCCTTTTTCAAGTGCAGTAGTGTGATTTAGGAAAAGTTTCTGAGCATTGTATTCGACTTCTATCAAATACAGTCCTTCTTTAAAATAACTATTAGTGACCGTTGCCTTCATATTTGAGGTTGCAACTATTTTCAATTGGCTCGGGTAGGCTATTATTTTGTTTTTTCCTTTTTGTGTCTCGATTTCGTTTACATCTCCAAAGAAAGAAGCTACATAGGCGTTTTTAGGTCGGTTGTACAAGGATTCTGGAGTGTCCTCTGCAACAACCTCTCCTTGCTTCATAACAACAATCCTATCTGCAAAAGAAAGTGCATCAGTACTGTCGTGCGTGGCTACTATACATCCAATATTTTTCGATTTTAGGTAGTTAAACAATTTGCGACGCAATTTGTTTTTTCTAAAATTGTCGATATGACTAAAGGGCTCATCTAATAACAGTAATTCAGGTTCTTTGGCAAGTACGCGAGCTAGGGCGACACGTTGTTTTTGACCTCCACTCAGGTTTTTGACTTTGATATTTGCAAAGTCAACTAAATCTACCAATTCTATAAGTTCTGCAGTTCTTTCTTTTTTTTGTCTAGCAAAACGATTGGGCAAAAACTTACCAATGTTTTCCGCAACAGAGGTAAAAGGCATGAGGTCGAAGTCTTGCGATAAGTACTTCATAAAAGGCTCTCCAGGAACCAAATAGTAATTGGGACCTAGCAGCTTTATATCGTTCCATAAAACACGTCCTTTTTCAATGTGAAGAAGTCCGTATATGATTTCAAGCAGGGTGCTTTTTCCACAGCCACTTTCTCCAATAATGGCTATGTATTCTCCTTTTCTCGCAGTAAAAGAAATGTCTGATACTACTTCTTTGCTATCGTACGCAAATGATATGTTTTGAACCTCTAGCATTTGTTTTATTTCAGATGTTGCAATGTTTTGATAGTATGAAAAAAGGAAGTAAGTGCTATACTTACTTCCTTTTGACAGTGTTTTGAGAGTATCGTTTATTCTTGATTTTCGATAGCGTCCTTGATTTTAGCCTCTAGATCTTCTGCCAATTCCGGATTGTCGCTGATGGTACCTTTTGCAGCGTCTCTTCCTTGTCCAAGCTTGGTATCGTCATAGCTGAACCAAGACCCACTCTTTTTGATGATTCCATATTCAACACCAATGTCTAAGATTTCTCCAACTTTAGAGATACCTTTACCATACATAATGTCAAATTCTGCCAATTGGAATGGTGGTGCTACTTTATTTTTTACCACTTTTACCTTAGTACTGTTTCCAATTACTTGGTCGCCATTTTTGATTTGAGTTCTTCTTCTGATATCCAAACGAACCGAAGCGTAAAACTTCAGCGCGTTACCTCCTGTAGTTGTTTCAGGATTTCCAAACATCACACCAATTTTCTCACGCAATTGATTGATAAATATAACAGTACAATTTGTTTTGCTGATTGTTCCCGTAAGTTTTCTCAATGCTTGTGACATCAAACGGGCGTGTAATCCCATTTTAGAGTCTCCCATTTCTCCTTCAATTTCACTTTTAGGTGTCAAAGCAGCTACAGAGTCAATCACAACAATATCAACAGCTCCTGAACGAATAAGGTTTTCAGTGATTTCCAAAGCTTGTTCACCGTGGTCCGGTTGTGAGATGATTAAATTGTCGATATCTACTCCTAAGTTTTCTGCATAAAAACGATCAAAAGCGTGTTCTGCATCAATAAAAGCAGCAATACCTCCTGCTTTTTGAGCTTCTGCAATAGCGTGTATGGTCAACGTTGTTTTTCCTGAAGATTCAGGTCCGTATATTTCAATAATCCTTCCTTTAGGGTAGCCATCTACACCCAAGGCTAAATCAAGTCCTAAAGAACCTGATGAGATAGACTCAACATCTACATGCGCCACATCTCCCATTTTCATTACAGCACCCTTTCCATAGGTTTTGTCCAATTTGTCTAGCGTCATTTGTAACGCTTTTAATTTCGCTTCTTTTTCTTTAGTATCGTTTGCCATAGTGTTCGCTTGTAATTGTTTTATTAGTATGTAAAAATACTAAAATATTGTTTTGTATGTGTGGTTTGTGTCAAAGTTCTCCCTCGTTTTATAAACAAAAAACAGCCTTTAATTTTTTAGTAAATAAAGTGTTGAACACGGTTTTTTTTGACAATTTGTAAAAGTTTTATTAGTACCAAGGTAGTCATTTGAGCTTTAATATTCTTCTACTTTTCCTGTTAAATACTTGTTTGTAAATCAGTCTCTTTTTGTTTTATTTCAAAATGCATCAAAGCCTCTTCTATAACTGCATATATTTTATGCAATTCTTGGTTTGTAATAACAAAAGGAGGAAGGATGTAAACGGTATTTCCAAGAGGTCTTAAGCAGACACCTCTTTCCATAAAAAACGAAAACAATGCATCTCTTAAGCTTCCATAACGCTTCATTTCTATGTTTAAATCAATAGCAAAAATAACTCCTAATTTACGAGTAGATTTCACTAGATTGTGAGTTTTGATGCGGTCCTCAAAAAACTGGTGTTGAGCTTCAATCCGTCGAATGTTTGCTTGCATCTCTTGGGAAGTAAGCAATTCAATACCTGCTTTTATAGCTGTACATCCTAGCGGATTTGCAGAGTAGGTATGTCCGTGAAAAAAACCTTTTTGAATGTTGTCGTCATAAAAAGTATCGTAAATTTCTTGTGTACAAGTTGTCAGTGCCATCGGAACAACACCTCCGGTGAGTGATTTTGATAAGCACATGATATCCGGTTTGTTTTCAAGGTAATCAGACGCAAAGTTTTTACCTGTTTTTCCAAAACCTGTCATGACTTCGTCGGCTATGCTTACCACATTGTATTCTTTTGCGATGGCAATCAATTGGTCCAATAATTCAGCATCGTACATGCGCATCGCATTGGCTCCTTGTACCAAAGGCTCAAATATGAAGGCTGCCACTTCACCTGTTTGTAGAAGTCGGGTAAATTTATTTTTTACGTGTTCAAAGTTTTCGAGGGTTGGGACTTCTATTCTATCTATTGCTAGTAAAAATTCCTCAAAAGGGCCGTTGTATACAGACAATCCAGAAGCAGACATGGCTCCAAAAGTGTCACCGTGAAAGGCGTCTTCTAGGGCGATTATCTTTGTTTTTTTGAAGCCTTGGTTGAACTGTGCTTGTAAGGCCATTTTTAGAGCTACATCTACAGAGGTAGAGCCGTTGTCGGAGAAAAATATTTTTTGCTGGTTGTAGGGTAAAATATCCATCAAGGCTTCAGACATTTCCACTGCGGGTTGGTGCGTAAACCCGCTAAATACTACTTGGTCGAGTTGCTGTAATTGTGTACTTATCTTTTTGATGATATGTGCATTGCAATGCCCATACATACAAGTGTACCAGGATGCGATACCATCTATATACCCCTTGTCATTCTCGTCATAGAGCATGACGCCTTCGGCGCGTGTGATTGCGATGTGACTGGGATGTGTTTTGTGCTGTGTCAACGGATGCCACAAATGCTTTTTGTCTCTTTCTGAAAAACTACTCATGCCTAAATATTTTTACTTCAACTTTTACAGTGCTTACAAAGTCTCTAATGTGCTTCGCAATTGGTTTGCGTATTTCTGCACAGTTTGACGGTCTATTTTTTCTTCTTCCTCTATCCTTCCAAGGACGTTTACTCCAGCCATCTTTTGAATGATGCTTTCGGTAGATGGGTGTTCATTTCCACTAAATATAACGGATGTTTCGAAGCCTTTGTCCTTTAGGTATTGTAGTGTTAGTAATGTGTGATTGATACTGCCTAGGTAATGTCTAGACACTACAATGATTTTGTACGAAGGATCAATGATATCCGCAATGGTTTCAGTTTCATTCAAAGGTACCAATAATCCACCTGCTCCTTCAATAACCAAATGGTTTTTTGTGTTTGGAACAGTGATTTTTTGAATGTCGATTTTTGTATTGTCAATTTCAGCGGCTGCATGTGGACTCATTGGCGTTTGCAAAGCATAGCTATTAGGGTGTATTACCGTACGCTTGTTTTGAATCAACTCTCGTACTTTGTCACTGTCCGAATAATCGAGTTCACCTGCCTGGACAGGTTTCCAGTAATCTGCTTCTAGTGCTTCAGTTACAATCGAAGCCACCAATGTTTTTCCAACTTCTGTTGAAATACCTGTAATAAATATGTTTTTTTTCATCTTTCTTTCCTTCCTAATCATCAGTGTACAAAAATAGCCAATTGTCTCAACAAACTATCAATTTCTTCAAAGGTATTGTAGCTGTGTAAGCATATTCTTAAGCGTTCTTTTCCCTCTGGTACAGTGGGGGCTAAGACAGCTTTCACAAGTATGTTTTTAGCATTCATCGCATTAGCGGTCTTTTTGACTTTACTATTTCCGCTGAGAAGGCAACACTGAATTGGGCTGTGACTATCTATGAATAAGTTGTTTAGTTTTTTTTCTTGAAGTGATTTTCTAAAATACTGAATGTTTTTTCTGAGTTTTTCAATTTCTAAGGTAGTTTCGAGTTCACAATATGCCGCTTTTACGACAGCGATACTGTGCAATGATGCTGCGGTTGTATAGATAAAAGGCCTTGAAAAATTGACGAGATAATCACGTAGCTTTTTACCTCCTAAAACAACAGCACCATGACATCCCAATGCTTTTCCAAAGGTGTGTATTCTAGCAAAAGCCTGATTTTCTAGTTGTAATTCCTGAAGTAGACCGGCTCCATTAGTTCCAAAAACACCATTTGAATGGGCTTCGTCAACGATGAGGAAGCACTCGTTTTTTTGAGATATTTCACAAATTTCTTTCAGTGCTGCTTGGTCTCCATCCATTGAGTACACTGCCTCGACAGCTATAAATACAGTGCCTTCGGATTTACTGATTTTTTGTTGAAGGTCGTTTAGATCGTTGTGTTTGAATTTTAAACTCCGGGCATTGGAAGCACGAATTCCATCTCTAATAGAGGCGTGTATTAGTTCGTCATATATAACCGTGGTTCCTTTTTCTAATATTGCGGTAAACAGTCCCAAATTGGCATCGTAGCCCGAATTAAATAAAAGTGCTGCCTCTGCATTGTGAAAATTTGCCAATATTCTTTCCACTTCTTCGTGAATAGGATGGGTGCCAGAAATGAGTCTAGAACCGGTACTCCCATTTGTGTTTTTTGTATGTTCTAAATAATGTAAAGCTCTTTTATGTATGAATTTCTTAGAAGAAAAACCGAGGTAATCATTCGATATAAAATCAACCCCGTCTGCTAACGTTTGTAGGGAACGAAAAGCGTTGTTTGCATCTCGATCTTTAAGTTTTTTAGAAAGTTTTTCAGGAAATGCTTTCATATGATTTCTTTAGTCTGCTAATTTAAGAAACTTGCCTGAGATAGCATTGCCTTAGTTTAGAATACTAAAAACCTCTTTGTTATTGATTTTCAGTGTTTTAATTGATGTATATACATATGTAATGTGTTTTTTGATTTAAATTATTTAAATTGTAAAACTTGATTAGAAACAATTGCATTTACTGCTTGTTTGTTAAATACACTATGCATGGCATCAATTTTACCCTACACAGGAATATTAGGCACTCGTTTGGCAAAACATCTTTTAAAACGAGCGAGTTATAATGTCAGCAAAGCACGTATCAACACTTTTAGGACCTATACTGTCGATCAGGCTTTGACTGAATTAGGTACCCTACCTGCCAAAAACTTAGTACAACCGATTCATTATGTCAATGGAAGTTTAACAGCCCCCAAACCTTGGATCAATGATGATCCTGTTTATGGTGCTGTAGATATAGATAATGGTAGTGGTGGTTCTTTATTGCGAAATTATGTAAGTAGTTGGTGGATGGACGAGGCGCGAAGAGATACCTCGTATCGTTCTAAAATGACTTATTTTTTATTTACAAATTTTACAGCAGGTAATAAGGTGCTGAATGGATTGCTTGGTTCCTATTACGATTATTTACAATTGACGGAATTTTTCTGTTTGGGCGATTGGAAAGAATATGTTTTTCAAGTGTCTAAAAATATTGTAATGTTGGATTACTTGAACAATCGCCTAAATACTAAAGAAAATCCCAATGAAAATTACGCTCGAGAATTATTAGAGTTGTTTACGATTGGGAAAGGAGTTCCTGCTGGAGAGGGTGATTATACAAATTACACTGAGCAGGATGTAGTTGAGGCGGCAAAAGTATTGACAGGATGGAGAATTACATGGGCCAACAATAGAGGGCAGTATCGGACAGGTCCAGCTTATGGCGACATACCTTGTGGTTTTGCTTCTCCCTACAAACATGATTTTGGTCAAAAAACATTCAGTTCTAGACTTGGGAACTATGTGATTCCTGCGTGGAGCACTGCTGGTAAAACTACTGCAGAAAGTCAACAACGCATGGAGGATGAGCTGAAAGAGATGATCGATTTGATTTTGGGTCAAGACGAAACAGCAAAATTTGTCTGTAGAAAAATGTACCGCTATTTTGTTGGACGAAATATCACCGCAGACATTGAAAACGATATTATCGTTCCCCTGGCGCAGACATTCAGAGCGAATTATAATTTAGAGGCTCCTTTGGTGCAACTTTTAAAAAGTAAGCATTTTTACGATTTGGATGATAATGATGCTAGCGATAATATTGTTGGAGGGATGATCAAATCCCCCTTAGATTTAGTATTGCAAACCTTGAATAGTACTAATTTTCCAGTACCGGATCCTATTACAAACGGATTGAATCACTACAAAAAGTTTTATTATTGGCTTATTAATTTAGGATTCCTAGATACAGCAGGACAAAATATATTCGATCCTCCTTCAGTTGCTGGTTTTCCACCTACTTATGAAAGCCCAGATTTCGATAAGTTTTGGTTTAATTCATCCACAATAGTTACGCGTTATGGAATAGCAGATGGCTTGTTAAATCCTAATAAAACTTTTTCGGATTTCAAAGTTTCTACTTTTATAGCTTCAACTGTTTCTCAACCTCAAGATGCCGAGGTGCTTGTTTCAGAACTCGTCGAGTTGTTTTTTCCTGAGGCAATCACCCAGGATCGTTTGAGTTATTTTGTAGATATAGTCTTGTTAGATGACGGCTCACTTACAAAAGCAATGTGGACTGACGAATGGATTACCTATGCGAATACAGGAGATGCTACCAATATAGAGTCACCATTGGAAGATTTATTTAGAGCTTTGCTCTGGTCTCAAGAATACCAATCTAATTAAACGTACTGATATGAAAAGAAGAAAATTTTTACAACTTTCAGCTTTGGGCTCTAGTAGTGCGTTGTTTTTAAATGGGCATAAAGTGCAAGCATTGACTCAGTCTTCCTTTTTAAATCAGATTCCTGAACATGTGATAGATGGTAGGTCTTTGGTGTTGATTCAGTTGCGTGGAGGGAATGATGGTCTAAACACATTGGTGCCTTATGATCAATACGATGCATACGCTACAATGCGTCCAACTATAAAATTGCAAGAAACCGGACCCAATGCAGCCTTTCAGTTGGATACAACATTGCCTTTAGAATCTCAAATGCTAATGCATCCATCGTTAACAGGTTTTAAGACTTTATACGATGCTGGTAAAATGAATATCGTCAAAGCTGTAGGATACCCTACCCTCAACAAATCTCATTTTGCAGGAAGAGCACTCATGTTTAAGGGAGGTGATGGAACTCCAATAAATGCCAATAAAACCAATGGTTGGATGGCACGTTTTTTACATAGTGGTTATGATCATACAACCTATGAAGACCCTCTAGGAATACAATTGGGTTCACGGAAACCTTCATTAGGCTTTCATTCCGAACACGAACACAAAGTAGATATCAATTTGACAGGTCAGGATGTTTCAGGTTACTACAATACCATTTCAAATATAGGAAATCCAATTCCTTCTTTCGTTCCAGAAACTGATTTCGGTGAAAATATTAATTTTGTAAATAGTACCGAGATAGCAACCAATCAATATTCTGAACGTATCAGTACTGTATTTGATGCAGGTTCGAATCAAGGAACTTATTCAGATACGGATTTGTCAGATCAGTTAAAGACAGTAGCTCGTCTGATAAAAGGAGGGTCAAAAACTAAAATATATTTGGTCACTACAGATGGTTACGATACTCATGCCGATCAGGTTGCCAATAGTGCAGATACCCACACGGGGACTCATGCAGATTTGTTATTTGAACTCAGCAATGCAATGCTTGAATTTCAAACGGATCTCGAATTGATGGGCTTGGATGAAAAGGTGATTACTTCAACTTTTACAGAATTTGGAAGAAAGCCTTATGAGAATGGGAGTTTAGGTACCGATCACGGTACTTTAGGTCCTATGTTTGTTATGGGTAAACACGTCAAACCGGGTATAAGAGGTACAAATTTAGATTTGTCTCAGGTCAATATACATTTTGAAGAAGCAGCAATGCAATACGATTACCGACAGGTGTTTTCAACCTTGATTGCTGACTTTTTAGGTGCTTCTTCGGATGTTATATTACAAACTGAATTTGAGGATTTTGATGAAGATCAGAAAATAGATTTGATTCAAGACGCACAGGTAGTAGATACTGCATTGGCTATTTCTAACTCTCAGATGATTTTAAAGTCTGTTGCTTGTTTTCCTAATCCTATACAGTCAGATTGTACACTTCGTTTTTCAAGCTCATTTAATTTTGAAATGACTTTAGTATGTTATGATTTGAATGGTCGTCTAGTGTTTAGCTCAAAACATCCAGTAGAGAGCGGTTTAAATTTTATAGAACTTAATTTACAACAGATAAAAAAAGGTAATTATGTTTTGGTGTTAAAGGATAGCTCTGGAAAACTGATTGCTTCAAAACACCTTATAAAGATTTAGTTTTGCGTTAGAAAGCTTTATAGGTTGATAACAAGATTTTAGGGAGCCATACTCATTCATATTATTTACTGAAACTTATTTGGGTAGCTACTATTAAAATATATTGGAAATGGATTCATTGTCACCATTTATCGGAAAATTGGGCAAGCGATTGGCCAAACACCTTTTGCGAAGGGCTAGCTTTCATCTTTCGAATGACCGTATTCAGGAGTTTAGTGACTATTCTGTAGATCAGGCTATAGCAAAGTTATTGGTGATTCCTGAAAAATATTTGACACAACCCATACATTATATAAGTGGTAATCTTTCACAGCCTTCCCCGTGGATCAATGATGACCCTAATCACGGTCCTATCAATTTGGACAATGGTTCAGGTAAGGTAAAACGTAACAATTATCTGACTGCTTGGTGGATGGATGAAGCGAGAAGGGATACTTCAATTAGGTCTAAAATGGCTTACTTCTTAAGTACGAATTTTACAGCATCCATTAGAAGTTCTGAAAGTGAACATTATTTTGATTATTTGTCTTTATTGGATTTTTTTGCACTCGGTAATTGGAGAGAGTTTTGTTTTCAAATGACGAAAAATAACGTCATGCTAAAATACTTGAACAATGATGAAAATACCAAAACGAACCCCAATGAAAATTTCGCTAGAGAGGTACTCGAACTTTTTACCATCGGTAAAGGTCCACAAATAGCTATTGGTGATTACACGAACTACACTGAAAGTGATGTAGAGCAAGCTGCAAGAACGTTGACGGGATGGACATATACTAAAAATAGAAATGAGAGTAAAAAAAATGGGGCAGTATTTGGCAACATTCCCTGTGGACATATTGATACGGACAAACATGATTTTTCAGCCAAACAGTTTAGCAAACACTTTGGTTATTATAAGATAGACGCTTGGGACACTACTGGAAAAAGTACTATTGAAAAAGAAGATAGGGTAGAAGCAGAGCTGCGGTCTTTTTTTGAGATGATTCTCTCACAAGAAGAAACAGCGAAGTTTATTTGTAGAAAACTCTATCGTTATTTTGTCGCACGTACCATAGATGCTCGTGTGGAGTCTAATATCATCGTTCCGTTGGCTGTTATTTTCCGAAAAGAGTATGATTTAAAAGAAACGATTAGCACATTGCTGAAAAGCCGCCATTTTTACGATGCAGACGATTTGGATAGTACTGATGAGATTATAGGTGGATTGGTGAAATCTCCTTTAGATTTGGTGTTGCAAATAGTTACGCTCACCGAATTTCCTATACCAGATCCGATTACTCATGGTAAAGATCATTATAAAAGTTTTTACTATACACAATTGATAAAAAAAATATTGGTCAAGAGTGGACAAGATATATTTATGCCGCTCACAGTGGCTGGTTTTCCTGCACACTACGAAGCTCCCGATTTTGATAAGTTTTGGTTCAATACCTCTACAATCATATCTCGTTATAACTTAGGTACTGTTTTGTTACATTCCAACAAAACAAAGTCTGATTTCACTGTTTCGTCATTTGTTGATGCTAATGTAAGTGTGCCCACAGATCCTATGGTTTTGGTAAAGGAGATAAGTGATTTACTATATGTCGAACCAATTTCTGACGCTCGTCTTTCATTTTTTGTGAATGATGTGCTGCTAGATAATGGAAGTTTGGATGCTAGTATGTGGGCAGACGAATGGATTGCATTTAATAATACTGGGAAGAAAAACAATGTGGAGTCAGCTTTAGAACCTTTATTTTTATCTTTGTTGTGGTCGCAAGAATTTCAAATTCAATGATTTGAAGTTTCAAAAAAAGAGCATTAGCAATAATGTGATTTTTTAATTTATCGTAGTGTTTGTGTTAACTGCTTTTCAATTTTAAATGATTCCAGTTGTTTCAAGTGCTACATTTTTATACAGACAAAAGTGTTTATGATTGAATTTATATCTTAAATCTGCTTATTAATAAGTCGAAATAAATTTTTGAAATTGTAATATTTTATAGTTAATTGTTACAATAACAGTATTAAATGATAAATTTGGTTCACTTTAATTGATGATATAATAGTAATTTCGAAATCTAACAAAACCAATAATATAATTATGGCCTCAATACTACCCTTTTCAGGCAAGCTTGAAAAACGTCTGGCAAAGCATCTTCTAAGAAGAGCTTCCTATAATGTATCTAAAGATAGGATAACCGAATTTAGTGATTATACTGTAGATCAGGCATTAGACAGATTACTAGATGTGCCTAATAAGAGCCTCATTCAACCTATACATCCACAAAAAGAAGCCATGTCGGGTCCTGCCCCATGGATCAAAGATGACCCAGTGTATGGTCCTGTTGATGATGATAACGGTTCTGGACAAGTCAAACGTAACAACTACCTTGCAGGATGGTGGATGGATGAAGCCAAGAGGGATACCTCTATACGTTCAAAGATGACCTATTTTCTCTTGACAGATTTTACGGCTTCTATCCGAACACTTGAAAACGCTCACCACTACGATTATCTTACTATTTTAGAAATGTTCTGCTTGGGGGATTGGAGAGAATTTTGTTTTCAAATGACAAAAAACAATGTCATGTTGAAATACCTTAACAACGATGAAAATGTAAAATCTAACCCTAACGAGAATTTTGCTCGTGAGGTTTTGGAATTGTTTACCATCGGAAAAGGACCACAAGTTGCTATTGGAGATTACACAAATTACACAGAAGGAGATATAGAAGAGGCTGCAAGAACCCTTACAGGGTGGACGTATACTAAGAAAAGAGTGAATAGCGAAACCAATGGTCCTGCTTTTGGAGATATTCCTTGTGGTTATATAAACACAAGTGACCATGATTTTGGAGCCAAGCAATTCAGTAACCGTTTCGGAAACTATAAAATAAATGCTTGGAGTACTTCAGGTAAGTCGACAGCTCAAAAAAAAGCTAGAGTAGAAGCAGAATTAAAAGAATTCATCAACATGATTCTTGCTCAAGATGAAACGGCAAAGTTTATCTGTAGGAAAATGTATCGTTATTTTGTCTCTAGAAATATAACTCCTGAAGTCGAAAATGATATCATCGTTCCTTTATCTGCAACCTTTAGAGAAAACTATGACTTGAAGGTAACAATCACTCAATTGCTGAAAAGTAAGCATTTTTACGATGCTGATGATACAAATTCAACAGATGAAATTATTGGTGGACTCATTAAGTCTCCATTAGAATTGGTACTGCAGTCACTGACAGTTACAAATTATCCAGTTCCAGATCCAATTATAAACGGAGATGAGCATTACAAACAATTTTACTATTTTAATTTACTGAACAAAGTACTTGTACCTGCTGGTCAGGACATTTTTAGACCACCGTCAGTTGCAGGGTTCCCTCCAACATACGAATCTCCTGATTTTGATAAGTTTTGGTTCAATTCGGCTACTATTATTGCACGTTACAAGTTGCCAACGGTTTTATTAGATACTAATAAAACGGATGCGGATTTTTATATATCTACATTTGTTGATGAAGTAGTTTCTAGTCCAAGCAATCCGGAGACTTTGGTAAGAGAGATTACAGATATAATGTTTCCAGAACCTATATCGGATACACGATTGGATTTCTTTGTAAATGATGTATTGTTAGACAATGGAACCTTGGATGCGAGTATGTGGGCAGACGAATGGATTACTTTTAAGAATACAAATAGAAGATCCGAAGTCGAATCAGCATTAGAGCCACTTTTTAATGCACTTTTTTGGTCACAAGAATTTCAAACTAACTAAAACTTACAGACATGAAAAGAAGAAAATTTTTACAACTATCCGCTTTGAGTTCTGCAAGTTCTTTACTCTTAAACGGTCACAAAGTCAAGGCTTTTTCAGAAACAGCTTTGTTGAATAATATACCTGAGGATGTTATTGATGGGAGGACATTGGTTATGGTACAAATGTTTGGAGGTAATGATGGTTTAAACACTGTTATCCCAAAAGATCAATACGATGACTATGTATCTTTACGTCCTACTATTAAACTTAAAAATTCTGGTAACAACGCCGCGATCGACCTTGACAATACAATGGCATCTGACAAGCAGGTGCATTTGCATCCATCATTGACAGGATTTAAATCCTTATACGATGCAGGTAAATTAAATATCATACAAAGCGTTGGGTATCCGATAGTTAACAAATCTCACTTTGCTGCTCGTGCTTTGATGTTTAAAGGTGGAGACGGTACACCTGAGAACGTAAATAAATCGAATGGTTGGATGGCTCGTTTCTTGCATTCAGGATACGACCACACAAAATATGCTGATCCTTTGGGGATTCAATTGGGTAGTAAAAAACCTTCAATAGGTTTCCACTCAGAACATGAACATAAAGTAGATGTTAACTTATCTGGACAAGATCCTTCTGATTATTACAGTATTATATCTAACATTGGTAATCCTATACCTGATGTAACTTCAGGTTCAGAATATGCAGATAATATTGATTTTGTTTCAGGAATAGAAACTTCAGCTAATAATTATTCCGAACGTATTAGTGCTGTTTTCGATGCTGGAAACAATAGTAATGTATCGTATCCAAATGCAGATCTTGCCAACCAATTGAAAACGGTTGCAAGAATGATCAAAGGAGGTTCTAAGACAAAAATATTTTTGGTTTTGATTGGTGGTTTTGACAACCATGCTGGTCAAGTGGAGTCTGGAGATTCTCACCTCGGTCAACATGCAGACTTACTAAAAACTGTAGGTGATTCTATAAAGGCTTTTCAAGACGATATAGAGACGCTAGGCGTTGCAGAAAAGGTTGTAACGGCTACTTTTACCGAATTCGGTAGAAAACCTCGTGAAAATGGAAATTTAGGTACTGATCACGGGAATTTAGGTCCTATGTTTGTCATCGGTAAACATGTGAAAGGTGGTATTACAGGGCACAATATGGATTTATCTAATATTGTAAAGCATTTTGATGAGACAAAAATGCAACACGATTATAGACAAGTTTTTTCAACATTGATTTCAGACTTTTTAGGTGCTACACCAAGTGTGATTGAAGGTACTGAATTTTCAGCCTTTGATGGTGAAAACAAACTTTCTTTAATTCAAGAAGCACATAGTGTTGCGTCAACAGATATCAATGCTGTTGCGGAAACTTCTATGTTTGTGGCTCCGAATCCTGTATATGATACCTGTGTGTTGAAATATACATCTAGTAAGATGTTTAGAGGGCATATTGTAATGTATGGAATGGATGGTAGTCAAGCCTTCCATATCGCGCATGATTTTACGCCAGGAATGAACCATGTGCCAATGAATATTGAGCATTTAAGTAGTGGTACTTATGTTACTGCTATCAAAGATTCTTATGGTGCTACGATTGGTACATTTCAAGTTTTAAAACAATAACGTTAAAAAGGCTTTCTTTTAGAAGGCCTTTTTTATTTACATAAAATAAAAAAGCAGTAGCAACTATAGTTGCTACTGCTTTTTTTATCAGTATTGTTTCTTGTGGGCTATTAATCTACAAGAATAATTACTTTGTTTTCTTTCATTTCTACTGTTCCAGAAAGGATGTCTAAAGTAACTATTTTAGCATTCTCTTTGGATGTTTTTAGTTGCTCGTTCCATTCGTTAATGTCAGCGTCAGCAACCTCATTTATGTCAATTTTTACAGTTCCCTTTTCCAATACAGATACAATTGCTGCGTGGTTTTCTAGCATTTGAAAGTTTCCTTCAACACCAGGAACAGAAACAGAGGCTACTTTGTTACTAAAAAGTGTTGCTTCTGGAGATACAATTTCTAAATACATATTGTGTAGTTTTAGTTGATAGCACTCAGTAGAGGCATTGCCTCTTACTGAGTGTATACTTTATACTATTAAGCTTCTGCTAACATTTTCTCTCCAGCGTCAATTGCGTCCTGGATAGATCCTCTAAGGTTAAATGCAGCTTCTGGATATTTATCCATTTCACCGTCCATAATCATATTGAATCCTTTGATTGTGTCTTTGATATCTACCAATACACCTGGGATTCCTGTAAATTGCTCTGCTACGTGGAAAGGCTGAGATAAGAAACGTTGTGCTCTACGTGCTCTGTGTACGACTAACTTATCTTCTTCACTCAATTCTTCCATCCCCAAAATTGCAATAATATCCTGCAATTCTTTGTAACGTTGTAACAACTCTTTTACGTTTTGAGCACAGTCGTAGTGTTCTTTACCTAAGATGTCTTCTGTCAAGATACGAGAAGTAGAATCCAATGGGTCTACTGCTGGGTAAATACCTAATTCAGAAATCTTACGAGACAATACAGTAGTTGCATCCAAGTGAGCAAAAGTAGTTGCTGGTGCAGGATCCGTTAAATCATCTGCAGGTACATATACTGCTTGTACAGAAGTAATAGAACCTGTTTTAGTAGATGTAATACGCTCTTGCATAGCACCCATTTCCGTTGCTAGTGTTGGTTGGTAACCTACAGCAGATGGCATACGTCCAAGTAGTGCAGATACCTCAGATCCAGCTTGTGTAAATCTAAAGATATTGTCTACGAAGAATAATACATCTTTTCCTTGTGTAGGGTCTCCAGCTCCGTCACGGAAATATTCAGCAATTGTCAAACCAGACAAGGCAACACGTGCACGTGCTCCAGGTGGCTCATTCATTTGTCCAAATACAAACGTTACTTTTGAGTCTTTCATTTTTTCGTGGTCGATCTTTTCAAGATCCCATCCACCTGCTTCCATTGAGTGCTCGAATTCTTCTCCGTATTGGATAATTCCAGCTTCAATCATTTCACGCATCAAGTCATTTCCTTCACGTGTTCTTTCACCTACACCTGCGAATACTGAAAGTCCACCGTGTCCTTTAGCGATATTGTTAATCAACTCCTGAATCAATACAGTTTTACCTACTCCGGCTCCACCAAATAATCCAATCTTACCTCCTTTTGAGTAAGGCTCGATCAAGTCAATTACTTTAATTCCTGTAAATAAAACCTCCGTAGATACAGACAACTCTTCAAATTTAGGAGCATCACGGTGTATAGACATACCGTTGTCTCCATCTTTTGGTAAAGATTGTAAACCGTCAATAGGGTCTCCATTTACATTGAATAAACGACCGTAGATATTATCTCCTACGGGAACTTTAATTGGGTTTCCAGTTGCTACTGCATCTGTACCTCTACTCAATCCATCAGTAGAATCCATGGCGATACATCTTACTGTATCTTCTCCAATATGTTGTTCTACTTCAAGAACCAATTTTGATCCGTTTTCTCTAGTGATTTCTAAAGAGTCAAAAATTTGTGGAAGACCTTCTCCTGTTGTAAACGCGACATCAATTACCGGTCCAATAATTTGAGCAACTTTACCTGTTAATTTAGACATTGTTGTAACTATTAATTGTTAGTTCTATTATTATGTGAGTTTTACCTCTTTTTTTCAAAGTGCAAATATAGAGGTTTAAATTTAAAAAGAAAGTTGTTTTCTGCCTTTTTATAGTTTATCAACTATTAAATCTTTTGAACTTAATTGAGAGCCTACTTTTTAACAAAAAAAAACACACTACAAGAGTAGTGTGTTTTTAATTATTTTTGTTTTTTTGATTCTATGGGTTATACGTCAAAGAAATATATGACACTTGTCCGATCATTCCACTTCCTGGAATCTGTACATAGTCTTTTCCAAATAAGTTACTTGCTCCAACTTTTATAACTGTTGCATTGCTCAGTGGATAATTTGCTTGGAAGTCAATCACTGTATTTTCTGGTACCATAGCGTCTACGAAGGTAGACTCGTAGTAATACTCTTCATTCCAACGTACATTCATACCTAGGTTTAGTTTTCCAATTACTCTGTCTGCACTTAAATTCAACTTTACTCTATTTTCAGGAGTGTTGAATCCTGGTTCGTAGTCTGAATTTGCTGGTGCAGCATAGTCCATTTTATTGTATTCGTATACGATACCCGTTTTTAACTTATTGAATAATTTAGTGTTGATTCCTAAGTTAGCTCCGTAGGTGTTTACGATTTCGTCTGTGTTTCCGTCTACTTGGAATACCTGTGTTCCTCCGTTTTGTAAAGGAACTAATACATTTTGACCTGCCAAGAAGTTCGTGTATTTAGAGAAATATCCATTCAAATCAACATTGAATTTTTCTTGGTTGATACGGTATCCAAATTCGTAAGATTCAACTTGTTCAGGTACTACTGTTTCTAAATTAGCTGCAGTTGGTGCTCCTGCTAACACGCTACTTAAAGAAAGTGCATTGTCAAATACGTACTGTCCTGTTACATTTTCACCTTGTATGTTCATGTTGAAACGTTTTACATTGTCAGCAGAGGCTCCCATTAAGATAGCAGTACTTACATCTAGACCGATAAATTGATCTTGAGAAGAAGGGTTTCTAAATCCTGTTTGGTAAGAGATACGGAAGTTTTGGTTTTCATTGATGTTGTACAATACTCCAAGTCTCGGTGTAAAGTTTCCATCAAAGAATTCACTTTTATCGTAACGTAAAGAACCTGTCAGTTTTATTTTACCCATTGTTTTTACAGCTTGACCGAATACGCCATATTCATCGTATTCGATAGGTGCATTGTAGTCTGTAAACAAAGTACCGTTAGAATCCAAAGAGAAAATTTTGTAAGATCCACCAACGATTATGTTAGCCCATTGTATTTTTTCTTTGAAGTTGTAATTTCCTTCAAAGCTATAGGATTTAGAGTTGTCTTGAATCGCTGCTCCACCCTCAGAGATTGCTTTTCCAATCGCTTCTTGTTTTGCTGCTTCAAATTCAGGCGAACCAGGTACCAACATGTTTGCATCTGCTTGTGCTCGAGCAAAAGCATGTGCTAAGCCAGTGTTTACACCCGGTAATTCATCGATAGTCATGCCTTCTGATACAGGGAAACCAGGCACTGAACCTAATTGGTGTCCAATTATCAACTGTGAGATATCTGTTGGATCAGCAAGCAGCGCTGGAGCAGCTGCGTTTATTTGTTGTCCAATAGCTCCCAAGTAGTTTGTCAAATAGGTACCGTACCACCCAGTGCTAATACCACCAGGTTGTGCGTTTGCGATCCTTCCCGCCAATGCACTTGCATCGTGTGTGTCTCCTGAGTCTTCAATAGTAGCATAGGCTCTCATTGTCAGGTGGTTGTTTCGGTATTCTAATTTATGTTGTTGTAATTGAAAATCTTTCAACATGTTTCTATTGGTTGCTTGTAAAATAGCATCTCCCATACCTAATTTAGAATTCCAGCTCAATTCTGCAGTTTCACTAATTTTGTAGTGCAATGCTGCATCTACTTTGATACTTTTAGCGGTGTAATTTGTCAAATCAGACTCTTTGTAACCTGTACTTGAAACATCAGTTGGTGCGAAGTAAGTAGGGTTACCCATTATTGTTGGAACGAAACCTTCTGTTGTAGGGTCAGCATTCAGTCCAGCTGCAAACACATCTGTCAAGCTTCCTGATTGTTCTCCATATATATTGGTTCCATTGTAGTCAATATCTGTTGAAGATTTTGATGCGTCATTATAATCAGAGAAGTCATCAGCTTGCCAATCTGTTCCCTCTACGTACGATATAGAAGCTTTGGCTGCAAATTTATCAGAAAATTTATGCGCCATACGCACCCCAAGGTCTTTAAACAAGTTGTCACCTGCTGCATCTTGAGAGGTAACTCCTGTTTTTAAGTAAGCAGAAATCCCTTGTTTGTCAAAAGGACTGATGCTGTTCATAAACAAGATTCCCTTGATAGCATTGGCACCATACAAGGCAGAAGAGGCACCTGGCATCAATTCCACACTATTTACATCTAATTCGTTCAATCCTAAAAGGTTACCCATCGGGAAGTTCAATCCTGGTGCAGAGTTGTCCATCATGTCTACCAACTGAACAAAACCTTCATTGTATACAGTAGAAAATCCACGTGTACTGATTTGTTTCATAAAGATACCACCTTGGTTGATTTGAACTCCTTTTAAGCTTTCGATACCTCCGTAAAAACTTGGAGATGTACTGTTTCTAATAGCTGTAATACCTAGTTTTTCAACAGTTACTGGAGATTCAAAAATACGTTCAGGTGTTCTAGAAGCAGATACAACTACTTCGTCTAATTCTGTACCTTCTTTCAATACAAATTCTAATTTTTGATTGTTTGAAGTTACGTTGAGTGTCATAGATTCAAAACCAACACTACTCGCACTTATTTTAAAGGGAGGAGTTTGTTTTGTTTCTAGTCTGAAATTACCATCGAAGTCTGTGTTCGTTCCAGTTCTACTGTTGGTAATTGTTATGTTTACTCCAGGAACTGGAGTTTTCGTGTTGGAATCTACAACAGATCCCGTAATCACTGTTTGTGCATAGGTAGACATACCTATAAACAGAAGAAATAATGTTTGTAATTGATTTCTCATGGTATAATTAGTTAGTTATAAATTGAAAATTACAATTTTTTTTTAAAATAATGTTAAAATTGTTATTGTTTTTTGTGTTTTTGATAATTAATAATCAAGGATTTTGTTTAGTACTTGATGTAAATCCAGCCGGTGAGTCGTTGAAAATCAGTTTCATTGCTTTCGATGTGGTAAATGTAAGGACCCGTTTTTAATTTTGTTCCGTTGTTTTTATGACCGTCAAAAGTATTGTCGTATTTCTCCTTCGTATAGACTAATTCTCCTAAAGGAGAATATATTTTCAAGTTTACATAAGGGTATATATTTGTTGTGTAATCACTGTCAACACGAATATTACCCAGACGCCACACGTCATTGAAGCTGTCTCCATTGGGTGTGAATGCTTTGGGTAGTATAGCACAGGTTTGTTCTGTTTTAGGAATGGCATCAAATAAAAGATTCCAATTATTTAGGAAGCCAATGTCTTCAGCTGCTTTGTCAACTACTGTTAGTGTCCATTGTCCCTTGCTGTTTAAGTCGTTGAAAGTAGCTAGGGGTTCAAAAGGTCTATAGGCGTCGTTAAATGGTGGTATTGCAGTTAGGAAGTTTTTCGAGGCATTGTCATCAAATAATATGTCAAATAAGTTTTGACCTTCACGACCTGTTGCTTGTGTCAAGTGTATGGTTTCGTTGTCAGGATGTGTTAGGAGAATGTCCAAATCTCCAATAAAACTATGCGAGATATTTAACATCACTCTTAAGTTGGTGATGTCAAAGTCGTCAGGGATGTCAATAGTTGTACTAATACCTTGATTATTATTGTCTGGAATTTCTAATTGCAGATTGTTGGAGCTGTATTCTAAGGTTTCTGAAGCGCCCGTAGTGAAGGCTGCGACAAGAGAACTCAATGTAGTGGTGCAGGAATTGCTTGCGCTTACTCTCCAATAGTAGCTTGTTTTTTCGTTGAGTATTTTAGAAGTATAGTTGTTTTCAGTAGTGTTGTCACTGTCTACAACTGTAGAAAAATCACTATCAGTTGCAATTTCTATAAGGTAGCTACTAGCATTTGGATTGGCACTCCATTTGAAAATTGTATTTGTGCTTTGTGCTATTGCATTATTTTTAGGACAAGTCAAAGCAGGGCTGTTGCTAATCAGTCCATGATTTTCTAGTTTTAATACTGTTTCGTATTCTAGAGAGCTTCCTATTCCTTTTATCAGGAAGTTGTATTTCCCTTTAGAAATTTCGTCAAGCCCACTTAAGTTTATGGTGAGGGTTGTATCAGTATTCGCTGATTCAGTAGAAATAGTAGCGCTTAAGCCAGAGGGTAAGTTTTCAATAGAAAAACTAGTAAGTCCTTGGTAGTTATTAAAGGTTTTATAGTTGACTTCAAAAGTTTCCGTTGCTTGATTGCAACTACTAATACTTGCTGATACAGGTGAGAGTACAAAATCAGTGGTTATTATTTCTAAATCAGCTGTGTTTATATTGAAAAACACATTTTCTACTGCGGCTACTTTAATGCGGGCTTGCAAACTTTGTACTAAAGGTACGACAATATCTTGTTGTCCGTCATTTGGAACATTTGTAGCCAAGCTTATTGGGTAAGAGTATCCACCGTCCAATGAAAGAGATATGTTTACAAGACTCTCGTTTATAGGAGCAGCGTCTGTGTTGGCTACATCCCAAGTAACGCTTATATTTTCACCTGCGTAAAGTGTTTCTTCTGTGTTTTGTGAAGTCACTAGAAATGGCCCTGCGTTTTCGGTGGTGTTTAGTTTTAGTGCATCAATTTTTGTTTGACTGATTGGTGTTTCGTTATTTCTAACTGTGAAATTAAAATTCAGTAGGCGTGCTGTTTGTGGCAATTGCTCCCATTCATTCCCAGTTTCACCTGAAATTATGGTTTCTATTTTAGGGAAATACCTGTGATTTTTGTCATTAGGATTCACCGATCTAAAAAGAGGTCCTACGGTGCTAGTTCCGTTAGGAGGCATTTCAGCAATCCCGGAGTCTGTTTGTTCCCAACAGTAGGTTGCGTTTTCAAGATTTCCTGTAGCAGTTCCCTTTAACATAAACGGAGTGTTTACAGGGATATACAGGTCGTTTCCCGCATCGGGAATAAGTGTTTCTTGTTGCAGTAGACTTTCAGTAGCACAAGTGCTCGCTCCAGTGTTTGTGTTAGTTTGTATTTGTGATATGCTGACACTGTGAAAATAAGCGTCGCTATTGTTTTGTATGTTTGGAAAGCAGATTCCTGCATAGGCCATAATGGTACTTCCACTTCCTGGTTCAACGGCTGAGTAATTAGTTCTGTTTTCGTTGCATGAATTGTTAAAAGTATGAGTTGCTCCCAGTTGATGTCCTATCTCATGAGCGACATAATCAACATCAAAACTATCGCCAATAGGAGGGTTTGTACCTGTGATTCCCATGGCTTTTACACCAGTACATGCCCCGCTCAATTCTGCTATTCCTGCATCTCCTACTCGGAATAAATGGCCAATATCGTACTTATTAAAGCCTATTTCACTGTCACAAGCAGCCTGTATTTGATCGAGTTGGCTAAATTCATCTCCTGAATAAGGGGTTGATTCGGAGTCTAGGTAAATGAGTTTTTCATTGTTGTCTACTAACTGCATTGTGATTGCAAGGTCTTTCTCGAAAATACCGTTAACGCGAGTTAAGGTAATATTCATAGCCGACAATACAGCTTCTTTTTTTGTCAATACATCTGCTGTTGCATCAATATTCTGATCTTCTACATGAAACTGTGCATACTCCACGGTACAAGACAAAGCCATTCGAAAGGTTTTTAAAGTGGCAACTGTTGTAGTATTCGCTTTTTTAGAGGCTTTGTGATGCTGTGCTTTTTCATCAAAGTTACAGGTCCAGTTTTTTAGTCTTTTTGGAATTGATTTTTTACTATATACAGTATAGTAGTCCCCATTTTGGGTATAAGGGTCTATAAATTCTATTTCGTTGTTTTCTTGGAATTTGATAAGGTGAAGTCCTGCTTTACTTGTGCTAAAACGAATTCTAGTACGAGGCTCCTCTTGGGACACGCCTGTGAAAGAGCGGATGTTTGGGAATTTTTCTTGAAGGACAGGGCTCAGTGTTGGAGTTTCTGTTACCGTATAGTTGCTGATTTCTCCATATGAGTCAGGAAAGGAGATTGTCGTTTTGTTTTTTTTGCTTTTGTTTGCGTTTACGGAACTCAGCTTTTGTTGTAGTAGGGTCTTGTTGAGTTGAAAAATTTTATTTTGAAGAGGTGCTTCTTTTCTGGTTTTTTTCTTAAAAAGGAGTGTGGATATTTCTGATTTAGAAGTCCATAATTGTTCTTGAGAAGACATTTTTAGCATCCCTCCCAGCAAGCATAAAATTAAGATATAAACAAAGTATTTACGTTTCATGAGTGCGATAAGTATAGACTCAAAACTACCAAAAAAAATGATTTAATAACAATAAAATAGATACGAGTTATTTATGATGGTGTTTCTAGTTGTTTTTTTAGATTATTGACTTTTGAATTATTTATGAAATGCTGTTTTTTAATTGAAAAAGGATTGTAAATTTGCAGCAACAGCAATCACAAATATGTATCCTTTGAAGGTAATTAAAAATTACAACAATTTTACAATATCTAAAAAATCAATTGTTACCATTGGTACATTCGATGGTGTGCATTTAGGGCATCAAAAGATACTTGAGAAATTGGTAGCTACTTCAAAAAAGGAAAATTACAATTCTGTGCTGCTTACTTTTTTTCCTCATCCTAGGATGGTCTTACAAAAAGACGCTTCCATAAAGTTGATACACACCATTGAAGAGCGTATTGCTATGCTAGAAAAAACAGGGTTGGACTATCTAATCATACACCCTTTCGATGCTGCTTTTTCGAGATTGACGGCCCATGAGTTTGTGCGTTCTGTTTTGGTAGAGCATTTAGATACGGCGCAGTTGGTTATTGGTTACGACCATCGTTTTGGAAAAAATAGAGAAGGAAATTTTGAGCAGTTGGAGGAATACGGTCATATGTATGATTTTAAAGTAGATGAGATTTCAGCTTTAGATATCGATGCTATATCCGTTAGTTCTACTAAAATTAGAAAGGCATTATCCTCTGGAGATGTTCATAAAGCAAATACATATTTAGGAAATTCATTCTCCTTGTCAGGCACAATTGTAACAGGGGATAGAATCGGAAATACGATTGGTTTTCCTACGGCTAATTTAGAAATAGTGGAAAACTACAAGTTGATCCCAAAAAACGGAGTCTATTTGGTGCGTTCTCAACTTCAGGGCGTTTGGAAGTACGGCATGATGAATATAGGGGTTCGTCCAACTGTTAATGGGTCAAAACGTACTCTAGAAACACATTTCTTTAATTTTGAAGGAGATTTATACGGACATAAGATTCAAGTTGAATTGCTTGATTTTATTAGAGAGGAACAGAAGTTTCATTCGTTAGAGCAATTGAAAATTCAACTGTTTGAAGATAAAGAGCGTTCACTAAACATGGTGAAAGCCTATGTGTAGAAGCTAAAGCGTTAAATTTTTCTTTCTTTTTATCTTATTTGCATTGTTTTAGGGTCAAACTATTCTTTATTTTTTATGCGAATAGCTCATCTATTTTTTTAAATTTGCCTTTTTAAAACACTGATACAAATGTTACAAGTTCAATATATCAAAGACCACAAAGAAGCTGTACTAGCAGGTTTGGAGAAACGAGGTGTAAAAGATTTCGAGCAGGCGGTTTCTGCTGTGCTACAATTAGATGAAGACAGAAAAGGGACGCAAACGAAATTAGATGCTACTTTGTCAGAGTCTAATAAGCTATCCAAAGAGATCGGAATGCTTTTCAAGTCTGGAGAACCTCAGAAAGCAGCTTTACTCAAAGAAAAAACAGCGACTCTTAAAGAAAGTTCAAAAGCGTTGTCAGATACATTGACAGAGGTGACGAATGAGTTACAGACCTTGTTGTACACGCTTCCAAATATTCCGAACCCTATAGTTCCTGCAGGAACATCCGAGGAGGACAATGAAGTTGTTTTTGAACACGGAGAAATTCCAAATTTGTATGAAGGAGCGAAGCCTCATTGGGAGTTGGTAAAGAGATATGATATCATTGATTTCGAACTAGGAAATAAAATTTCAGCAGCTGGTTTTCCAGTATACAAAGGTAAAGGAGCGCGTTTGCAACGTGCCTTAATCAATTATTTTTTGGATACAAATACAGCAGCGGGTTACGATGAGGTGCAACCTCCTTACTTGGTAAACGAAGCTTCAGGTATTGCAACGGGGCAATTGCCAGATAAAGAGGGGCAAATGTACCACGACGCTAAAGATGATTTGTATTTGATTCCAACAGCAGAAGTACCTGTTACAAATATTTATAGAGATGTACTCTTAAAAGAAGAAGATTTCCCTATTACAAATACGGCCTATACGCCTTGTTTCCGAAGAGAAGCAGGATCTTATGGTGCGCATGTACGCGGTTTGAACCGTTTGCATCAGTTTGACAAGGTAGAGATTGTTCGTTTGGAGTTACCAGAAAACTCATATGCAGCCTTAGATGGCATGGTCGCTCATGTTAAAAATTTATTGGAAGCATTAGGCTTGCCATATCGTATTTTAAAATTATGTGCAGGTGATTTAGGCTTTACTTCGGCATTGACCTATGATTTTGAGATTTATTCTACTGCGCAAGAAAAATGGTTGGAGGTGAGTTCTGTATCCAATTTTGAAAATTTCCAAGCAAATCGTTTGAAGTTGCGTTACAAAAACAAAGAAGGTAAAAAACAATTGGCACATACCTTGAACGGAAGTGCGATGGCATTGCCACGTGTTTTGGCAGGATTGCTTGAAAACAATCAAACAGCAGAAGGGATTACGATTCCAGAAGTTCTAGTGCCGTATACAGGTTTTGACATGATCAAATAATTTACATCCTAAAGACAAAACAAAAAAAGCCAACTGTATAGTTGGCTTTTTTGATTTAGGTTTTTGTGATTGTCTGTTTTTAAGATTGATACAAAAGCCTTCGTCAGATTGAAAATTCTATACCTCTGAACATGCAATTGTCGAGCAGTCGAGTTCAAAGTAAGGATTTTTAAATGGCTTTTTGCGAATTTCAATCTTTTTTGAATACTGCACATCTCCGTTGAATTTTTGGATGTAATTTTGGTTTTAAATTGTTTATTGATTGCGATTTGAGCTTCCACTAGCTGTTGTGCAACTAGAAGTATGAAAATGAGGTTACTTGTTTTCATATGTATACTTTAAGGTGTAAAAGAGAGTTTATTTGTTTACCTGAATTTCCTTTTTTTCTTCTTAGGAACACTTTAAAACTCTATTTCATTTCCCGTGTATTCTCCGTATCTTTGCCGAAGCAAACAAAAAAATACAAAGCTTATATGTATATCTATAATATCACAACAAATATTCAAGAAGTTGCAGTCTCAAAATGGTTGACTTGGATGCGAGAAACACACATTCCCGAAATGTTAGCTACAGGTAAATTTTTGTCAGCTAAAATGTGCAAGGTCTTGGTAGAAGAGGATATGGGAGGTGTTACCTACAGTGTTCAATATGAAGTTTTGGACCAGCAAACGCTTGTTGCTTACCATTCAGAAGATGCACTTCAGCTAAAAAACAAGGCAAATGCAATGTTTGCGGGACAATTTGTGTATTTTGAAACAGAGTTGCAATTGGTAGACCAACAATTTTCTTCAAATAATTAATAAAAAGATGTCTTGGGTTACTTTATAGGTATACTTAGACTTAAATAAAATTCACGAGTTATGAGTGTAAAAGCCAAAAAGCATCTAGGACAACATTTTTTAAAAGACGAGCAGATAGCTAAAGATATTGCAGACACGCTCACGGAAAAAAACTATACAAAAGTACTTGAAATAGGCCCTGGAATGGGTGTGTTGACTAAGTATTTGTTAGATAAAGACCTCACGACACATGTTATTGAGATAGACACAGAATCTGTCGCATATCTACAAAATACCTATCTGAATCTAGCACCGAGAATTATTTCTGAAGATTTTCTAAAAATAAATATTTCAAATTTCTTTAAAGACGAGCCTTTCGCAATTATTGGAAATTTCCCCTACAATATCTCTACTCAAATAGTTTTTAAAACACTGGAAAATAGACAGCAGATTCCTGAGTTTTCTGGAATGTTTCAAAAAGAGGTTGCAGAGCGAATTGCGGAGAAAGAGGGTTCAAAAAAATATGGAATATTGTCTGTATTAGCCCAGGCTTTTTATGATGTTGAATATTTATTTACGGTACCACCAACAGTTTTTGATCCGCCACCAAAGGTCGATTCAGGTGTAATTCGTATGATACGAAAAGATAATTTCACCCTTCCAGTGGATGAAAAATTGTTTTTTAGGGTTGTAAAGACAGCCTTTGGACAACGTAGAAAAATGTTGAGAAGTAGTTTAAAAACCCTAAATTTATCAGAGGAACTACGACAGACAACTTTGTTTACAAAACGACCTGAACAGTTGTCTGTTGAAGAATTTATCAATCTTACCTTAACTATAGAGAAAGATGCAGTTTGAACTCACCAATGAATTCGTTGCGCATGTAGAGCAACTGATCGAAAGCAAAGAGGAACTCCAGTTGTCACAATTGTTTTCGGAGGTACATCATGCCGATATCGCTGAGGTGTTAGACGATTTGAATTTTGAAAATGCCTTGTTTATCATCAAGCTATTGGATGCTGAAAAGACCTCTGATATTCTGACAGAGATAGACGATGATATTCGTGAAAAAATTCTAAAAGAATTGTCTTCTAAAGAGATAGCAAAGGAGATTGATGAGTTAGAATCTGACGATGCTGCCGATATTATTGGAGAATTGTCAGAAGAACAAAAGAAAGAGGTAATTTCTCAGATAGAAGATGTAGAGCACGCCAAAGATATTGTGGACTTGTTGCGTTATGAAGAGGACACCGCAGGAGGTTTGATGGGAAAGGAGTTGATCAAAGTCAACGAGAATTGGACCAATATGCACTGTGTCAAAGAAATGCGTATTCAAGCAGCAGATTATGACAAGGTACATACGATTTATGTTGTAGACGATAATGATGTTTTAAAGGGACGATTGTCATTGAAGAGTTTATTGACTACGTCTACAAGAACTCCGGTCAGAGAAGTGTACAACCCTAAAATCACCTCCGTTCGCACAGACGATCAAGACGAGGATGTAGCCAAAACCATGCAGAAATACGATTTGTTTGTGGTTCCTGTAGTAGACGAGATGGACCGTTTGGTTGGTCAGATTACCATTGACGATATTGTAGATGTAATCCGAGACGAGGCAGATAAAGATTATCAAATGGCAGCAGGTATTACAGATGATGTAGAGGCCGATGATGGGATACTACAATTGACCAAAGCACGCTTGCCGTGGTTAGTGCTAGGATTGTTTGGAGGGCTTGGAGCTGCTTACATCATGGGAGGTTTTGAAGAAGCACTTGAGAAATACAAGATATTGTTCTTTTTTACACCGTTGATAGCCGCTATGGCGGGTAACGTGGGAGTACAGTCGAGTGCAATTGTAGTGCAAGGATTGGCCAATGCGAATATCAAAGGAAGTATGTGGGACCGCTTGATGAAAGAAGTTGGTTTGGGCTTGGTCAACGGTATAGTTTTAGCACTTTTGGTGTTGGGCTATGGTTTGTTACAGGGCTATGATTTAACCATTAATTATGTGATTTCTTCTTCCTTGTTAGTAGTAATCATCATTGCAGCTTTGGTCGGAACTTTTATCCCTATACTTTTAGACAAGAGAGGTATTGATCCAGCTTTGGCAACAGGACCTTTTATTACAACGAGTAATGATATCTTTGGGATCTTGATTTATTTCCTAATTGCAAAAATGATGTTGGGTTTTTAGCACTATATCACTTTTGTTTTGCTATAGTTTTAATTTTTCCAAAAACGACCACAAGACAACTCCTGTCGTTACGGAGATGTTTAAAGAGTGTTTGGTGCCAAATTGAGGTATCTCAATGCAATGGTCAGAATTGCTAACTACAGATTGCTGCACCCCTTTTACTTCATTTCCCAATACAATTGCATAGCGTTTTTGTTTCGAAACCTTAAAATCCTGTAAAAGTGTAGCGTTGTCTGCCTGTTCGATAGCAGCTACGATAATTCCTTTTTCTTGTAAATTCTTAACCAGTACCTCAGTATCTTCCACGTACTCCCAATCTACAGATTCAGTGGCTCCCAAAGCGGTTTTGTGAATGTCTTTGTTAGGAGGTGTTGCAGTGATGCCACAGAGATAAATTTTCTCAACAGCAAAAGCATCACTTGTTCTAAAGACAGAGCCGATATTGTTCAAACTTCTAATATTATCGAGTACAACGATTACCGGTGTTTTTACCGTTTTTTTATATGCGGTAACCTCCAATCGGTTCAGTTCGCTATTTTTAAGTTTTCTCATGAGCTACAGCTATAGATTTGTCGGTCAAAATTAATGCGATTTCTACGGTTGCACAAATTTATTTTTAAGAGAGATACCAATAAAGCTATGTGTTGTTTTAGAATTAAAAACCTTTTTTTAACATGTGTTTTGACTTCATTTTACTAGCTTTGATATCTATGAAGAAACATGCGAGAACATTTGTTATAGGAGATATTCACGGAGCTTTTAGAGCATTGCAACAAGTTTTAGAAAGAGCAGAGGTTACGACAGAAGACACCCTTATTTTTTTGGGAGATTATGTAGATGGCTGGAGTCAGTCACCAGAGGTTGTCAATTATTTGATCCAATTAAAAGATACCCATACATGCGTTTTCTTGCGAGGAAATCACGATGATTTGTGTTACCGATGGCTTAAATATGGTGAGAGTAATGAAAAGTGGTTAGTACATGGAGGTCAAGCTTCTGTAGACGCCTATGCAAAAGTAGATATGAATTTTAGAAATATCCATATGTATTTTTTTGAAAATTTAAAAAACTACTACATCGATACTGAAAATAGACTTTTTGTTCATGCAGGTTTTACGAATCACAATGGAGTTAAAGAAGAATATTTTGAAAAAATGTTTTATTGGGATCGTTCTCTTTGGGAGTTAGCTTTGGCAATGGACCCAAGCTTGACAATAGCTTCTAAATTTTATCCCAAACGACTTACCCATTATAAAGAAATTTTTATCGGACATACTGCACTTTCAAGAATTGAGGAAGACAAACCTCTTAAAAAAGCGAATGTGTGGAATATTGATACTGGAGCTGCACATAAGAATTCGCTCACCATTATGGATGTTGCTACAAAGCAGTATTGGCAGAGTGATCCTGTTTTTCTTTTATATCCTGATGAAAAAGGTAGAAATTAGCTTCTATATCCGTCTGATAATCAGTGTTATTTATTTTTTGTATATTGTAATCCCCTTGGTTCCCCCTTATGGGTTCTTTGCCAATTTTAAGTGTTTAAAATCAAAGAGAACTATTTTTTAAATTAATTTAATGGGAAATTATAATGAAAATTTTTAAAAACATTTCTGAGAATCAAGTGGCCGTATTCATGACTTTTTTTCTAATCGGTCTCCTCTTTTTATTAAAATATCAAAACTCACTCGAAATTAACATCGTCATTCCTTTCACAGAGCATTTGGTAGTTACTTTTACAGAATAATTTAGCACTTATTCATTTGCAAAATAGGGATTATTTTTACTAGGGACTTTTGCTTTGTTTTTTTTAAGCCAAATTTTAAGTTGTCTGTGAAGTTCTTTCGATTTTTCAGGAAATATATCTACTAAATTATTTGATTCAGATAGGTCTTTATTCAAATCGTACAATTCCATTTGTTGGTCTTCGTAGTAATAGTGCAATTTCCAATTGCCTGATCGGATGACTGAGCCTGGTCTTGTTCTAAAGTTATGGTCTCTAGATTCGTCTTTTCCTTTTCTATAAGCCTGAAGATAGATTGGGAAATGAAAATACAAGTCTCGTTTGGTAATCTCGCCTTTGAAAGTGTGCTGTATATCTATCCCGTCTAATTGTGTGTTTGTAATTTCAGGAGTCACTATAGATTGTATTGTTTTAAAGAAGTCTAAGTGAGATACTATTTGGTCAGAGCTAGTTCCTGCTTTGATCATTTTAGGGTATCGTATGAGTAGAGGGATTCTTATGCCTCCTTCGTAATAGGAGCCCTTACCTGCTCTAAGTGGATTTTGGTCCGAGATAAAGTTGATCCCACCATTATCGGATGTAAAAATCAAAAGTGTGTTTTGGCTGAGGTTTTGTTTGTCTAAGGCTGTAAGGATTTTACCAATATTGGTATCCATAGTTGCAAGCATAGCAGCATAGTTAGGGTTTTTTTGCCCCATACTGCCTTTTTTTTGTCTGAATTTCTCTACCAATTCTTGTTTGCCCTGAATAGGAGTGTGAACACTATAAAAAGGAATGTATAGAAAAAATGGTTTTTCTTTTGGTCTTGAAAGGTAGCTTACAACCTCAGAGGCAATTCTATCTGTTAAATACTCTCCTTCTGGACCATCAATAATATTGTCAATTGTATAGGGCGAAAAATAACCACCTTTTCCTGGACTTCCTTTGTCACTTCCACCAATATTGTGATCTATACCTTGTTTTTTAGGGTCTATTCCTACGTGCCATTTACCAAAGCTAGCAGTCTCATAACCTTGTGATTGTAAGAATTTAGGAAGGGTGCATACTTTGTTGTTCAGGTGCAGCGTGTTTTTTACTGGAATTAATTTTCGTAGTTTCTTTTTTCCCCTACTCGAAGATCCTACAGTATACACTCCGTGTTTGGGAGTATTTGTTCCCGAGAGTAAGCAAGCTCTACTTGGAGCGCAATTGGCAGCTCCTGCATAGGCATTGCTATACTGCATACTTTCTTTCGCTAAAGCATCAATGTTAGGTGTTTCGTAGTAAGTACTTCCCATATATCCAAGATCTTTCCACCCTAAATCGTCAACATTGATGATGACAATATTGGGTTTGTTTGCTTTTTGTGCAAAAGAGTTTGCGTAAAAAATAAAAAATACAAAAACTAGAGCGCTTAGCTTTTTGAATGAAATCATGTTTGTCAATTTAATGATTGCAATATATACTATTTTACCTCAGTTTTAGATTTTGTTTTTTTGTCAAATAAAAGCGTTGTAATTATTTGTTTTTTAAAAGGAAACTACAACTACTTTTACGTTGTAGACATCGTAAAAAAAAACCATATAGCTATTGTTTTTATTGGTGTTTTTGTTTTTTAAGTTGCAGTGAATACAGTAAACATTTTTCAGATAAATTCGTTTCTTCTCATTTGATATCTTACTTTTGGTGGCTGAATAAGTATAAATATTAAAAGTTCACAATAATGGCAAAAACATTGTTTGACAAAGTATGGGATTCACATGTTGTCCGTCAGGTAAAAGACGGACCGGATGTTTTTTTTATAGACCGTCATTTTATCCATGAGGTTACAAGTCCTGTAGCTTTTTTAGGGTTAGAGAGTAGAGGGAATAGTGTAGTATATCCGCAACGTACATTTGCTACGGCAGATCACAACACACCCACAATAAACCAACATTTACCGGTAGAAGATGCATTGTCTGCAAACCAATTAGATGCCTTGGAAAGAAACGCTAAAAATCACGGAATTTCCCACTGGGGATTAGGTGATATCAACAATGGTATTGTGCACGTAGTTGGACCAGAAAATGGGATTACCCTTCCTGGAGCAACTATAGTATGTGGAGATTCACATACATCTACTCATGGGGCTTTTGGAGCAATTGCTTTTGGTATTGGTACTTCTGAAGTAGAAATGGTTTTGTCTACACAATGTATCATGCAGCCAAAGCCTAAGAAAATGCGTATCAATGTAAATGGTACTCTTGGGTTGGGTGTAACACCTAAAGATGTGGCTTTGTATATTATTGCAAAACAGACAACTTCGGGAGCAACTGGATTTTTTGTAGAATATGCAGGAGATGTTTTTGAAGACATGACAATGGAAGGTCGTATGACTGTGTGTAACTTGTCTATTGAGATGGGAGCACGTGGAGGTATGATTGCACCTGATCAAAAAACATACGATTATATAGCGGGTAGATCTCAAACTCCAAAAGGAGCAGCTTGGGACAAAGCGATGGCTTATTGGGAAACATTGTACACAGAGGAAGGAGCTGAATTTGACGTAGAGTTCAATTATGACGCTGCTGATATTGAGCCGATGATTACTTATGGAACAAACCCAGGAATGGGAATTGGAGTTTCTAAATCCATTCCGAATGCTGAAAATGTAGAAGGTGGGGTTGAAACGTATAAAAAATCTTTAGGTTATATGGACTTCTCTGAAGGAGAGGCAATGATCGGTAAAAAGATTGATTTTGTGTTTTTAGGATCTTGTACGAATGGTCGTATTGAAGATTTTAGAGCTTTTTGTTCTATTGTAAAAGGTAGAAAAAAAGCTGACAATGTTACTGCATGGTTGGTTCCTGGATCACATAAAGTAGTGGATCAAATCAAAGAAGAAGGTTTGGATACTGTAATTAGTGAAGCTGGATTTGTTTTAAGAGAACCAGGATGTTCTGCGTGTTTGGCTATGAACGATGACAAAATACCTGCAGGTAAGTTATCTGTAAGTACTTCAAACAGAAACTTTGAAGGACGTCAAGGACCAGGGTCTAGAACATTACTAGCATCACCATTGGTGGCTGCAGCTTCTGCAGTAGAGGGTGTTGTAACGGATCCAAGAACAATTTTAAACGCATAAAGTGACGCAGTTTTCTAGGGTTTTTTCTAGAAAACTAAAATATATATATTATGGCTTACGATAAATTTGAAGTATTGACAAGTACTGCATACCCGTTACCAACGGAAAATGTAGATACAGATCAAATTATCCCTGCTCGTTTCTTAAAAGCGACGGAGCGTAAAGGGTTTGGAGATAATTTCTTCCGTGATTGGAGGTATGAAGCAGACGGTACACCTAAAGCAGATTTCCCATTGAACGATGCAAAATACGCAGGTTCAAAAATATTAGTAGGAGGTAGGAACTTTGGTTCTGGATCTTCTAGAGAACACGCAGCTTGGTCTGTGTATGATTTTGGTTTAAGATGTGTAATTTCTTCAGCATTTGCAGATATCTTTAAGAATAACTGTTTGAACGTTGGGGTGTTACCTGTACAAGTTTCTGCAGGGTTTACAGATGCTCTGTTTGCTGCTATAGAAGCAGATCCTAAAACTGAAATCAAAGTAGATTTACAAGCGCAATCCGTAACTTTAGTTGCTACTGGGGAGACTGAGTCTTTTGAAATCAACGGATACAAAAAAGACAATATGTTGAACGGTTTCGACGATATTGATTACTTGAAAAATATTGAAAGTGAGATTACTGCTTTTGCAGAGAATCGTCCTTTCTAAAGGATAGTATAGTGCAAAAATTATAAAAAGCGTATCGATACAAGTATCGAGCGCTTTTTGTAGTATAAAGAAATATTCTTTGAATGTTTCTTTCGTTTGATTTTCAACATTGAATTTTATACAATGACAAAAAGAAAAATTGAAATCATGGATACGACACTACGCGACGGGGAACAAACTTCCGGAGTGTCTTTTTCCGTTTCTGAAAAACTTACAATAGCCAAGTTATTGTTAGAAGAGCTTTGCGTAGATCGAATTGAAGTTGCCTCCGCGAGAGTTTCTGAAGGAGAACTACGAGCAGTGAAAGAAATCACACAATGGGCTTCTCAAAATGAATACTTAGACAATGTTGAGGTGTTGACCTTTGTTGATGGAGGTCGCTCTTTAGAGTGGATGTTGGAAGCAGGTGCAAAAGTTCAAAACTTATTGACCAAAGGGTCTATGAATCACTTGACCCATCAATTGAAGAAAACACCACAAGAACATTTTGAAGAAATTTCTTTTGTTATTGAAAAAGCAAGTTCATTAGAGATAGCAACCAATGTATATCTTGAAGATTGGAGCAATGGTATGCGAAATTCTTCGGACTATGTATTTCAGTTTTTAGATTTCTTACAAACACAAAACATCAAAAGAGTACTACTTCCTGATACATTAGGAGTTCTAACACCCGAAGAATCCTCCAATTATATAACAATCTTAAGAGAACGTTATCCTGATTTTCATTTCGATTTTCACGCTCACAACGATTATGATTTGAGTGTGGCAAATGTTATGGAAGCTATCAAGTCGGGAGTAAACGGATTGCACTTAACGGTCAATGGGATGGGAGAACGCGCTGGAAATGCACCTTTATCGAGTGTGATAGCTGTGATCAATGATTTTATGGAAGACGTATCAGTAGGTGTCAACGAATCTTCTTTGAATAAGGTGAGTAAACTGGTAGAAAACTTCTCAGGTTTTAGAATTCCTGTCAACAAACCAGTAGTAGGAGCCAACGTGTTTACTCAAACTGCTGGAATTCACGCTGACGGGGACAATAAAAATAATTTGTATTTCAATGATTTGTTGCCAGAACGTTTTGGTAGAAAAAGAAAATATGCATTAGGGAAAACCTCAGGTAAAGCCAATATTCAAAAAAACTTGCAAGATTTAGGATTGCAATTGAATGATGAAGACCTTAAGAAAGTAACGCAACGTATTATTGAATTAGGGGATAAAAAAGAATTGGTTACCCAAGACGACTTACCTTATATCATTTCAGATGTTTTGGATAGCAATACATTAGAAGAAAAGGTATTGATTGATAGTTACGTTCTCACACATGCAAAAGGACTCAAACCTTCAGCAACAATCGCAGTTCGTATTGATGGCGATTTGTATGAAGCCAATGCTAATGGTGATGGACAATTCGATGCTTTTATGAACGCTTTGCGATTAGTTTATGCTGAGCATACAACCAAAGTACTTCCTTCTTTGATAGATTATGCAGTTCGTATCCCACCAGGTTCTAATTCGGACGCCTTGTGTGAAACTGTAATTACTTGGAAGAGTACACAAAAAGAATTTATCAGTAGAGGTTTGGATTCAGATCAAACGGTATCTGCTATCAAAGCCACTGAAAAAATGTTAAACATTATAGAAATGTCAGTTTCATAACTTGACAATTTCTACAACATATCAATAAATAGATTTTAAAAATTATACTTAATTATTATACAAATGAAATTAAATATTGCCCTTTTGGCCGGAGACGGAATTGGACCTGAAGTAATCGATCAAGCTGTAAAAGTATCTGATGCAGTAGCTTCAAAATTTGGACACGAATTAAATTGGAAACCAGCCTTAACAGGTGCTGCTGCAATAGACGCAGTTGGTGATCCTTACCCAGACGAAACGCATGATATTTGTGTAGCTTCTGATGCGGTATTGTTTGGTGCTATTGGACATCCTAGATTTGACAACGATCCTTCTGCGAAAGTTCGTCCTGAGCAAGGTTTGTTGAAAATGCGTAAAAAATTAGGTTTGTTTGCCAATGTACGTCCTACTTTTACTTTCCCTTCTTTGTTAGATAAATCCCCTTTAAAGAGAGAACGTATCGAAGGTACAGATTTAGTTTTCTTACGTGAATTGACTGGAGGTATTTACTTTGGTGAAAAAGGAAGAAGAGACGGTGGAGAAACTGCCTTTGATAATTGTGTATACACAAGAGAAGAAGTACAACGTTTGGCTAAAAAAGGATTTGAATTGGCAATGACACGTACAAAAAAGTTATGTTGTGTAGACAAAGCAAATGTATTAGAAACATCTCGTTTGTGGAGAGAGACAGTACAAGCAATGGAGAAAGACTATCCAGAAGTTGAGGTATCTTATGAGTTTGTTGATGCGGTTGCGATGCGCTTGGTGCAATGGCCAAATTCATATGATGTGTTGATTACAGAAAACTTGTTCGGAGATATTCTAACAGATGAAGCTTCTGTAATTTCTGGATCAATGGGATTGATGCCATCTGCCTCTATGGGAGCAGATATTGCTCTTTTTGAGCCTATACACGGTTCGTATCCACAAGCAACAGGATTGAATATCGCCAATCCAATGGCTACTATTTTGTCTGCTGCTATGATGTTTGAAAACTTTGGTTTACAAGAAGAAGGAAAAGCAATGAGAGCTGCAGTCAACAAAGCTCTGTCTGAAGGTGTTGTTACTGAGGACTTGGCAGATGGAGGAAAGGCTTACGGAACTTCTGAAGTAGGA
The DNA here is from genome assembly GCA_042091695.1 of Flavicella sp. Lineage (GTDB taxonomy): Bacteria > Bacteroidota > Bacteroidia > Flavobacteriales > Flavobacteriaceae > Flavicella. Next base: position 100,370 of record JBELHA010000001.1, read on the forward strand.
GATTGGTTGGCTAAAAACATATAGTACTATATCATTTTATGCATAAAATAACCCGACCATTGGTCGGGTTATTTTTTGTTTTAGGGTTTTTAACAAAACTCCGACTACTTAAGAACAGATTACCCCTCTCTTGAAATATTTAAATCAATTTATGTAATGTTTAGTCGATAATTTTTACATGTTTGTCTTAATTTTATGCATCTAACTTTATAAATATTTAAACCATGAAAAAAATTACATTATTTGCTTTTCTAGCATTTTTTTCAGCACAAATTTTCTCACAGAATAGTGATCCGATTTCATTAACTAAAGCTGTAATGGCTTTTTCAAGTACACTTGAATGTAATAAAAAAGTTGAAGATGCTGAAGGTAATAAACTAAATTTCAAAGGGATTAGTTTTTCTAGTGCAACAGCAACATCTGGTGTAGGAACTTTAAATGTTGCCAGCATGAAAATAAAAGATACAGTTCCTGAAAAATACATGATTTTTAAGATGAATGTTTCAGGACCTATTTCTGATAAATATCTAACAACACAAGATCAGTTAGTTGTTAAAGTAGAAGGAGATGATTTCGATTTGGTAGGAGCTGCTAAAGGAAGAAATACACTCAACCACTATAATGGATGTATTGCTGATGACGGGCAAAAAATTGTTTATGTAGCACTCAAATACAATAAAGACTATGTAGATGGTACAGTTTCAAAAGTGGTATTTAATGTGTATTCTAAAGAAGGAGCTGATTGGAATCAACTTACTAATCCAGGTGCTCCAAGTGAGTTGAACAATAATTTTGAGTTTACCTTAACTGTTGCAAATGCGCCATTAAGTAATAATACACTTGAAGCTTACAACTTTAGTTATGCTCCAAACCCTGCTAAAAATAGTATTCATTTGAATGCACAAGAAGCTATTCAAAACGTTTCTTTTTATTCATCCTTAGGAAAAAATGTTTTGAATACGACACTCAATTCAAACTCAGACACTATTGATATTTCAAGTTTGAACACCGGTGTTTATTTGATGCAAGTAACTATTGATTCAGCTACTGCTACTTATAAAATTATAAAAGAATAAAGACTTTTTGTTGAGTTTTTTACGAAGAGGAGAGGCGTTGATGCCTCTCTTTTTTTTGTTTATAAGTTTTATTCAAGTATCATTTTGAGGTCTTCTGCTGTGTCTGTTTTTCTTTCCTTTACTATTTTGATTATTTTTGTAATATGAAAAACGGTAAAATGCTGCACTTAGAATTGGCGACAGATCCTAGGTGGGTAAACATAGTAGAATCAAATATCGATGAAATTTTAACAGATCATGCTTGGTGTGAGCAAAAAGCAGCCACCAATGCCATTACGATCATCACATTCAACCCAAACCTTTCTGATTTGGTTTCTGACATGCTAGCCCTCGCTAAAGAGGAAATAGAGCATTTTGAGATGGTACATGAGCTCATTAAAAAGCGTGGGAGTGTATTGGGTAGAGAACGCAAAGATCCTTATGTAAATGAGCTGTATCAATTTATGAAAAAAGGAGGGTCAAGAGAAGATGCTTTGGTAGATCGCTTGTTGTTTTCTGCTTTAATAGAGGCGAGAAGTTGTGAGCGATTTAGGGTTTTGTCCGAAAATATCAAAGATGAGGAGTTGTCCAAGTTTTATAGAGAACTGATGATTAGTGAAGCTGGACATTATACTACATTTATAGGTTATGCACGAAAATATGGTGGTAGGATTGATGTAGATAAACGTTGGAAAGAGTGGTTGGTTTTTGAAAATAGTATCATTACAAAATATGGAAAGAATGAAACCATTCACGGTTAAAAAAAATCCACAAAAAAAAGGGCCTTCATATTGAAGGCCCTTTTTTATATCGAAATAGTTCGAATTAGTTTTTCTCATCTAAAAGTTCAAAGAACTGGTCCAATTTAGGCATGATGATGATTTTTGTTCTTCTGTTCTTAGCCATATTTGCTTTAGAATCGTTTTCTACTAAAGGCTTATAGCTAGATCTTCCTGCTGCGATCAATCTCTCTGGAGCTACTTCAAATTGTCCTTGAAGTTTTCTCACGATAGAAGTTGCACGTTTTACAGATAAATCCCAGTTGTCATCCAAAACATCAGTTTTGATTGTTTTGTTGTCAGTATGTCCTTCAATCATTACGTCCATTTCTGGTTGCGCGTTGATTACATCAGCAACTTTCTTAAGAATTTTGTCAGCTCTGCTAGAAACTCTGAATGATCCACTGTTGAATAATAATCTATCAGCGATAGAGATGTAAACGACAGTTTTTTCAATGTTTACTTGGATGTCTTCGTCGTTCAATCCGTTGTTCAATACTTTTTTCAAGTTGAAAGCAACCGCTAAATTAAGAGAATCTCTTTTTGAGTTTACCGCTTGAATGTGTTTGATGTACTCATCTTTTTTACTCAATTGGCTCAACGTTTCTTTAACGTTTGCAGAAGCACTTTTTGATAAAACAGTCAAGTTGTCTACAAATTCAAGACTTCTTTCGTTTCCTTTTTCTAGGTAGTCGATTTTGTCTTCTAACGAAGCTATTTTAGCACGTTCTTTTTCTAAGTCGTTTGCTGTATTAGTTAAAGAAGTGTTCGCGTCTTCCAAAGCTTGTTTCGTCTTTGAATTTGTGTTTTGCAATTCTGTAAATTCCTTCTTTGATACACAAGAAGATAACAACAATGCACTAAGAGAAAATAATGTGATTAGATTTTTCATGAGATGTAAAAATGATTTAATTTTGTGCAAATATATTAAATATTATAAATATATTATCGTATTATCGACTATATTATACTTTTTATAACACTTCAATACCTACACGATGTTTAAGTTAAAATTAATAAGTCCTTTTTTAGTACTAATTTTCTTTTCTTTTTCTTGTTCAAAAACTGTACCAGAAGTCGTAAAACTAGAAGGAAATGTTTTTGGTACTCGTTTTCATATAGTGACTATTGGAGAACGTCTGCCAAAACTTGAAAAAACAGTCGACAGTCTTTTTCAGGCTGTCAACAACTCATTATCTACATATCTTTCTTCTTCTGCTATCTCAAAGATAAATGCTGGGAATAGCACTATTGTGGTGGATTCCCTTTTTATAGAAGTGTTCGAAAAATCCAAGCGAATTTATCGTGAAACAGATGGCGATTTTGATCCTACAATTGGCTTACTTGTCAATGCTTGGGGTTTTGGTCCCGGCAATTCCATTTCTAATTTAAACTCTTATAAAATAGATTCTTTAATGCAGTATGTAGGTTTTGATAAAATAACCATTCAAAATGCAAAAGTTATAAAAACATCTCCGAATAATTATCTTGATTTCAATGCCATCGCTAAAGGGTATGGAGCTGACGTTGTGGGACGTTATCTTGAGCGTCAGGGAATTAGCAACTATATGATTGAAATTGGAGGGGAGTTGAGAGTCAAGGGAAGCAATGCAAACAATCAGTTTTGGAGAATTGGTATTGAAAAACCTAATTTTGATGGCTCAAGGTCTTTACAAACTGTTGTAGCATTGAAAAATGAATCCATGGCTACTTCTGGAAATTATAGGAAATTTAAAATAGACTCTATTACGGGTGAAAAGTATGTACATACTATTGATGCAAAAACGGGTTATACTGCAAAAAGAGATCTGCTGAGTGCAACAGTCATCGGAGAAATGGATTGTGCAGATGTGGATGGATACGCAACTGCTTTTATGGCCATGGGCTTTAAACGTTCTATAGATTTTTTAAAAGAACACCCTGAGTTAAAGGTATTCCTTTTGTATACCGATGCTACTGGAAATTACAATTCTTACAAATCTCCTTCACTGGAATTACTTCAATAAGGAATGTGTATTCAAACAAGGTTTATATTGTCTTCGTACAGAAAGGGATAATTTCTTTAGACGAAAGCGCCATTTTATCAATCTCAGCAGTGTTTGCAATGTCTTTGCATTGAATTTCATCAACTGAAAATCCGACAGATCTTAATTTGTCAAAATAATCACGACCGTAAACGCGTACATGGTCGTACTGACCAAAGTGTTTTCTCCGTTCTTCAGGGCTTGTGATACTCCAATCTTCATAGGTTGTTGCTCTCTCCAATTCTTGAGGAACTTGAAAAATACCGAAACCTCCAGGTTTTAAGACACGAAACAATTCACGCATTGCTTTTTGGTCATCCTCGATATGTTCCAATACATGATTGCATAAAATTACATCATAGCTGTTGTCTTCGAAGGGTAAGTCACATATGTCTGCCTTAACATCTGCCAATGGAGAATACAAATCAGTCGTTAAGTAGTTTATATTTTTTTGTTTCCTAAAACGTTTGTAAAAACATTGTTCTGGTGCTACATGAAGTACTTTTTTGTTTGTAGTAAAAAAATCTGTTTTTTCTTTTAAAAACAACCACAACAAGCGATGTCTTTCTAGGGACATTGTGCCTGGTGCCAAGACGTTTTCCCTTTGTGTTTCGTATCCATAAGGTAAAAATTTACGATAGGATTTACCATTGATAGGATCGAAGTATTTTGTTCCTTTTAGGTAAAATCCTACGAAAGGACTAGCCCAGTAACTGGCTTTGATCAACAAAGGTCGGGGAATACTATTTAGGATGTATTTAAAAGCTTTCAAATAGCTATAGTTTTGCAATAAATTCGTCTTCAGCATTGGTTTGTGTTCCCAAAACTTCGTCGATATACTTGAATGTAGATAGTAACTCTGGTTTCCCATTGACGATAGCTACATCGTGCTCAAAATGTGCTGATGGTTTTCCATCTTTGGTCAAGATAGTCCATCCATCGTTCAATTGATTGATGTTTTTAGTTCCCATATTGATCATAGGTTCGATGGCAACAACCATCCCTTCAACAAACTTTTTACCTCTTCCTCTTTTTCCGTAGTTAGGCATTTCCGGATCTTCGTGCATCACGCGACCAACCCCATGACCTACCAATTCTCTAACGACACCATAACCGTGATCTTCTGCGTATTTTTGAATGGCAAACCCTACGTCTCCAACTCTATTTCCTGCCTTAAATTGTCGAATTCCTTCGTACAAGCTTTGCTTGGTCACTTCTAAAAGCTTTTTGGTTTCAGTAGCAACTTCGCCAACTTCAAAGGTATAGGCGTGGTCTCCATAGAATCCATTTTTTAAAGCACCACAATCGATTGAGATGATGTCACCTTCTACCAACATATCCTTATTAGGTATTCCGTGAACGACTTGTGCATTTGGACTCATGCAAAGTGTGTTAGGGAAATCGTACAAGCCCAAAAACCCTGGAATAGCTCCATGATCTCTGATAAATGTTTCTGCAAGTTTGTCCAAGTGAAGCGTCGTAACTCCCGGTTTTACTTCTCCGGCCAACATTCCTAATGTTTTTGAAACAATAAGTGCACTTTCGCGCATCAATTCGATTTCTTCTAAGCTTTTAATTGTGATCATGAAGTGAATTTTAAACAGCAAATATACTGTTTTTCATCGTTTCTAGGGTGGAATTTACCACGCTCAAAAAAGGAATTATTATTTGAAAAAATTAAAACGTTTTTTCTTTTTAGTTTTCCGGTCAAAACCATCACCAAAAAAGTGTTGGTTGATTTTGTCCCATCCTAAAAATCCACCTACATTTCTGTCATCGATAAAAATATCTGCCAAAATTTTTCTAGGAGTATCTTTGTCTACTATTTCTTCAGGATAATTTTTATTTACAGCGTAAAATTCAATTCCCTTTTCACGACAAAAAGTGACTGCTTTGTCTAGACTTTTTCCAGAACGAACGGTCCAAAGTATGATTCTGTGACCGTTGTTTTGTAATTTTTTGAGTGTGTCTAGAGCAAATAGTTTTGGCTTGCCAATTTTTGGATAGGCATCATCGACGATAGTGCCATCAAAATCTACAGCAATAATAGAGTGATGTAGGGGTGTCATATAATTTTTTTTACAAATTAATAAAAAAAATGACACTATCAATCATTTTCTACGTACCATTTTACTAAATAGTACGTAGAAACTTTTTTATACCAACGGATGTCTAGTCATATCTTCCGGTTGTGCTACTCCCATCAATCTTAATATAGTCGGTGCAACATCTCCTAAAACACCGTTTTTTATTTCCTTTAATTCATTGTCAATCAAAATCATAGGAACAGGGTTTGTAGTATGCGCTGTATGAGGGCTTCCATCAGGATTCATCATCGTTTCACAGTTACCATGGTCTGCAATCAATAAGGTAGTATAGCCATTATTCAGTCCAGTTTCTATTACCTCCTTGGCACATGCATCTACTGCTTCACATGCTTTGATTGCAGCTTCCATTATTCCTGTATGTCCTACCATATCTCCATTGGCAAAATTCAAACATACAAAATCAGCTTCTCCTTTTTCTAGATCTTTACACAAAGCATCTTTCAATTCATAGGCACTCATTTCTGGCTTCAAATCATAAGTTGCCACTTTAGGAGAGTTTCTTAGGATCCTTGACTCTCCCTCAAATGGAGCTTCTTGTCCTCCTGAAAAGAAAAACGTAACATGTGGGTATTTTTCTGTTTCAGCAATGCGTATTTGTTGCTTTCCTGCTTTGGAAAGTACCTCACCAAGCGTGTTTTTAATATTGTCGTTTTTATAAATTACATTGATACCCTTAAAGCTTTCATCGTAAAGTGTAATCGTTGTGTAATACAAGTCTAATTTTTTCATTCCGTATTCAGGGAAATCATTTTGAGACAAAGCATTAGTCAATTCTCTTCCTCTGTCTGTTCTGTAATTGAAGAACAAGACAACATCACCTTCTTTGATGGTAGCTTTTGGCATACCCTCTGCATTTGTAGCGATAATAGGTGTGTGGAATTCATCCGTGATGCCTTTCTTATAGTTGGCATCCATTTGTCCAATGCAATCTGTAGTTTTTGTTCCGATTCCATTGACAATACCGTCATATGCTTCTTTGACGCGTTCCCAACGATTGTCTCTATCCATTGCGTAATAACGACCTGTTACAGAAGCCAATTCTCCAACAGAACTCTCCATGTACTTTTGAATGTCTTTGATAAAGTAAGTTCCAGACTTTGGGTCACAGTCCCTACCGTCTGTAAATGCGTGTAAGTATATATTTCCTATCTCATTTTCTTTGGCAACATCTAAGATTCCTTTCAAATGATCTATGTGTGCATGTATCCCTCCATTGGAAACCAATCCTAAGAGGTGTACGTCTTTTTTATGCTCTTTTGCATATTCAAAGGTATCTAACAATGCTTTTTCTTTGCCCAATGTTTTCTCTTTGACCGCTTTGTTGATACGTGCCAAATTTTGATAAACAATACGTCCTGCACCTAGATTCATATGTCCTACTTCGGAATTTCCCATTTGACCATCAGGAAGTCCAACATGTTCTCCATCTGTTCTTAGCGTTGCGTTTGGGTATTTGTTGTACAAACCGTCTATATATGAGGTTTTTGCATTGAAGACAGCAGATACTTTAGGGTCTTGTGTGACTCCCCAACCGTCTAAGATCATTAGGATTACTTTCTTGTTCATGTTGAAAAAATTTAATGTGGCAAATATAGGTACTTCTCTCTTATATTATCAACAATCTGATTACAATATTGTTAAGAATAAAGACAATCAATAGTTTAGGACTGTAACTCTAGATGCTTTATGAATTTTTAGTTGGTGTCTTTTGCTAATTATTAAGTACTTTTGTTTTAATAAATATAGCAATTCATACTTATGACAAATTTTGACAACGCAAAGATTCAAGAATATTTAAAACAAGGTGCAGTAGTACTTGATGTTCGTACTGATGCTGAATACGAAGAAGGACACGTAGCAGGTTCTAAGCATATCGTATTGGATACAATTCCTGGACATATAGAAACGATAAAAAACTTTGATAAGAAAGTAATCGCCGTCTGTAGAAGTGGTGCTAGAAGTGGACAAGCCACTGACTTTTTAGCACAACATGGTATAGAGATTATCAATGGAGGACCTTGGGAAAATGTCGCACAATATCTTGCAGATTAATACATAAAAAAAGGGATTTGATACTATCAAATCCCTTTTTTTATAATCTATAGTTTTTTCTTTTTTTGAGGCTTAGGCGTTGTATTGCGAAGAAGACAAATCCTATTACAGCTCCTGTCAGCCCGCCCATATTGATTGGGTCAAAATCATGACCTGTAATTAGATATTTGATATAAAAAACAAAAACACCTATTAAAATGCATACAAGAAAAACATTGAGTTCTTTTGATGATTTTTGTGCATACATACCTGAAAGCACTCCACTAATTATTGCACTTAATGTGATTTTTGTGTACACAATCTTATCGAAGGTATAGTCGTTTACAAAGTAAGAGCTAATCAGAATTCCAACCAAAATTCCAACTACGAATCCTATTACTATTTTAGTTCCATTCATGTTAAAAAAACTTAAGTTGTAAATATAGTTTTTTTGAAATTATAATGGAGTATTAAAAGTAAATTCCGTGTTCTTTTTTTACTGCTTTTATTTTGAGTTCTAAGCGTTTTAGAAATTTTTGATGCGCTTCTGATGCTGGGTCAAATGGTTTGTGTGCCAATCCGGTTTGAATTGTTTGTATTTCCTTTTGCAATGCTTTCGTTTTGTTACAAATCCATGAGGTATTAAACAGCTTCCATATATAATCAACAGCGACTTGGCTTGGGTGCAACATGTCTTCTTTGTAAAAGCGATAGTCTCTCAAATCATCTATTACTATTTCATAGGCTGGAAAATAGTGAGCGCCTAAACTCAAGGTCTTGTGTATGGCAGCCAATAGTAAGGCTTTACTCAGACTATTTTCTTGTATGCCGTCCTTGAGGTGTCGGATTGGGCTCAGTGTAAAAATAATCTCAGCTTTTGGGTTCAGTTTTTTGATCTTTGAGATAGTGTTTGAGAGGTATTCACATATTTCATTGAAGTCTAGTAATCTTTTGTTGAAGTTACTTTGAGGAATTTTATGACAATTGGCGACAATCGTATTTGTTTTTTTTTCTTCATAAACCCATGCCGTTCCGAGTGTAATAATGAGATGGCTGCTCTCTTGTATTCTTTTTCGGGTTTCTTGTACCTTTAAATTTAAAGTAGCTAGAAGCGCTTCAATATTTCTATTTGAAAAATCGGAATGGTGGTTGAAACTATGCCATTTTTCATTGTGAAAGACCAGGTCTTCCTCTGAATATTCCTTTTGGAATAGGCAATCTGTTATGATTCTGTCAATAGCAGCAGGGTGAAAGAGTACTCCATATGGATTTGTGAACACATCGAATTTGAAATAGTTTAATTTATGCCCCATATTTTCAGCAAAACATGAACCCATAAGTAGTGTCTTTGAGTTGTAATCAATAGCGTGCTCTGCTGCTGTAAGTTTTTCTGATAGCTGAATTGCCGTTCTAAATTGCTGTTCCACCTTCTTTAGATTAGTGTTTGTGTAGGTTCTTTTTTGGTACTGCTATGCTTTTCTATATTTAATGTCACTACTACGCCTTCGTTATTTCTAACATTAAAAACTGTTCCATCTTCAAAAATCAAATATTGTCCTTTGATTCCCTGTAAGACACCTTCATATTCTTGTTTTGCAATAATATTCAAGCTTTTTACCTTGGTAGGGTAGGTCGCTATGGGATACGATAAACTATAAATAGGCTCAGATGTATCTTTCAAGTAGGGAAGGACCTCTTCAGGTAAATAGTCAATCAGTGTGGCTAGTTTTTCTTTTAGATCTACCTGAACGACATCATTTTTCAGCATTTTTTGCCAGCTTGTTTTATCACTTACAAATTCCTTCAATGCTACTTCTGCAACTCCGGCAAGATACCTGTTGGGAACTTCTAATATAGCCAAAGCTTCATTTGCCCCTTGGTCTATCCAACGCGTTGGTACTTGTGTTTTTCTAGTAACCCCCACTTTGACATCACTAGAGAGCGCAAGGTATACGATGTGAGGCTTCAATTGAACTGCTTTTTCGTATTCCAAATCTCTATCTTCAATACCGAGGTGTGCAGTACTCAGTTCGGGTTTTAAAATCCATTCACCAGCTTGTGGTTGTTGGTAAAAACAGTCATAACAAAAGCCTTGACGAAATATTTTTTTGTTTTTTGAACAACTCACGCACTGGTATTTTTCAAAACGAATGCCTACTTTTTTCCCGATTACCTGATTAAAGTGTATGAAGTCGTGCTCCAATTCTAAGTAATATTGAATCGTTTCACCATATTCTGTATTCATTTTTTGTAAGGCGCCTTGGTATTCCATAAGAGATATTCTTTTGTCAGATTTTTCAAAAAGTAAGTATGTAAAAATACTATTTTGCTGTCAATGTGCCCATACTTTGAGCTCTAAATATTTATGTATGTTGGTACAATTTATTCTCCGGACGATTTTATAATGTTGATTAATTTTTTATATATTGTAGTTGTATTCAATGTTTGGAGATGTCATGTAGTTTTAATTATTAAGTTTAATTACACGAAGTTTAGCTATGAAATTATTATTTGTAAATTCAATTATTTCTTGGTTTTTAAAAAAAAGAAAACACCAATTGGATTTGTTTTTAAAGTATCCAATTGAAGTACAAGACGAGTTGCTTTTTAAGTTGTTACATACAGCAAAAGATACAGAGCTCGGTGTGTCTTACAAGTTTTCAGAAATGAAAACCTACGAGGATTTTTCAAAGAACGTACCCTTAGTAACCTACGAATCTACAGCAGCTTATTTTGACAAAACGCGTAAGGGAGCACAAAATGTATTTTGGCCTACACCCATCAAATGGTTTGCAAAGTCTAGTGGAACTACGAATTCCAAGAGCAAGTTTATTCCTGTCAGTAATGAGACGATTGCGGATTGTCATATCAATGTAGGAAAAGATATGCTCTCTTTATTTTTTCACAACAATCCTTCTGCAGATTTATTTTCAGGAAAAAGCCTTCGTTTAGGAGGAAGTAGTACTATTTACGAAGACAATGACACGTATTTTGGAGATTTATCGGCCATTATCATTGAAAATATGCCTTTTTGGGCAGATTTGAGCAGCGCACCTAAGCAAAAGACAGCATTGATGTGTGAATGGGAAGCAAAGATGGATGCGATTGTAGCAGAGACTGTCCATCAAGATATTACCAGTCTTGCAGGGGTTCCTTCTTGGATGTTGGTGCTACTACAGAAAGTACTTGAAGTTACGGGTAAAGATACTATTCTCGAAGTGTGGCCAAACCTACAAGTCTATTTTCATGGAGGTGTAAATTTTACCCCTTACAGAGAACAGTATAAAAAGCTGATTCCTTGTGACCGCTTTAAGTATTACGAAACCTACAATGCATCGGAAGGTTTTTTTGCCATTCAAGATCAAAACAATTCTGATGAAATGTTGTTGATGTTGGATTATGGAATCTATTATGAATTTATACCTATGGATCAGTATATGGGCGAAGATTCAACAGCGATACCATTAAAAGATGTTGAGTTGTACAAGAATTATGCAATTGTAATCACAACCAATTCTGGATTGTGGCGCTATATGATAGGGGATACAGTTAAGTTTACTAATTTGTCTCCCTACAGAATTCAAATAACCGGAAGAACCCAGCATTTTATAAATGTGTTTGGGGAGGAATTGATTGTAGAAAACACGGAAAAAGCATTACAGTACGCTTGTCAAAAGTGCGGTGTTGAAATACTAGATTATACTGTGGCACCTGTGTTTATGAAAGAGCGTAAAAGTGGTGCTCATGAATGGTTGATAGAGTTCAAAAACAATCCAAAATGCCACGACACCTTTGCGGAGTATTTAGATACAGCATTGCAAGATTTAAATTCAGATTATGAAGCCAAACGATATAAGAGCATGACTTTAGCATTTCCGAAAGTGCATGTTTCTCGAAAAAATGTCTTTTACGATTGGTTGAAGTCGAAGGAGAAATTAGGAGGTCAACACAAGATACCACGTTTGTCTAACAACAGGAAGTTTTTGGAAGAACTCATGTGTTTGAACGCTCATTAAATCTTTCTTTCAACGACGTAATTGATCATAGTGAGAAGGGAAGCTTTGAATTCGGAATCAGGATAGCTATTTAGAATCTCAATAGCTTGCTCTTGATAAGCTATCATTTTCTTAGTAGTATATTCTATCCCACCGTTATTTTTTACAAAAGCGATTACTTCTTTGACTCTTTTTTTATCTGTATTGTGTTTTTTTACGGAATTAATCAACCATTTTTTGTCTTTTTTAGAGCAGGAATTCAATGTATAAATCAAGGGCAATGTCATTTTTTGCTCTTTGATATCAATTCCAGTAGGTTTCCCAATATTAGCTTCCGTATAATCGAATAAGTCATCTTTGATTTGAAACGCAATACCAATAAGTTCTCCCAAACGGTGCATTTTTTGCACTTCATTTTCATCGGCACCAACAGATGCAGCTCCAATCGCACAACAAGCAGCGATTAGCGTTGCTGTTTTCTGACGTATAATATCAAAATACACCTCTTCTGTAATGTCGAGTCTTCTCGCTTTTTCAATTTGTAAAAGTTCACCTTCACTCATTTCTCGTACGGCAACTGAAATCAGTTTTAGTAGATCAAAGTCTTCGTTGTCTATAGATAATAAGAGTCCTTTTGATAGTAAAAAATCACCGACAAGTACTGCGATTTTATTTTTCCACAAAGCATTTATGGAGAAAAAACCACGTCTTCTATTGCTGTCATCTACCACATCGTCGTGTACCAAGGTAGCTGTATGGATCAATTCAATAACAGATGCTCCGCGATAGGTTCTTTCACTAAATTTTCCGTTTGAGACCATTTTAGCAACCAAAAAAACAAACATGGGACGCATTTGTTTCCCTTTTCTCTTGACAATATAATAGGTAATTCTATTGAGTAGGGGAACTTTCGTAAGCATTGCCTCTTTGAACTTACTTTCAAAGAGTTCCATTTCAGTTTTGATAGGTTGTTTGATGGAAGTTACTGCTTTCATGTAGAAAGTATGATGGTTTATTGTTCCTTACAAAAGTAATCAATATACGCTTAAAAAGCTATTCTACTCAGCTAGTTTTATTGGCCAATTGCCCACAAGCAGCATCGATGTCTTTTCCACGACTTCTTCTGACATTTACAACAATATCATTCATTTCTAAAATACTTACATAGTCGCTAATAGCCTTTGAGCTTGCTTGTTGGAACATGCCATCATCTATAGGATTGTATTCAATGATATTTACCTTTGAGGGAATGTGTTTGCAAAATTTAACGAGTGCCCTTATGGCTTCTTTATTGTCGTTGATTCCGTCCCAAACAACATATTCGTAGGTTACTTGTCTTTGGGTTTTCTCATACCAGTAAATAAGTGATTCTTTGAGGTCTTCTAATGGAAAGTTTACATTGAAGGGCATTATTTGGGTACGCACTTCATCAATGGCAGAATGTAAAGAGACAGCAAGGTTGAATTTTACATTGTCGTCTGCAAGTTTTTTGATCATTTTAGGAACCCCAGAAGTCGATACCGTGATTCGCTTTGGAGACATGCCAAGTCCTTCGGGTGATGTTATTTTTTCTATGGAAGCGAGTACGTTTTTGTAGTTCATCAACGGTTCTCCCATTCCCATAAAAACAATATTTGAAAGCTTGTGGTTGAAGTAGAGTAGACTTTCTTGGTTGATGGCCGCTACCTGATCGTATATCTCATCTGGGTTCAAATTACGCATGCGCTTTAGTCTAGCTGTTGCACAGAACTTGCAGTCCAAACTACATCCTACTTGACTTGATACACAGGCAGTAGTTCTTTTTTCAGTCGGAATCAATACAGATTCAACAATAAGACCATCGTGTAATTTTACAGCATTTTTAACAGTTCCATCGCTACTGCGTTGCATGCTGTCAACTTCAATGTGATTGATCACGAAATGCTTTTCTAGCATCTCTCTAGTAGATAAAGAAATATTGGTCATGGCCTCAAACGAATGTGCAGATTTACTCCACAGCCATTCGTATACTTGATTACCTCTAAATGCTTTGTCTCCATTTTCTTGGAAAAAGGTTCTCAATGCATCTTTTGTTAGTGCCCTAATATCTCTCTTCTTTACTTCCATATCTCCCTGCTTTTAATGTAAAAATACCTCTACCTATAGTATAGATAGAGGTTTTTTAGCTTAATCATGCGTTATCATTAGATGATTAACATCGCATCTCCGTAAGAGTAAAACTTGTATTTCTCTTTTACAGCTTCCTCATAGGCTTCCATCAATAAGTCATAACCTGCAAATGCAGCTGTCATCATCATCAATGTAGATTTTGGCGTATGGAAGTTTGTAATCATCGCATTTGCAATGCTAAATTTGTATGGAGGAAAGATAAATTTATGTGTCCATCCATTGTAAGGGTTTAGTTTTGAGCTCGCTGAGACAGAAGATTCTATAGAACGCATCGCAGTAGTTCCTACAGCACAAATTCTTCTCTTAGCATTGATAGTTTCGTTTACTTTTTTTGCAGTTTCCTCTGAAATAATTACTTGCTCAGAATCCATTTTATGCTTGGATAAATCTTCTACTTCTACAGGACTGAAAGTTCCCAATCCAACGTGTAATGTCAAAGATTCAAAATCAATTCCTTTGATCTCAAGACGCTTCATCAAGTGTTTTGAAAAGTGCAATCCAGCAGTAGGAGCTGCAACAGCACCTTCATTTTTTGCATAGATAGTTTGGTAACGCTCTGCATCACTTTCTTCTACTTCTCTACGGATATATTTTGGTATTGGTGTTTCTCCCAATGAAGTCAACTTTTCTCTAAATGCCTCGTAAGAACCGTCAAACAAGAAACGTAAAGTACGTCCTCTTGATGTTGTATTGTCAATTACTTCAGCAACTAGACTCTCATCTTCTCCAAAAAACAACTTGTTTCCAATACGTATTTTACGTGCTGGATCAACTAAAACATCCCAAAGTCTGTTTTCAGCATTTAGTTCGCGCAATAAAAACACTTCTATTCTCGCTCCTGTTTTTTCTTTGTTACCATACAATCTTGCAGGAAATACTTTGGTGTCATTTAACAACATCAAATCACCATCGTCAAAATAATCGATGATGTCTTTAAACATTCTATGCTCGATAGTTTGTTCTTTTCTGTTTACAACCATTAGACGTGATTCGTCTCTATTTTCAGCAGGGTATTCTGCTAATAATTCGTCTGGTAATTCAAAATTGAATGCGGATAATTTCATTGATATGTTTTAAAAAATGATTGCAAATATACGACATCCGCACAGGCGTTGTCAAGTGATTGCTGCTTTATTTTCTGATTCTGTTAAGAATCGTCTAATTATAGGTGCTATATACTCCTGTTTATTGGAAATTCTCAAAATCTTCCCAAAATGTTGGGTATGATTTAGATACTACTTCCGGCTCGTTGATTATAAGTTTTGTTTTCAATAGCAATGGAGCAAAAGCCATCGCCATTCTGTGGTCTTGATAAGTATCTATTGAGATATTTTCTTTTATTTGCTTTGCTGCTTCTAGGTGTAATGACTTGTCAGTAATAGTAATAGTTGCGCCCAATTTCCCTAATTCAGTTTCCAAAGCAACCAATCGGTCGGTTTCTTTTATTTTTAGTGTGTGCAAGCCTGTCAAATCACATGCTATTCCCATTCCAAAACAAGTTACGGCTATCGTTTGTGCAATATCGGGTGCTTTGATAAGATCAAAAGCAACCTTTTTAACTTGTTGGTAGCTAGGGTCTTTTTCTAAGGTAAGCGTGTGTTCGTTAAAAGTACTGATTACTCCAAATTCTTTGTAAATAGTTGCCAGTACAGAATCTCCTTGCAAACTTTTTCCTTTGTAGGCTGAAAGTGTAATCTTTCCTGATGTACTCATAGCAACTAGACTATAGTAGTATGAAGCCGAACTCCAGTCAGATTCTACTGTTATTGTTTTATTTTCAATTCTTTTCTTTGCTGCTACTTTTATGATTTGTCCTTCAAAAGAGGTGCTTATCCCAATATTTTGTAGCAAACTCAATGTCATCTCGATATAGGGAATGGAAGTAATGGCCCCTTCAAATTCTAATTCCATTCCTTTTTCAAGACTTGGAGCTATTAATAACAAAGAAGAGATGTATTGACTACTTACGTTCCCATCAATACGCACTTTTCCTCCTTGTAATTTTTTACCTTTTATGAGTAGCGGCGCAAATCCTTCATTTTCGAGACAAGTTATATCTGCACCCAAAGTTCTCAATGCATCGATAAGTATTTGTATCGGTCTTTCTTTCATTCTTCCAGAACCTGTAAGTACTACTTCATTGTTCTCTTTGGTGGCAAGTAAACTCGTTAAAAAACGCATAGTAGTTCCTGCATGCCCAATATTTATTTCTTTTTCATCAGAAGCTAATGCACGTTGCATTAGTTTAGAATCGTCTGAATTTGAAATATTTTCAATATTTAAATTCGCATACAGTTGTTGTAAAATAAGTAGTCTGTTAGTTTCACTTTTGGACCCTGTTATTTGTATGTTTTGGTCAATACTACCTGTAAAATGGTGTAGTTTTTTTTGCGTCATATCTTTGCGTGTGTACTTTGAAATGTATGAGGATTTCTTTTATTTTCTTCCTATTTTTCTCGCTTTTCTTCTACTAAAAAAAGCCATAGAAGCTCCATATATTATTGATAATACGGCTCTATTTAGTGTATAAGGTTGCCAACTACCATCATGTAGACTCTCGCTAATAGCATTTAAATTTCCATTTTCTATAAAAGAAAGTACTGTCAGTAGTATAGATATTACTACGATAAAGGTGACGCTATAACGCAGGCTGAGTTTCCAAAAAGGGAGTGCTAATATATTTTTTGACATTTATTGTAGCTTTTTATTGTTGTGGTGTCTGTCGTGATCTCTCTTAGTTTTAAGGTCTAACTTTTTGTCAAATGCTTGTTGTAAGTCGATGCCTGTTTGGTTTGCCAAACATAGCACTACAAATACAACATCTGCGAGTTCTTCTCCTAAATCCTTGTTTTTATCACTTTCTTTTTCGCTTTGTTCTCCATAGCGTCTTGCAATAATACGAGCTACTTCTCCCACTTCCTCTGTGAGTTGTGCCATATTTGTCAATTCGTTAAAATAACGAACTCCATGAGTTTTAATCCAGTGGTCTACGGCCTCTTGTGCATTTTTGATATCCATTGTCTACGGTGTTTAAACGTAGCAAATATAAGTAAGATTGTAGGAATTTCCTTCCTGAATTTTTGAAAGTTACTTTTTGATAATTTTGGTGATTTCAAATGTGTTTCCTCTTTGAATTTTCAACAAGTAGATTCCTTTAGGATAAAGTGATATGTCCAGTGTATTATTATTTCCTTGCTGTATTACTTTACCAGTCAATGAGAGCATTGTTGCCTTTTCAAAATCTCCTCTTATATGAATTTTACCCCTGGTCGGATTCGGTGTTATTTGAAGTTTATCTAAGGGTTTTACGTTGTTTGATAACGTTTCAATATTGTAACTGAAATCATCGATATATGCGACTACTTTATCTTGATTGTTTTCTGAATTTACTTGTAAAACAACACGATTAAAATCCTTTCGTTCGATTGGATTTATGGAGCTGTTACTAAAATTTATATAGATATCATTTGCAAAATCAAACTTAATTTCCTGCCATTTTCCTAGCTGAACAGTTTTGATTATTTCACATTGCGTCGACCAGGGTTGTCCTAAAGTACCGTCTTGTAATTTTAAAGAGATTTGATTGGGTGAGTTACCTGAGATACTGGAAGGGTCAATATATATCTTTAACGTAAATACACTTTCAGTCGTTAAATCGAAATTTTTTGCTGTATCAAACCTTATGTTAGCATAAGTAGCTCCTTCGTCTTTATATCTAAGCACATTTTCTGATGTATTAATACCTTCTTTGTATGGATTTGTAAAATTCACATCCATTAGAGTTGTATCTTCTGTCCATGAAGTAATAGTGCCCTCTCCTTCAAAGTTATCATATATATTGTTTGCAATCTCATTTTCTGATCCATCACCTCCGGTTGCTTGTGTGGCTTCGTATACTCGTACATAGTCTATATCCATACTACTCTGAATAAAATTTGAAGTTATGCTTGGTTGAATTGCAATATTTAACAAGAAATATTGAGGTGCATCATAGGGCCATGTATCGGCATCCTTTACTTCGGGATTGTAGGTGTAATGTTGCTTTCCATCTACACTAAAAATCATTCGATCTGCGTTCCAATCTAGTTCATATATATGGAATTCACTTGAAGCTGTTTCTACCCTTTGTCCACCGTGATTTACGGTCCCTCCGTAACTAGAGGGTGTATGCATTGCGCTTTGTACATAGTTCTGATTGCT
This sequence comes from Flavicella sp., assembly GCA_042091695.1. GTDB lineage: Bacteria > Bacteroidota > Bacteroidia > Flavobacteriales > Flavobacteriaceae > Flavicella. The sequence continues at coordinate 118,731 of JBELHA010000001.1, forward strand.
GCCCCAATGTTCCATGATGTCAATTTCACCGCAAGCGGGCCAGGGTGTTGTTCCAAAATCCTCAGTCCAATAAGCACCTGATTCTATGATGTTTTTACCCAACATCCATATGGCAGGCCATGTTCCAATTCCAGTCGGTAATTTTGCACGTATTTGTACGCGTCCGTATTGAAATGCATACTTTGAATTGAGTCTTGCCGAGGTGTAGTTTTTAGTATGTCCTTGATCTGTGAAATTTTCTTTCTTTGCGATAATGCTTAGCACTCCTTGTTGTACAATAGCATTTTCTATACGATTTGTATAATGTTGTATTTCTCCATTGTACCAACTTCCACCAGAAGGAAGTTCTGTTTGATGGAACCATTTAGTGTCGTCTATCACTCCATCTACGTCAAATTCATCGGACCATAGTAGTACATCAGAGACAGTTTCTTCTGATGTTTTACTTTTTTTATTACTGCTTTCTTGACAGTATAGTTGGATTGTTGCCAATAGGCAAAGCAAATAGGGTAGGTAGTGTTTTGGCATAAGTTTAGTTTTGAATCGGTTGAATCAAAGATAATTTTTTACTACCTATTTTCCAGATTTTACACCTCTACTCCGCCACTACAATTCTTCTTTATTTGAATTTTTTAAGAGCTTTAAAAAAAAATCTCTCGGTATTTCTTCTGCGCCTAAACTTTCAAGATGTTGATTGTACACTTGACAGTCTAGAAGTAAGTAATTTTCACGTTCTAATTTTTGCGCCAAATGAATAAAAGCAATTTTAGAGGTATTACTTTCTTTACTAAACATACTTTCTCCACAAAAGACATTTCCTAGATCCATTCCATACAAGCCACCTACCAATTCAGAGCCTCTCCAAACTTCAACAGATTTTGCAATTCCTTTTTTGTGAAGTGCGATATAGGCTTGTTGCATGTCATCGGTTATCCATGTGCCTAGTCCATCGTTTCTCTCTATTTTTTTGCAATTAAAAATCACCTCTTCAAAGGCTTGGTTAAAGGTAATACGATAGGTGTTTTTACGAAGCAATTGCCTCATAGATTTAGAAACGTGTAATTGTTCAAAAAACAATACCATACGAGGGTCAGGACAATACCACAGGATAGGTTCTCCTTCGTTGTACCATGGGAAAATACCGTTCCTATAAGCATTTATAAGACGTTCAGATGACAAATCACCTCCTATAGCTATGATTCCTTCTTCGCTTATGTGTTCAATGCTTGGGAAGTTTGTAGTATTTTTAGGCAACCAAATCATCCTATAAAATTAGGTATAAAAACTGCATAAAAAAAGGCTGTTTGAAACAAACAGCCTTTTGTAGTATATTGAGGAAAAGATTAACCTAAAGAAACTCTTGAGAAGTTTACAACAGCAACCTCACCTAATGTTTTCACATATTCAGCAACGGTTTTCTTTTCATCTTTGATAAAGTTTTGGTCTAATAGACATTGTTCTTTATCTAAAGTTGTATTGTCAGCTACGAATCTTTCCATTTTTCCTGGTAAAATTCTATCCCAGATTTTTTCTGGTTTTCCTTCAGCTTTCAATTCAGCTTTTGCAGCTTCTTCAGCAGCAGCTAATACTTCTTCGGTCAATTGAGACATAGAGATGTATTGAGGTACATTTTTCAATGTTTTACCCAAACGTCCAAGTTCAATGTTGTTTTTCTCGATTTCTGCAATACGAGCTTCAGTTTCAGAAGCTACAAATGCAGGGTCGAAATCTTTGTAAGACAAAGAAGTAGCACCCATAGATGCTGCTTGCATTGCTAAGTCTCTTGCAACAACCTCAGCTCCATCTACTTTAGCAGACAAACCAACCAAAGAGGCGATTTTGTTACCAACGTGGATGTAAGAACCTACGAAAGGAGCTTCAACTCTTGTAAAGTCATTGATTTGGATTTTTTCACCGATAACACCAGTTTGTTCAACCAATTTATCTGCAACAGATACGCCACCGAAATCAGAAGCCAAGAAGTCTTCTTTGTTTGCGTAAGACAATGCTTGTTCAGCTAAGTCTTTCGCTAACTTTACGAAGTCATCATTTTTTCCAACGAAGTCAGTTTCACATCCTAATACGATAGAAACACCTACAGTAGCGTCTGCATTTACTTTTGCAATTGCAGCACCTTCAGAAGATTCTCTATCTGCTCTTTTAGCAGCAACTTTTTGTCCTTTTTTTCTAAGAACATCAATCGCTTTGTCGAAATCTCCTTCAGCCTCTACTAAGGCTTTTTTACAATCCATCATTCCAGACCCAGTTGCTTTACGCAACTTCATAACGTCTGCAGCTTTAATTTCTGCCATGATCTATTATTTTTTTTTAAGTTTAAAAAAGTATTCTTATCGAAAAATTATTTTTTCTCTTTTGCTTCTGGTGCTGCTTTTTCAGCTGCAGGAGCTGCCTTTTCAGCCGCTGGTGCTGCTTTTTCAGCATTTTCTTTAGAAGCTTTTCTATTGTTCAAACCACCTGCAACCGCATCGATAACGTATCCTAATACTTTGTCGATAGATTTAGAAGCGTCATCATTTGCAGGAATTACAAAATCAACGGCTCTTGGGTCAGAGTTTGTATCTACTAAAGCAAATACAGGGATGTTCAATTTTTGTGCTTCAGAAACAGCAATGTGCTCTTTCTTTACATCAACTACAAACAAAGCACCTGGCAAACGCGTCATGTCAGAGATAGAACCTAAGTTCTTTTCTAATTTCGTTCTTTGACGTTCAATTTGTAATTGCTCTCTTTTAGACAATGCAGCAAAAGAACCATCAACTTTCATTCTATCAATCTGAGCCATTTTCTTAACAGCTTTTCTGATAGTTACAAAGTTTGTCAACATTCCTCCTGGCCATCTCTCAGTGATGTAAGGCATGTTTACAGAGGCTGCTTTATCAGCAACGATGTCTTTAGCTTGTTTTTTTGTAGCTACAAATAAGATTTTTCTTCCTGAAGCTGCAATTTTTTCCAAAGCTGTAGCAGATTCTTCAATCTTAGCTGCTGTTTTGTAAAGGTCGATGATGTGTACTCCATTACGCTCTGTATAAATAAAAGGAGCCATGTTTGGATTCCACTTTCTAGTCAAGTGTCCGAAGTGTACACCTGCATCTAATAATTCTTTAATTTCGATGTTTGACATTTTAGTTTTTGTTTACGTTCTCTGAGAATAGCAATGTGAAAGTAGCACTTTTAAGGGTGGTCTTACACATTTAGATGCTAAACAAGCCCTGAATGAACAGGGCTTCGATAACTTGTTTAAAATTATATTTTTGAGTTCTAGAAGAACTCTGAATAAAACTCCAATAAAACGTATTAACGCTTTGAGAATTGGAATTTCTTTCTTGCTTTTTTCTGTCCAAATTTCTTACGTTCCACCATTCTTGGGTCTCTTGTAAGTAATCCTTCTGGTTTCAAGATAGCTCTGTTTTCAGCGTCAATCTCACACAATGCTCTTGAGATTGCCAAACGAATTGCTTCTGCTTGACCTGTTACACCACCTCCAAAAACGTTTACAGTTAAATCGAAGTTTTCGATGTTTTCTGTCAACATTAATGGTTGTTGAACTTTGTATCTCAACGTAGTCGTTGTGAAGTAATCTTCAAACGCTCTGTTGTTGATCGTGATGTTTCCTTTTCCTTCTGATAAGTAGATACGTGCTACAGCCGTTTTTCTTCTTCCTATTTTGTGAACTGTTTCCATGATTATCTAAGATCGTTTAGGTTAAATGCTTTTGGCTCCTGTGCAGTTTGTTGGTGCTCAGTTCCAGCGTATACATATAGGTTTCTGAATAATGCGGCTCCTAATTTATTCTTAGGCAACATTCCTTTTACAGCTTTTTCTACCAAACGAGTTGGATCTTTTTCAAACATTTCTGTCGCTGTTAAAGATCTTTGACCTCCTGGATATCCTGTGTGACGGATGTAAGACTTGTCAGTCCATTTTTTTCCAGTTAAAACAATTTTGTCTGCATTGATTACAACCACGTTATCTCCACAGTCTACGTGTGGTGTATAATTCGTCTTGTACTTACCTCTTATAAGCATTGCTACTTTAGAAGCAAAACGACCCAATGTCTGTCCGTCCGCATCAACAACTAACCACTCTTTATTTGCGGTGTCTTTGTTTGCCGATACTGTTTTGTAACTTAATGTGTTCATACACTATTAGTTTTTGTATTGATTAATAAATAATTTTTCCCCATTAGGGGCTGCAAATATACATTTAAATATGCTCCTGAACAATAGCGTTTTAAAGTTTTTTTTAATGCTTGTGCTATCTTTGGTTTTTTGCTTTCTTTTTTCTGTCTTCTTGTTTGTGTTTTACCCTGTGTTTTGGGTATTAAAACGTATCTTATTTTGGTTTAATGTGCTTGTAGCCAGTTTTTTCCTATTCCTGTTTCTACGTCGAGAGGTACTTCCATTTTAAAAGCGTTTTCCATCTCATTCTGTATCATTGTTTGAAGTGTTTCTAGTTCCTCTTTATGTATATCAAATACCAATTCATCATGTACTTGAAGTAGCATTTTGGAGCTGTAGTTTCCTTCTTCTAGTCTTTTTTGTATTTGGATCATTGCTATTTTTATAATATCAGCTGCTGATCCTTGTATAGGTGCATTGACCGCGTTTCTCTCATCTCCGGCACGTACCATTCCGTTTTGTGAGTTGATGTTTTTTAGGTACCTCCTTCTTCCCAATACGGTTTCTACATAGCCATTGTCTCTTGCAAAATCAACTTGTTTTCCCATGTAAGCTTTTAATGTAGGGTAGGTTTCATAATAATTAGCAATCAGTTCTTTTGCTTCTTTACGACTCATGCCTGTTTGATCTGCTAGGGTGAATGCACCTTGACCGTATAAGATTCCAAAGTTTACAGCTTTTGCATTTCCACGCTGTTCTCTTGTTACTTCTTCCAAAGGAATGTTGTATACTTTTGCTGCGGTTGTTGCGTGAATATCCTGCCCTTCCTGAAACGCTTTGATCATGTTTTCCTCTTGGCTCAATGCGGCGATGATTCTCAGTTCTATTTGAGAGTAATCGGCAGCGAACAAAACATGGTTTTCATCTTTGGGAACAAAAGACTCACGTACTTGTTTTCCTCTAGCTGTTCGAATCGGTATATTTTGTAAGTTGGGGTTGTTCGAACTTAATCTTCCTGTAGCGGCAACCGTTTGTGCATAGGTGGTATGAATTCTTCCTGTTTCTTGGTTTACTTCATTAGGTAGCGCATCTATATAGGTGCTTTTTAGTTTCACCAAGCCTCTCCATGTAATGATTTCCTGAATAATAGGGTGTTCAGCCGCCAATTTTGAAAGTACATCCTCGTTTGTCGCAAACTGACCTGTTTTTGTTTTTTTTGGTTTTTCTACCAGTTTCATGTTTTCAAACAACACGATTCCCAGTTGTTTTGGAGAAGCTAGATTGAAATTTTCTCCAGCTTTTTCAAAGATGTTTTTCTCAAGTTGTGCAATATCGGTACTGATAGTTTCTGATAATCCACTTAAGTAGTTGGTGTCTATGTTTATTCCTTCTTGCTCCATTTTTGACAACACCTTTAGTAATGGTATCTCAATATCGCGGAACAATGCGTCAAGATTTTTGTCTTTTAGTTCCTGCTCAAATAATTTTTTTAACTGCAAAGTCAGGTCACATTCTTCCACTAATAACATTGTTTGTTTGTCTAGTCCTGCTTTGTCGATACTTATTTTATTTCGTCCCTTTCCCAATATGTTTTCAATTGCAATAGGTTGGTAGTTTAGGTAGGTTTCTGAAAGTATGTGTAAAGAATGACGCATGTCAGGATTGATCAAATAATGCGCAAGACTGGTGTCAAACAAAGGACCTTTAAGTTCCATGTTAAAATACGCTAGTGTTTTAAGGGTTTCTTTTAGGTTTTGCCCTATCTTCTCGATAGCTTCATCTTCAAAGATGGCTTTGAATGCTTTTAGTTCTTCGGTAGCTTCTTTTAGCTTGTCTGAAAATTGAACAAAATATCCTTTTCCTTTGTCGTAACTAAAAGCGATTCCTGTAATTTGAATCGTTTTCTTTTCATTGTTTTTTGTGCTGAGCTCAAAGCAAATGCTTTTTTGATTTTGTAGTTTTTTAAGCAGTATTTTTCTCGCTGTTTCGGAGACTACATGTTGGTAAAAGTGGTCAGTTTTTTCAAGTGTTTTGTAACCTGTTTCCACTTGGTTTTCTAAGCTTGGGCTTGCAAATAGATCTAGTTGAGGTTCTTCGCTTGTAGTGCTGTTTTTTTCTTTGGGTTTTATTACGCTTTCAGTTACGGTAGTTGCAGTAGTGTTATTGAATAGCTTGTTGACCGTGTCCATGGATCTCCTAAATTCTAATTCTTGGAACACATCGCTTACTTTTTGGAAGTCAGGTTGCTTTAAAAGATAATCATCTGCGTTGAAGGTTACTGGGCAGTCCAATAAGATGGTAGCGAGTTTTTTGGAAAGGAGTCCTAACTCTTTATTAGCTTCTACTTTCTCCTTCATTTTTCCTTTGAGTTCATGGGTGTTTTCGAGGAGTCCTTCCATGCTTCCGTAAGCTTTTAGGAATTTCTTAGCTGTTTTGTCGCCTACTCCTGGGAGACCAGGGATATTGTCCACGGCATCTCCCATCATTCCGAGGTAATCTATAACTTGTAATGGGTTTTCTATTTCAAATTTTTCTTTTACTTTTTCAATATCCCAAATTTCAATTCCGTTCCCCATTCTTGCGGGACGGTACATGAATATGTTCTCAGACACGAGTTGAGCATAATCCTTGTCTGGAGTAACCATATAGACTTGGTATCCTTCTTTTTCTGCTTGTTTTGCAAGGGTTCCAATCAAGTCATCTGCCTCGATTCCTTTTTCTTCTACGATAGGAATGTGCATTGCTTTTAGTATGTCTTGTATGTAGGGAACAGCGATTTTAATCGCTTCAGGAGTCTCTTGTCTGTTGGCTTTGTAGTCTTCAAAAGCCTCTGTTCGAACACTAGAACCACCTTTGTCAAAAGCAACAGCAAGTAGGTCGGGTTTTTCTCGGCGTATGACATCTAATAGGGAGTTTGTAAATCCCAAAATTGCAGAAGTGTCCATACCTTTTGAGTTGATTCTTGGGTTTTTTATCAATGCATAATACCCTCTAAATATCAATGCAAAAGCATCGAGTAAAAAAACGCGTTTTTGAGTTGCCATAAGGTTCAAATTTTAGTAGGTAAATGTACTCAAATTAGTTAGTATTCCATATGTGTGTTTTCGGATTGTTGAATATGCAATGAGATTTCTTTTTATTTTTTTTATCAACGAAATTTGTTGGTAATTATTATGATTTTTATACCTGTTTTTTCAAAAAATTTTTATAACTAATAAAATTGTTATATATTGCATATAGAGGACGTTATATTTTATAACAAATGTTGGTAGATTATTATAATATTACCCCTATTTTAAATTTTTAATTTAAACTGTATTATGGTTAAATTTGGAGAACTTATTAATGTAGAAATCCCCGTATTGATTGATTTTCACTTCGAATGGGATAAAATTGGAGAAAACCCACACAAGGTACTCCGTGATGTGGTTGCCGCACTAGGTGACCGAGTAAAAATTATCAAAATTGACATCGAAAAGAATGAGATTTTGGCCGACGCTTTGAAGGTCAAGGCTCATCCTACTTTTATTGTGTATAAAGGTGGTGCGATGCAATGGAGGCACTCTGGTGATGTAGATGCTAATGATTTGATAGACGTGATGCAACAATACGCTTAGTACAAGGTGTTGCATTCATAACCTTTTTGATAAAAATGCTGTAAAATTTTAGGCAAGCTATTTGTCAAATTTTTACTCGCTTTGATACTGTCATGGTATACAATGATGGCTCCTTTTGAGCTGTTTTTAAGTACATTATGGGTACATTTTTCAGGACTTATGCTTGTGTCGTAGTCTACGCTCAATACATTCCACAAAATAACTTTGAAATCTTTGTTTAGCAGTGTGCGAAGCTGTTTTTGACCTATTTTTCCGTAAGGAGGTCTAAAAAGCTTTGTGTTTATTTCTAGCTCTTTCAATACTTGTTGTGTCTTTTCGACTTCTTCAAGGTAGCTTTCATTTTTGGTATTCCACCCATTGACATGGTTGTAGGTGTGATTTCCGATGCGGTGTCCTTCTTTGAGGATGCGTTTTGTGATTTCTGGGTGTGCAACGATGTTTTTTCCAATGCAAAAAAATGTGGCCTTTGCCTTGTGTTTTTTTAATTGGTCCAGTACCCAAGGGGTTATTTCTGGCGTAGGACCATCATCAAAAGTTAAAAACACTTCCTTCTTTGACGTTTCTATTGACCATATTGGACCTTTGTATAGTTTTTGAAACCATTTGGGAATGTAGGTAAATAAAAACGCCATGTAAAGTTTGTTTCAGTACTGCTTATTGCATTAGGTGTTGGTAGAGTTTGATGTGTTCAAAGAAACTTTCTTGTGTTTGTTTGATATACGCTTTGTCTTCTTTTTCAAAGGTGTCAACATCTGCCAATATACTTCTGTACATGTTGATATTTCGTTCAATTTCGCTAAAGATAAGCTCTAAGTAAGTGTCATTAAAACGACTGTAATAAATGAGTTTTTCTTGAAAAATACCAATTAATTGTTGAGAGGTGGCTCTTGCTTTTTCCGTATTTCCCATCTTGTAATACAGTTCTGGGTATCCTAATGATATTCCATAATGCCCAAACACTTCAATAGGCATTTCTGCTAAACTTAGGTCTAAGATCTCTTCGGCTTTGGTGAGGTCTCCTTCTTCGATAAAAGTCTCTGTGAGTCGCATCATGTTATTTCGAAACGAGATAGAATTTTTTCTTGATTCCACATCGATATAGGTATTGTAAGGGTCTACTTCGTCCCAGTCCCAGCTTTTTATTTTGCGGTACATGCTTTCAGAGTCAATACGTCCCATGTCAAACATATTTCCTTTGTTTTCTTTTCGAATTGGTACGAATTTATAAGAGAGTCCGTCTAGTTGTAGGTAGTCTTTTAGCCAGATGTATTCTTCGGCAGCATTGGCACCTCCTGTAAAGTAAATAGGGTGGTCCCAGTTGTTATTGGCCAATAGATCTAACATCAAGATTCTATTTTTGGTTAGTCCTTGCTTGTCCACATCAATATCGATATAAGGAACAATCAGTGCGCTGTCTTTTTGAGCGACCAATCCTTTACGTAATACTTTTTCCTTGTCTACCTGAAGTCTTATTTTATTGGTTGGATAGAATTTTTCAAAGTAACCATTGTCCGTTTCGAAATACGTTCTCTTATCGTCCGAAGCGATCCATTTCATAAAGTCTTTGATGTCCCATCGTGCGTCTGAAGTGCCAAAATGGTAGGCTACATCAAGCGTTCCATGCTTGTATTGTTCGTGAGTAAGTTGAGAAGGTATTGGGTCTGCTTTGTATGTTTTTCTCTTCATTTGGTCGATGTACCAATCGGTAGCAAACAAACTAGAGTTTACCAATTTGATATCGGTTCTGTAGTTTTCTACTTCCTGTAGGTACCATAAAGGGAAAGTATCGTTGTCTCCAATGGTAAACATGATGGCGTCTTCGTCACAAGAGTCTAGGTATGCTTTTGCGTTGAAGTGGGCTGTATATCGATTCGACCTATCGTGATCGTCCCAGTTTTCAGAAGCCATTATTGTCGGAACAGCTAGCAAACTAATAACGCTTACAGCAATCGCAATGAGTTTCGGTTTTGCGTATTTGTTCAGGTATTCAAATAACGCGTATACTCCGAACCCGATCCATATAGCAAAGACGTATAGTGATCCTACAATGGCATAATCTCTTTCTCGAGGTTCGAAAGGTTTTGGATTGGTGTAAAAAATAATCGCCAAACCGGTAAAGGCAAAAAAGAGTGCGAGTATGTAAAAATTATTTTGATCGCGCTTGAGTTGGAAAATCAAACCGATCAGTCCCAAGATCAATGGGAAACCGTAATAAGTATTTCTTCCCTTATTGTTTTTGATGTCGTCTGGTAAGTCTTGTTGGTTTCCAAGAAATAGTTCGTCGATAAAGTCAATACCACTTAGCCAATTTCCGTTTTGTATGTCTAGGTTTCCTTGTTCGTCATTTTGTCTTCCGACAAAATTCCACAACAAATACCTTCCGTACATATAGCCAAATTGGTAGTTGAGCATAAAGCGGATGTTTTGTATAAAGCTCGGTCTTTCTTTGCTGTTTTGTGGGATTCCCACAATGCTTTTATAATTGTTGATCGAAGCAGGGTTGGTCATCCTAGGGATAAAGCCTTTGTGTTCGTCTGTGTAAACAGGTGTTGTTTTTTTGTAATTGTTTACAATGACATATTCTCCCTTTTTGAGGTCTTTTTCATATTTGGGTTTTTCATCTTTAAATACGGGCTCACCATTGCTATCTACTTTTTGTTTTCTGTTGTAGGTAATAGAGTAGTAGGTGTCGTAAAATACGTTGGCATCTCCGTATTGTTCACGGTTGTAATAGGCCAAAAGCTCTCGTGCACTAGAAGGGTTGTTTTCGTCTATGGTCGTATTGGCATTCGAACGAATCGGCAGCATCAGCCAGCAAGAGAAACCAATCATGATAAAAAGTACAGAAAGTGTCAAGGTGTTGGCGAGGTACAATTTGTTTTTACGTGTGTAATTCAAAGCGTAATAAAACAAAGCAATCAATACAAGTCCAGCAATGATAGAACCAGAGTTGAAAGGCATTCCAAAAGTGTTTACAAAAAACAACTCCGACACACTGAAAAATTTAAGTGTAAAAGGGAATAAGAATTTAAACACAAAAGCCAATACTAAGATGGCTACTACATTTGCCAGAGCAAATAGTTTTGGAGTGATGTTTTCGTAGTTTTTATAGAAATAGATAAACACAATCGCAGGGATGACCAATAAAGAAAGGATGTGTACTCCAAAAGACAATCCTACTACATAAGAGATCAATAGCAACCATTTGTTACCTCTGGGTTTGTGCATTTCGTTTTCCCATTTCAATCCCAACCAAAATAGCAAAGCCATCAAAAACGAGGACATGGCATATACTTCTGCTTCTACAGCCGAAAACCAAAAACTATCAGAAAAGCAATAGGCCAAAGATCCAACCAATCCACTTCCCAAAACCGCAATGGCTTTGGCATCTGTAAATTCTCCCGATTTAAAAGCGAGTTTTTTAGCGAGGTTGGTTACTGTCCAAAACATAAAAAGTATGGTGAAAGCACTGACCAATCCAGACATGAAATTCACCATTTTAGCAATTTCTGTCGCTTCTGACGTAAACATAGCAAAGAAGGCTCCCAGCATTTGAAATAAGGGTGCTCCCGGTGGGTGTCCTACTTCTAGCTTTACAGAAGTAGCAATGTACTCTCCACAATCCCAAAAACTAACAGTTGGTTCAAGGGTTAGCGTATAGGTAATTAAAGCAATGGCAAATACGGCCCAGCCTAAAATAATATTGAATTTCTTGTAGTTGGTCAAAAACATAATCTCGTTTGTAATGTATGCCTGCGAATTTAATAATTTAATACGAGCTGATGTGAACTATTTTTTAAATTAACACTCGTCTTAACAAAGCGGGTTTTCATAGGTCTTGTGATCTGTAATCAGGAAAAGTTTGATTTTTTTTAACTGCAACAAGCTGTGATTCAATAGTTAATATTAACACATGTTGTTTTTTGAAAAAAAACTTCTAAAAAAGTTTGTTTTATCGATAGTTTGCTCTAAATTTGCACCCGCAATAAGCAATTGACCCATGGTGTAATGGTAGCACTCCGGTTTTTGGTATCGTCAGTCAAGGTTCGAGTCCTTGTGGGTCAACAAGTTGTAAACGCAATTCTTTAGTAGTTAAGGGATTGCGTTTTTTTTGTGGTTGAAATTGTCCAGTTATTGTCCAAAAAAGCAAAAACAAATCACTTTAGGTTGAAAAAGCATGTTATCAAAACTGAACATTTACACAGCTATCTTTCTTCATTCCGATCCCTTTAATTCAGTTGTTTCCAACTTATAGTTGCTTCACTAGTGTTCCAGCATTATTTATTTAAGGCCTTTTTAAGAGGTTTGTTGATGTATTAGTCAAAGTATATGGGAATACTAAAAAACTACTTTTAAAACTGATTATTTTAGGTTGAAGCTTACTTATTCAATCCAGGGATCTAGATCTAGCCTAGTGACTATTTTGATAGTTCTTTTTTGTTAAGTGCGAAGCACTTAATGCAGAGTAGTGCTCTTTAGATTTGATTTGCTATCTCAAAGGTAAGTACTGGGATGCCTGCTTAATTTGTTTAGTTGTCCGAGGTGTTTTCTTACCTTTTTGAGTTTTCATTATGTATACATTGCCTAATTGAAGGGGGGGTAAATGTGTACCATCGGAATTTTTTGAGAAAAAATCATAAAACCAAGTAGGTGTATATTGCGACTTTGTAATAACAAATAGCCCCAAGTCAAAACAATCTCATAACTTACTTAATTCCAAACAATTCCCATGTAAGGGACAACTTTTGGTATAACCGTCTCGTAAGAAGCACCTCTTTACCAGTACTAGAAAGGATTCTAGCACTAGCGATTACTCAGACATTTTAGGACGAGCGAGAGGCTTCAAATAGAGAGTACTCGATTATGACTAGCATGTTTTTCTAATTATTTTTGTTATTCAGGTAATCAATAATTTTCTTTTTAGATTTCCCATTTTTTGAGTTCTCAGAATATTTTTGCTCGTTTAGAAACTCAACCAATGAAAGTTCTTGCCTTTTTGTATTGTTATGAGCAGGTCTTACAAAAACATAAGGTGGTATTTTTGCTTTTTTCTCTATTACTAAATATTCTAATATTTTTAAGTTATCATGTACTATACAATTAGACAAAGGCCCTTTACCGTTTTTGTAATTATAATCATTTATATCAGCACCAAGCTCAACCACTTTTTTAACTAAATTTATACAATCAGATTTAGTAGCTTCCATAAGAGGAGTCTCATTGCTTGTATACTTAGCGTTACGGTACCTTACATTTATCTGGTCATCTATTTTCCCTCCATTTTCAATAAGTAACTCTAAAATATCTGTATGACAATTCCCTTTATAAATTTTATTACAAGCTATAAATACAGCAGTTATAATATCACTACTAACTTCAGGAGACGGTTTAGACCTCATATTAGGATTACTTCCTAACTCAAGTAACTTTTTAGCTGACATCTCTAAATCATTAGCAACTGATAACATAAGTAATGAATGTCCAAATTTTGGGTCTAAATAATCTATTAAAGTATTATCGCCTTTAACAATTTGTTCTATCTGCTTAATGTTTTCATTTTTAACAGCCATTGCTAACTCAGATGCTTTTGTATTTTCAAACAATTTGAAATCGAAACCTGGTAGAGTAGGATTACAACTATTTAATAATAGAAATATTAATGGAAGTATTATAAACTTTTTCATTTTTCTTAAATTATTTATTCTTAAAAAGTAGGCATAGCAGCACTAAAGGTACCACTAAAAGATTGTTGAGGAGTTTTTCTAGCTGGATTTTTAAAAGCCTCAATCATATGTTAGACTTCAGCAAAAAGTGAACTATTTGGAATGCTATTTTAAGAGAGCCGTTTTATTCAATTTATAAACCTTAAACATATTTAAGATTCATAATCTCTCTCGTTTTAGCTATTTATAATAATGTAGCTTCTTTCTTGAATAGGAATTTACAGGAGAATTTGGGTGGGAGGGGTTAGTTTCATTCATGTTAGATAGATGTATATTC
>JBELHA010000002.1:0-83152 GCA_042091695.1 Flavicella sp.
GGTGTTTGTTTCCAATTTTGTGTAAAATAGTCTGTGCGATAAATGTTTCTTCGGTTTGTATCACTTTCTATTGTTTTTAAGGAAAGAATTAGAATAAAAGATACTATTTTGTTTTTGATATTCGAAATTTTCAACACCTATAAGGTCCAATACGCTGTGGTATAAAAAATCGGTAGTTATATTTTTTGTTGAGTTTGCAGCTAGATTTTCTACAAATAAAGGGTTGTTTTTCTCAAATGTATCAGAATACCATACAAGCATCGCAGGGTTCTTAGAGGCTTCGTTTTCTTGAGCATGAAGCCATTTGTTTTCTTCTCCCAGTGCTTCTCCATGATCTGAAAGATAGATAAGCACCGTTTGTTTGCCTTCTTTTTCAAGTTGATGTATTGTCTCATTGAGAAAGAAATCTAAGTAGCGTATTGTATTGTCATATGAATTTATAAGTTGTTCTTTCGATAGGGATGGAATATGCTTGCTATCTATGACCGGAACATATTTCCTAAATTCTTCTGAATACCTGTTTTCATACCACCAATGGCTACCAATCATGTGCAGTGTCACAAACTGAGATTCTTGCTTTGTTAAGGTTTTTTTTAGTGGAGGAATGAGTGCTGCATCTAGTTTTTTGTGAAAACTTAAAACGGAATGGTACGGGTCTATCAATTGAATATTGTTGTTTTGACTGATAAACGATGTGTAGCTTTTTTCAGGGCTTTGGTTTCCAATCCAAGAGGTTGACATACCTATTTTGTTTAAAACAGAATAGATGGAATAGGTATTTTGTGTGGGGGTGTTTTCTATAGATTCATTTGTCAAAATCTGTGGCAAACTTATGGACGTATACGTTAAAGGGGTATATACTTTATCAAAACTTATAATATTATTTCTGCTACTTAGAAGGGGAGTTGTTTTTCTAATATACCCATTGATTCCTAGGTGGTCAGCTCTTACAGATTCTCCTAAAACCAAAACAACAGTTATGTCGGTGTTTTTGTGAGTTATTTCTCGAGTTATGGCACTTAATTTTTGATTTGGCCTTTCGAAATAGTCAATAATTCCTGTAACCAAACTATATGGCATTCTCGATGAAAATGTATGGTATCGGTAGTTGTCTATTTTATAAAAAACAAACATAGCTATCAAAGCGAGTATCAAAAAAGGTATGTTAAAACCTTTTTTTGTTGTGGAATTTTGTTTTCTAATGAGCAAAAAAAGAAAAATGAGGACGCTAGCTATATAGATGATGAAGGGAGTTGTTAATAAATCTACTGCAATGTCAGGTTTGGTTTCAAAGGTGGCTTGAATTATAGCTTTTGTAATCGAAATATCTTGTGTATAGATCCAATAGGCATACAGTGAGAAAAATAAGAGAACTGGAACTAGTATACAACGAAAGAGATATCTATGAAGTGTGCCTATATAGCAAAAACCAAAGAGTGTAAATTGTATGAGTAAAAAATGAACACCGTATGAAAAGTAATCTTTAATCCCATTAAGAGGCAAGTGATAATAAGATGAAAAACTTATAAAAACAGCTATGAATAGATTCAATAACAGTTGAAAAATTAGTTGGTTTTTATATTTTTTTAGAACCTCCATTTAAAATAGGTTGATATTTATTGATTAAGAATGCAATTGGTGTTATGATTGCAATTTGAAGTAAAGTAACAGCTATCTTTTGAAGTTCCGTAAAATCAAAGACAGTAATTCCAAAAATTAAAACTAGAAAAATCTTTATAAATGAAATGGTCCTTAACTGCAAGGCCAGGATTGGTATTGTGATTTTCCTAGTCGATTTATAATAATGAGCTTTTTAAACCTTTGTACGATCTTGGCAAATGTTGTTTTAGAGGGGTGAAACATTCCCGCAATGATAAAAAAAAGTGGCATGTGAAAACTGTAGATATATTTTTCTAAAAAGGGAAAATTATGACCATATACAACGAGTAGTATTGCATATCCTTTTACTTGATCTATCCATTCAACTCTTTTTCCCATTGCCACAGTTTGTTACATTTTTTCTTCCAATATACTTCTAACATAAGGGTTTTTATCCTCTGTTTTCAAGGTGTTTAAAATGCTTATGAATGCTGATTTTAGCCAGTCGTTTGTCAACGTGTATTTAAGGGTTTCTACCTTTAATGTTGCGTTGTTAGCTGCTAAATTCACTTTTATAAAAGCCGCTAAATCTTCGTTTTCTTCAATTTTAATTCCTGCTGCTAATACGAGTATGGCACTTAGAATTTCTTTATTTGATTTCGCTACTTTTAGTGCTGGTATCAAAAATTCAAAAGAAATATCTTTACTCAATGTGGCGATTTCACTTTTAATAGTATCTCTATCCTCGTCGTTTCTCGCTTTTAGGTATTTTCCTGCCAAAGGTCCAACTTTTTCAAAGGAAGCATTTCTCAATGGGCCTTTTTCCTTTTTTTCTTGTTTAGCCCAAGAATCTGTCAAGCCAACTGTTTTGTTGAAAACCAATGTTTCTTCATTTGAATCAGGGTCCATGCAGAAATATCCTTTGCGTTGGAATTGGAACTTGTCTCCAGCAACTGCAGTTTTTAGAGAAGGCTCTACAAAAGCAGTACCAATCTCTAATGAGTTTTTGTTGATATATTCTTTAAAGTCCACTTCTTTATTTCCATCCGGAGCTTCATTGTTAAACAAACGGTCGTACAAGCGAACTTCTGCCTTGATAGCGTGTTTGATAGATACCCAGTGAAGCGTTCCCTTTACCCTACGCATACTCGCTTCCGTTCCACTACCACTTTTAGAGTCTTTGTCATAGGTACAGTGAACTTCTGTAATGTTTCCATCAGCATCTTTTACTACGTCGTTTGCTTTGATGATATAAGTGTTTTTTAGACGAACTTCACCTCCAAGCTTTAGACGGAAAAACTTTTTATTAGCCTGTTCTCTAAAATCTTCTCTTTCGATGTATATCTCTTTAGAAAAAGGGACTTCTCTAGTGCCTGCTTTCTCATCTTCAGGATTGTTTTCAGCAGTTACCCACTCTTCTGAGCTTTCTTCGTAATTGGTAATAACGAGTTTCAAAGGGTCTAAAACAGCCATTACTCTTGGAGCTGTTTTGTTGAGGTCGTCTTTGATACAGAATTCTAGAAGAGATACATCCGTCACATTGTCTCTTTTTGAGATCCCTGCAGTTTCGCTAAATTTCCGAACAGCAGCAGCTGTATATCCTCTTCTTCTCAAACCTGAAATAGTTGGCATTCTAGGGTCGTCCCATCCTGCAACTACTTTTTCTTCTACCAGTTGTAGTAATTTTCGCTTACTCATTACAGTGTAGCTAAGGTTTCTCCTGGCAAACTCTCGCTGTTTAGGGCGTAAGTTTTCCGGTGATATTACTTGGTCTACATACCATTCGTATAAGTCACGGTGACTTTTAAACTCTAAAGTACAAATAGAGTGAGAAATATTTTCGAGATAATCAGATTCTCCATGCGTCCAATCATACATTGGATAAATACACCAGTCATTTCCAGTTCTATGGTGTTCTTTTTTGAGAATACGATACATAATCGGATCTCTCATATGCATATTGACATGTTGCATGTCGATTTTTGCACGTAAAATATGCGAACCTTCTTCTAGTTCACCTTGTTTCATTTTTTCAAATAAAGATAAATTTTCCTCTACAGAACGATTTCTGTTTGGACTGTCAGTACCGAGTGTAGTAGGTGTTCCTTTTTGAACACGCATTTCTTCAGAGGACTGATTGTCTACATATGCTTTTCCATCTTTTATAAGTAAGATTGCCCAATCATATAATTGCTGGAAATAATCTGAAGAATAGCATTCTTTGTCCCATTGAAATCCAAGCCATTGAACATCTCTTCTTATTGCATCTACATATTCTTGTTCTTCCTTTGCTGGATTGGTATCGTCAAATCTCAAATTGACAGGTGCGTTGTATTTTTGACCCAATCCAAAGTTCAAGCAGATAGAGGCTGCATGCCCTATATGTAAATAACCATTTGGTTCAGGAGGAAAACGAAATCTTAACTTGTCTTTTGACAAACCATTTTTTAAATCGTCCTCGATAATTTGTTCTATAAAGTTCAACGTTTTCTTTTCTTCTGTCATTGTCTTTGAGATTTATAAAAATTGAGAAGTATTTTGAATTCTTGTTTAAGCTTACAAATTTACTTAAAATAGCTTAGAATTTATTTTTTTCGATAATAAGTTTTAAAGTGTTAAATGAGGTGTTTGTCCTTTTTTTAGTGCTGTTTGTCGATTAAATAACTGAGAGATATGCTTTTTTCGTAAAATGATTGGGTATTATTAATTTAACTAAACTTTAGAATTATGGAAGATTATGCATTAGATGGAAGTTTTTCTGAAGAATCAACTCGTCGTATTAAAGTGCCTAACGGTTGGGGTAGGCAGTACTATTCAGGAAAAATGATTCGTAAGGTAAAGAATTACCGTACAGATCTGAGTAGGCCAAACGAATTAAAAAAGATGTCCTTTATTCAACGTTTCATTGCGGAACACATAAGCGGGCTTAAAAAACGTAGAAGAGACGGTTCTTTAGATTGAAATTAACAAAAATGTCGAGGTGGTACAATCACTTCGACATTTTTGTTAAATAGACTATTGTAAACCATAAAACATAAAATCATTTCATTAAATTTGTTCCCATAAATAGATGTATGGGAGCAATAAAAGTTGAGAATATCCGGTTGTATGCGTATCACGGATGTTTGGAAGAAGAAGCAAAAATAGGTTCTGATTATAGAGTAGATGTATCTGTGAAAGCAGATTTGAAAGCCTCTTCTATCTCTGACAAACTTGCCGATACAGTAGATTATGTGCATTTGAATTTGATTGTAAAGCAAGAAATGGCAATTCGTTCTGAGTTGTTGGAACATGTAGCTAAGCGAATTCTGGATAGGATTTTTACTGAAATACTTCTTGTCGCAAAAGCAAAGGTTTCCGTTTCTAAAATCAATCCCCCTATTGGTGGTGATGTAGAGCAAGTGACAATTTCATTGTCAAAAAGCAGAAAATAGATTTTTTTGTATTCAAACGATTTTTTCAACACTGTAAATCAGTGTCTTGTAACATTCTCCAAAAATATCTTGTGCAACCAATAAAAATAACTAAATTTGCACCCTCAATGGCGTTGTGGCCGAGTGGCTAGGCAGTGGTCTGCAAAACCATCTACAGCGGTTCGAATCCGCTCGACGCCTCAAATAAAACCATCTTGTTTTTTCAAGATGGTTTTTTGTTTTTTTTAACGATTCTTTTTGTGGGAAAATAGGATATTTGCAAGCTATTGAATTGTATTATGTTTAGTAGGTTTCTTTTTAAATTGTATCTTAGTAAAACACAGAAGTAATACCCTATGAAATTATATCCTATTGAAACTGGTAATATCAAGCTTGACGGTGGTGCAATGTTTGGTGTTGTGCCCAAAAGCATTTGGCAAAAGACCAATCCAGCGGATGCCAATAATATGATAGATTTGAGTATGCGTTGTCTTCTAATAGAAGATGGTGACAAACTGATTTTAATTGACACGGGTATCGGAAACAAGCAGTCCGATAAATTTTATGGTTATTTTTATTTGACACATAACAACTCTTTAGATACTTCCTTAGAAAAACACGGGTTTCATAGAGATGATATTACAGATGTTTTTTTGACCCATTTACACTTTGATCACTGTGGAGGTGTTATCAATAGAAATGTTCACAAAACAGGATACGAAACCGCTTTTAAAAACGCAGTAGTTTGGTCCAATAAACACCATTGGGATTGGGCAACAAATCCAAACCCTAGAGAAAAAGCCTCTTTTTTAAAGGAGAATATTGCTCCTATTTTAGAGTTCGGGCAATTACAGTTTGTACCTGTCAATAGCAAAGGTCTGATTGTAGAGAGTCCTTTGAATTTTGATATTATAACTGTGGATGGTCATACTGAAAAACAAATGTTGCCCAAAATATTATACAAAGGAAAAACCATTGTTTTTGTCGCAGATTTATTGCCAACTATTGGACATATCCCTTTGCCGTATGTAATGGGCTATGATACCCGACCTTTGCAGACTATGAAAGAAAAAGCTGCGTTTTTAGAAACGGCAGCAACTCATGAATACCTTCTGTTTCTAGAGCATGATTTTACACATGAATTGTGTACGGTTCAACAAACAGCAAAAGGAGTGCGTCTCCAAAACACCTATACTTTTAACGAAGTATTCAATCAATTTTAAAATATATATAACTTTATTATGACAATCAAAAAATCACTTTATGCTACATCACTTGCAGTAGTTTCACTTATAGGATGTAAGTCTATTCACAAAATCCCTGTACCCTTAGCGATTCAGAATGCTATTGAGATGCCTGCTAAGAAACTAGAACTTACAGAGGTTCAAAAGCAAACTTGGGGACACGCAGATTTGGCTCAAGACAGTATCCCTGGGATGAGTGTTTTACAAGCCTATGCTTTTTTACAAGGAAAACCATCCAAAGAAGTTATTGTTTCAGTAAACGACTCTGGAGTTGATTTGGGACATGAAGATCTAAAAGAGATGTTGTGGGTAAATAAAAAAGAAATTGCTGGTAATGGTATTGATGATGATAAAAATGGTTTTGTCGATGATGTACACGGTTGGAATTTCTTAGGAGATATTTATGATGAAAATCTAGAATTGACACGTATCGTTAAGTTACAGTCTAAAAAATTTAAAGGTAAAACAGCTACAGATATTTTAGAGGCAGACAAAGCCGAGTATACCGCTTATTTAGGGTATAAAACTAAATTTGACGAAAAGTTAGCTTCTGTCATTCAATCGAAAGAGAAGTACACAAATTACTCAAATATGTTCAAGAATACGCACGCTACTGTTGTACGTCTTACAGGTAATGAGACATATACGTTGGCAGATGTTCAAGCTTTGGATTCTATTTCTCAAGCGGCTCTTGGACCACAAAAAAACATGGTGATGAGTGTCTTAGGAGGAGGGTCTACTTTGCCTTCTGAAATTGAAAATATCCAAAAAGGAGTAGACTATTATACCGATCAAGAAGCAAAATATTATAATTTAGAATTCAATCCTCGTACAGTCCTTGGCGATAACGAAAACGATATTGAGGACGTTGTATATGGAAACGGAAATCCAAACAACATGCAAGACGATGAAATTCACGGTACTCACGTTGCGGGTATCATCCTAGCTCAAAACAACAATGATAAAGGAGTAGATGGTGTTGCAAAAAATGTAAAACTGATGACAGTTCGTTGTGTGCCTAACGGAGATGAGTATGATAAAGACGTTGCTTTAGGGTTTAAATATGCTGTAGACAATGGAGCTAAAGTAATCAATACAAGTTTTGGAAAAGGGTATTCTTTACATGCGAAGTGGGTACACGAGGCTATAGCATATGCAGCCAAACACGATGTATTAATCGTAAATGCGGCAGGTAATGATGCTTCAAATATCGATGAGGTAGCAACTTATCCAAATGATGCCCCTGATATGGTAAATGAGCTAGCTGATAATGTGATTACAATTGGGGCAATGAGCTCTCAATACGACGAAAATATGTTAGCTACTTTTTCTAATTACGGAAAAATTAATGTAGATGTTTTTGCGCCAGGAGTACAAATTTACGCCACGACTCCAAGTGATACCTATAAATATTTGAGTGGGACTTCAATGGCCTCTCCATCAACGGCTGGTGTTGCTGCTATGATCCGTTCTTATTTTCCTAAGTTATCAGCTTCTCAAGTAAAGCATATCTTGATGAATTCAGGAACTTTGATCAATTTTAAAGTGTTGAAGCCAGGAACTAAAGAACTGGTTTCACTTTCTGAATTGTGCGTGTCTGGAAGAATTGTAAATGCTTACAGTGCGGTAAGAATGGCAGCTCAAATGCTTGAAAAATAAGAAACATATTTAGATAACTCAAGGTGAATAGGATGAAATTGAAATCAATGTTAAAATATGTATGTATGTTTGTTATTATGGCAAATTTATGTGCACAAAGTACTCCTTATTGGCAACAACATGCCGCTTACAAAATGGAGGTAGACATGAATGTAGAAAGCTTTCAATATTCGGGGGTGCAAAGTGTTGTTTACACAAACAATTCTCCAGATGTATTAAAAAAAGTATACTTCCATTTGTACAATAATGCGTTTCAGCCAGGAAGTGAAATGGATGTGCGTTTGCAAAATATCAAAGATCCTGATCCAAGGATGACCGTCAATTTGGGTACGGAGGATGCACCCAAAATAACGAGTAGAATTTCACTTTTAAAACCTGATGAAATAGGGTTTTTAAAAGTGTTGGAGATGACTCAAGATGGGGTGGTATTGTCTACTTCAGAGGAAGGGACAATATTGGAGGTTATTTTGGATACTCCAATTCAATCAGGCGCCAGTTCAGTGTTTGAATTGAAATTCAAAGGTCAGGTGCCACAGCAAATAAGACGTTCTGGAAGAAATAATAAAGAAGGGGTAGCCTTATCCATGTGTCAATGGTATCCAAAAATGGTAGAATACGATTTTGAAGGATGGCATACCTTTTCATATATTGGTAGAGAGTTTCACGGTGTATGGGGTGACTTTGATGTAACAATTCATATAGACAAACACTATACTGTTGGTGGTTCAGGAGTATTGCAAAACCCAGATGAGATAGGACATGGTTATTCATCTAGAGGCAAAGAAGTTTTAAAGTCAAAAAAAGACAAGCTCTCTTGGCATTTTATTGCGTCTAAAGTTCACGATTTTACATGGGCTGCTGATCCAGAATTTCAACACGATAGATTTACTACAGATTCTGGAACAGAACTTCATTTTTTGTATAAGAAAAACATGGAGCCTCAATACCTTGCACGTTGGATGCGAGTTCAATCTAAAACAGAAGAATTATTGAATTATTTCAATACTCATGTAGGGCCATATCCTTACAAACAGTATTCTGTGATTCAAGGAGGTGATGGCGGTATGGAATATGCCATGTGTACCTTGATTACTGGAGAGCGTTCTTTTGGAAGTTTATTTGGAGTAATTGCCCACGAGATGGCACATTCTTGGTTTCAGTTTGTTTTGGCTACAAATGAGAGTAAACACCCATGGATGGACGAAGGATTTACTACCTATATTTCAAATCTTGCAGAAGATCATATTTTAGAAAAAGGAAAAGAAAATCCATTGTTGAGTTCTTATAGTGGGTATTTTAGTTTGTTGTCATACGGTCTTGAAGAGCCATTGACAACTCAAGGGGATGCGTACCATCACAATTTCGCATACGGAGTTGCTAGTTATAGTAAAGGTTCAATTTTTCTAGCTCAGTTAGAATATGTTATTGGGAAAGAAAACGTTGAAAAAACCTTGTTGAAATATTACGAAGATTTTAAATTCAAACATCCAACACCCAATGATATTAAAAGAACAGCAGAGAAAGTTTCGGGTATTTCGTTGGAATGGTATCTAAATTATTGGACGCAAACTACACATACAATAGACTACGGAGTTTCTGTTGTCAATGGCAAAGAAGTTGAATTGTCTCGTATTGGCTTCATGCCAATGCCTATTGACCTAGCGGTAGTTTACAAAGATGGAAGCTCAGAGACTATTTATATTCCATTGACAATGATGCGTGGTGAAAAACCTACAACTGCAAGAACTTTAAAGGATTGGTCTTGGGTAGCACCGAGCTATACGTTTAAAGCTGACAAAGAAATCCAGTCTATTGAGATTGATCCCTCAAAACGAATGGCAGATGTAGAAAGAACAAATAATATTTGGAAATTTACTAAATCACCCCAGCAATAAAACTAAAAAAGGCCCTCTGTTGAGGGCCTTTTTTAGTTTTTTTTTCTAAACATCGTCAAAGTCAATGCTTATCTTTTCTGTTGTAGGATGTGCTTTACAGGTCAAGATAAAACCTTCCTCTATTTCTTCTTCGCTCAGGATGCTATTGGAAGACATAATTGCTTTTCCTTCGGTGACAAGTGCCATACAGCTACTGCATACTCCCCCCTGACAAGAGTAGGGTGCGTCGAGATTTTGGCGTAAAGAAGCCGCTAAAATAGTGTCTTTTTGATCCATCGTGAAAGTTGTTTCTTCATCATCTACTAATACGGTTATTTCAGAAACTCCTTCGACTAGATTACTTTCTTTTGTGTTTGCTGCTGAGACGAATAGTTCGTAGTTGATACTTTCTTTAGAAAATGAATTTTCAACCAAACTTTCTGTAACGGTATGGATCATTTCTTCAGGACCACAAAGGTAAGCCGCGTCAAAACTCAAATGCTTGAATTTCTCTTTGATAATAAGTTTCGCCAAGTCAGCGTTTATACGTCCATCAATCGCTTCTTTTTGACTTTCTCTACTGAAAACGTAGATGACATTGATACGTGCAATGTATTTTTGATCAAGCGCGTCAATTTCTTCTTTAAAAATTGTTTCGTTAGCAGTTTTATTTCCGTAGATCAGTGTAAATGTAGATTTCTTTTCCGTTTCAAGAACAGACTTCATCATTGATAAAACAGGAGTGATTCCACTTCCTGCCACAAATCCTAAATAGTTCTTCTGAGAATTTTCATCGGTTTTAAGAAGGAAATTACCTTCTGGTGCTGTAACCTCAAGAGTGTCGCCATTGTTTAGATTGTTATAAGCATAATTTGAAAAAACACCGTTTTCAATTGCTTTTACTGCAATTTTTAAATCTCCGCTAGTTGCTGATGAGCAGATAGAGTAAGCACGTCGGATGTCTTCTCCCTCAATAGTGGTCTTTACAGTAACATATTGACCTGCCACAAAAGTGAATTGATTTTTTAAGTCTTCAGGTATTTCAAAAAGTATAGAAACTGCAGAATTGGTTTCCTTTTTTATCTCTTTGATTTTTAGGCTATGAAATTGTGGCATTTGTTTGTGTGTTTGTGTCTTTGCAAAAATAAGAAACTTCTTAAAATTATGCAGGTAGAATATTAAATATTATAGGACTACACCATTATTCCAAACTCTTAGTGGGTGTGCATAACAAATTTTGTATATTAGTAATATTATAAACTGACTATGCAAAAAACAACATCTAATTTATGTGAATTATTGGGAATAGAGTATCCAATAATCATAGCCCCAATGTTTCTAGTATCAAACACAAAAATGGCAATTGCTGCAATGCAAGAGTCAGTAGCCATCTGTATACCTGCTCTAAATTATAGGACAATGGAAGAACTCCGCGAAGCCATTTTGTTTTTGAAGAGCTCAAAGCAAGAAAAGGGTTCTTTTGGGATCAACCTAATTGTAAATAAGTCAAACCTTAAATACAAAGAACAGTTAGACATATGTTGTGAGTTAGGTGTAGATTTTATAATCACTTCACTAGGGAGTCCAAAAGAAGTGATTGATAAATGCAAACCTATAGGGATCAAAGTGTTTTGTGATGTTGTAAATTTAGAGCATGGCAAGAAAGTTACCTCCTTGGGCTGTGATGCTTTGATTGCTGTAAACAATCAAGCTGGAGGGCATCGTGGAGACATGTCACCGGAAGACTTGATTGTTCAATTGTCACATTATTGTAAAATACCAGTTATCTCAGCAGGTGGTGTAGGGAGTAAAAAAGAAATGGACGAGATGATGTCTTTTGGTGCTTCCGGAGTTTCTATTGGAAGCCCTTTTATAGCTTCAGAAGAAGCTTCTGTTTCCGATGCTTATAAAAATGCATGTGTAGATTATGGCGCTAAAGATATCGTGGTGACACAAAAGATATCAGGAACTCCATGTACCGTTATAAATACTCCTTATGTTCAAAAAATAGGAACTGAGCAAACTTGGATAGAAAGTTTTCTAAATCGCAACAAGCGCTTGAAAAAATGGGTAAAATTATTGCGTTATTTAAAAGGATCTTCAGACGTCACCAATGCTGCCACAAAGGCTACATATAAAACCGTCTGGGTAGCAGGTCCTTCCATTGAATACACTCGAAAAATTGAACCATTAGTTGCAATTTTAAAACGATTTACCGCTTGATATTTTAGGTCTATGTGTTCTTTTTGTTTGGGGTAACAGGGTCTCTGTATACAAAGCTTTTTTTTTCGATACATTTTCGTAATATAATTTGTAATATTGCGTTTTATATTCATGAAAACTAGGGTGTTTGAAGTCAAATACTTATTTAATTGTAAAAAGCCATTGTTTAAATCTTATTCTACACTAACGCTATCGTTTTTATTTGTTTTTCTTTTGGGTTGTAGCACCAAGAAAAACAAGTTCTTAAATCGCGAGTACCATGTAATGGTTGCAAAATACAATGTGATGTACAATGGAGGACTTGCTTTTGATGAAGGAAAACTGAATATTGACGAAAATTACGAAGACAATTATTGGGAAATACTTCCTATCGAGCCATTAGCAATCAAGGAGGCCGATATTTTAATGCCTAACTATAACTCTAAAATTAAAAAGGAGGACACGATGAGTGATGAGGTAATCGCTCAAAATGCTGCTACACCATTTGATATTTCGGAATCTAAGGCGGTTAAAACTGTGCAAAAGCACTCTATGGTTATTGGTGGAAGAGAACGCAACAGGATGATAGATGATGCCTACTTATTGTTAGGGAAGTCTAGGTATTATACACGAAGGTTTGTTCAGGCAAAAGAAGCTCTCAAAGCGATTGTAAAAAATTATCCGCAATCTGATTTGATAAAAGAGACCCTCGTTTGGACTGCAAAAACGGATATTCGTCTCCAAAATGAAACACTTGGAATCGAGTCACTCCAAAAGATGTTGCAGAAAAATACGATGTCCGACGAGTTGCGAGAAGATGCTTTTACTGCACTCGCACTCGCATATAGGCAACTAGACAGCATAGCACCTTTACTTAAAAGTTTGCGGGATGCAATTTCTGTAAGTGTAGATCCTTTACAGAAATCTAGAAATTTATTTGTTTTAGGACAGTTGTACAGGCAGAATGAAGAGATTTCAAAATCACAAGCAGCTTTTCAAAAATTGATAGATTTCAGAAAAGCTCCTTACAAGTATAAAATTCTCTCTGAAATTGAAAAAGTAAAAAACTTTCAAAAAGAGGATGATGCCGTTCCAGTTTTAGAACGTCTTGATAAATTGGTGGAAATAAGAGAAAACAGGCCTTATCTCGATGCCTTGTATTATCAAATGGGGGGTGTTCAGTATAAAAAAGGTCGTAAAGAAAAAGCTTTGCTTTCCTATCAAAACTCAATACAGACCAAGTTAGCAAAGGATTTTCAGAAAGGACATTCTTACGAAGCTATTGGGAATATATTTTTTGAAGATTCGGACTATTTCAATGCAGGTGCTTATTATGATAGTGTTTTGCAATTGTCTAAAAAAAGTCAAACAAGAAGAATCCGAAATTTAAGAAAAAAACGAGCTAGTTTAGTAACTGTTTTAGAACTTGAGGCGATTCTGAAACGCAATGATAGTGTCTGGACTGTACTTTCTATGGATGAAGATCAGCAATACACCTATTTTGCGAGCCATATAGAAAAGCTAAAAACAGCTGAAATAGCGCTTAAAGAACAAGCTTCTTTAGATGCTAAACTTAAAAATTACGAAGGTGTATCAGCAGTGTCATCAATAGATAACAATGCTTTGTCGGCAGATGGGAAATGGTATTTCTACAACACAAAAATAGTTGGTTATGGTGCAGGAGAGTTTAAAAAACAATGGGGTAATAGGGTACTAGAGGATAACTGGCGTTTGTCTTCAAAACAAAAGGCAACAACTCAAGTAGAGGAGGTTTTAGTGACAAGTGATTCGCTATCTACAGCTACTGAAGTTCCTGAAGTGTATAAAGTTTCTTACTACCTAAATCGTCTGCCAGATTCATTTGAAGAAGTAGATAGTATATCAAACCTTAGAACGAGTTCTTATTATCAATTAGCGCTTATCTATAAAGAACAGTTCAATGAACAAGAACGCGCCGCTGAAAAATTAGAGCGTTTGTTGGAGATCTTCCCAGAAGATAAGTTGCTCTTAGGGACAAATTATAACTTGTATAAAATTTACAAAGAGCAAAAAGATCCGAAAGCAGATTACTATGCTGACGTTATAGTAGATGAATTTCCAAACTCAGTATTTGCTCAAATAATAAGTGACCCCGATGCTTTGCAAAAAATGCAAAAAGAAGGTTTTACAGCCGAATCTAGGTATCGTGAAATCTATAAGGATTACCTTTCGGGTAATTATGGTCAAGCAGCCTATGATATTTCAGATGCGTTGCGTATATTTGAAAGTAATTCTATAGTTCCTAAGTTTGAACTTTTAAAAGCTTATTGTATCGCAAGAATTCAAGGAGAAGCAGCTTTGAAAAAAGCATTGGATGCAATAGTTTTAAACTATGCCAACACGTCAGAAGGCAAAAGAGCGAAAGAATTGTTGAGAATTTTAAAGTAATATTCTAAATATGTTTAAAGAAAAGAAAATGAAAGAAGCTCCTGTTTTGGAAAGAAATATTATAGGTAAAAAAACATCCATTATAGGTGAGATTCATTCAGAAGGTGATTTCAGAATTGATGGTTCTGTAGAAGGTAGTATAAGAGCTGTTGGTAAAGTAATTATAGGGAAAGAGGGGCATGTAAAAGGCTCAATCGAATGTACCTATGCAGATGTTGAAGGGCAAGTGGTAGGAGATCTAAATGTAAGTGAATTACTTAGTTTGAAAAGTACTGCTGTAATCAATGGAGATGTTGTTGTAGGTAAGTTAAATGTTGAAGCAGGTGCAGTTTTTAATGCTACTTGTAGTATGAAAGGGATGATCAAAGAACTCAATTCTAATGAAAAACAAAAAGCTACCGGTAAAGCCGCTTCATAAATTCTTACGACTTTCTGGTGTTGGCATTCAAATGGGCGTTACCATATATATCGCATCCTATTTAGGTAAAAAATTAGACGTCTATTTTGGGTATGATAAATTATGTACACTTTTAGCCATACTTTTTGCTTTTATAGTTTCCATATACAGTCTTATGCAACAGTTGAAAAAAATCCAAGACTGATATAGGATGAAGATTTTATTTCTTTTTAATTTTTGGCTGAGGCTAACCGTCTCATGTGTTTTATTGTATTTTACACATTATTATAGTATCCGTTTTTTAGGGGGGGTATCAAAAGAGAGCTTACTTCTTCAATCTTATTGTGCGAATTATGCTCTTGCTATTTTTATTTTTGGAACCTTGTGTCTCCTTCGAAAAAGATTCAATGACCATTTAGGTTTTTTATTTCTGTATGGTAGCTTTGCCAAATTTGCAGTTTTTTTTATTTTTTTTTATCCCGTTTACCATAGCGATGGTCATATGAACCGACAAGAGTTTTTGGAGTTTTTTATTCCTTATTTGATTTGTTTAAGTATAGGGACTTATTATGTTTCACTACTTTTAAATCTTCCTACCAAAGAGAAGTAGATTGTATGTGTAATTACACATTAAAATAATCTAAAAATTAATTTTTCAGTTGGATTTAAAAATATATCTTTGCAGCGTTTTAAAAACACGTTTATAATTATTTTATGCGAAGAGAATTTATAATCAAAAAGATTGCATTTGTACTGTTTTTAGTTTCAACTGTGTCTTTTGGTCAGCATCACGAAGCTCCACATGCTGCGCATTCTGAAGGACATAGCGTCTCAGGGAAGGGTATCACAAAAGAGTATGTTAAAGAGTTTATCGATCACCATTTATTGGATACGTATGATTTTGGTTTGTATTCATATACGGATGAAGCGGGACACGAATCACATGTTGGTTTTCCATTGCCTGTGATTTTATGGGATAAAGCCTCTGGTTTACATGTTTTTTCTTCTTCAAAATTCCACCACGCTACAACAGTTGCGGAGAGCAAAGGGGTTTATTTTAAAGTGTTTCACAACAAGGTATATACAACTGATGCTGAAGGTGCAATCCAAATGGATGACCACCACCATGCAACCAATGCAAAACCCTTAGATTTCTCCATTACAAAAAACGTTTTCGTAATTTTCATTGTTTGTGTATTGATGTTTTTCATATTTACACGTATGGCTAAAAGTTACCAAAAAAGCGCATTGCCATCTGGTTTTGGTCGTTTGATGGAGCCAATCATACTTTATATTAGAGACGATATAGCGATTCCTAATATCGGGAAAAAGCATTACAGAAAATACATGAGTTACTTACTTACAGTGTTTTTCTTTGTGTGGATTATCAACTTGTTAGGTTTAACGCCTTTAGGAGTAAACGTAACCAATAATATTGCAGTTACTTTTGCTTTGTCATTTATTACTTACTTATTGACAACCTTTACTGCAAACAAGAGTTACTGGGGACACATTTTCTGGATGCCAGGAGTGCCAACACCGATGAAGTTTTTATTAGCACCTATTGAATTGTTAGGTACGTTTATCAAGCCATTTTCATTAATGATACGTTTGTATGCAAATATTACTGCAGGACATATTGTATTGATGAGTATTCTTGGAATGGTTTTCATCTTCAAGAACTGGATTGGAAGTCCTTTATCATTTGGATTGGCATTTGCATTGTCATTACTAGAATTGCTTGTAGCAGCGTTACAGGCTTATATTTTCACCATGTTGTCAGCATTGTACTTCGGTTCGGCTGTAGAAGAGCATGATGATCACTAAATTGAATGTTTAATAATTAATTATATATATCATGGAAGGATTAAATTACATTGGAGCAGGATTGATCGTAATCGGTGCAGCTTTTGGAATTGGAAAAATTGGTAGTTCAGCAATGGACGCTATTGCTCGTCAACCAGAAGCTTCAGGAAAAGTTCAAACTGCTATGCTTATTGCAGCAGCCCTTATCGAAGGTATTGGTTTCGCAGCTTTATTTGCAGCTTAAGAAAAAAACAAATAGCTACAACGGTTGGTTGTAGCTATTGTTTATTAAAAAAATTAATTGAATTATATTAAACAGATAACATGGATAAATTAATCGAACAGTTTTCAATAGGGTTGTTTTTTTGGCAATCACTTTTATTTATCGGATTGGTTTTATTGCTAAAGAAGTTTGCTTGGAAGCCAATTTTAGATGCTGTTAACGACAGAGAAGAAGGTATAAAGTCTGCTTTAGATGCTGCTGATTTGGCAAAAAAAGAAATGGAAACATTGTCTGCAGACAACAAACAATTGTTGAAAGAAGCGAGAGCTGAAAGAGATACTTTATTAAAAGAGGCTCAGCAAATCAAAGATAGTTTGATTGCTGACGCTAAAGATGAAGCACAAGCACAAGCAACGTTACTTATAGAAAATGCGAAAGCAGCCATCGAAGTAGAGAAAAAAGCAGCTATTTCTGATTTAAAAACACAAGTAGCTTCATTGTCAATTGACATTGCAGAGAAAGTTGTAAAGAGCGAATTGGCTTCAAAAGAGGATCAATTGGCATTGGTAGACAAATTAGTAGGAGACGTTACTTTAAATTAATAAGATGCAAGGAACTAGAGCAGCATTACGTTATGCAAAGGCAGTTTTAAATTTAGCAAAAGACGCAGGTAAAGAAGTTGAGGTAAACGCTTCTATGCTTGTAGTTTCTGAGGCTATTGCTGAAAGTAAAGAATTATCTATTGTTTTGAACAGTCCTGTAATCAAAGCTACTGATAAGGTAAAGGCTTTGAATGGTATATTCGCAGAAAGTATAGATGAAATAACTCTCGGTGTAATAGCACTTTTGGGAGAAAACAAAAGATTACCTTTGTTGAAATTGGTAGCAACTCAATTTTCAGTATTGTACGATCATTACAAATTGATCGACACTGCAAAAGTTACAACTGCAGTTCCATTGACAAAGGATTTAACGGAGAAAGTACTCGCAAAAATAAAAGAGCTTACAGGAAATGAAGCTTCTATAGAAAATGTAGTAAACCCCGATATTATAGGTGGTTTTATACTACGTGTTGGAGATATCCAGTACGACGCAAGTATTTCTAATAATTTTAACAAATTGAAAAGACAATTTGACCACAGTCATTTTGTTGCAAAAATTTAATTATACATCAAAATAAAAGAAGATGGCAACAATTAAAGCAGCTGAAGTTTCAGCAATTTTAAAAGAACAATTATCAAATTTTGAAGCTTCAGCTTCATTAAATGAAGTTGGAACTGTTTTACAAGTAGGTGATGGTATTGCTCGTGTATACGGTTTAGAAAATGTACAATATGGAGAATTGGTTCAATTTGAGTCTGGTTTAGAAGGTATTGTATTGAACTTAGAAGAAGACAATGTTGGTGTTGTACTTTTAGGAGCTTCCACTTCTGTAAAAGAAGGGTCTACAGTAAAACGTACAGAGCGTATTGCTTCTCTAAACGTAGGAGAAGGAATCGTTGGTCGTGTTGTAGATACTTTAGGAAACCCTATTGATGGTAAAGGACCAATCGCAGGGGAGACTTTTGAAATGCCTTTGGAGCGTAAAGCACCAGGAGTAATTTTTAGAGAGCCTGTAACGGAACCAATGCAAACAGGTATCAAATCTATTGATGCTATGATTCCTGTAGGACGAGGACAACGTGAATTGATCATTGGAGACCGTCAAACAGGTAAATCTACTGTAGCTTTAGATACTATCTTAAATCAAAAAGAATTTTACGATGCTGGTAAGCCAGTATATTGTATCTATGTTGCTATCGGTCAAAAGGCCTCTACAGTAGCAGGGATTGTAAACTTATTAGAAGAAAAAGGAGCTTTAGCATATACTACCGTTGTTGCTGCAAGTGCTTCTGAACCTGCTCCAATGCAGGTATACGCTCCATTTGCAGGTGCTGCAATTGGTGAGTATTTTAGAGATACTGGTAGACCAGCACTGATTGTTTATGATGATTTATCTAAGCAAGCTGTTGCATACCGTGAGGTTTCTTTATTGTTAAGAAGACCACCGGGACGTGAGGCTTACCCAGGAGATGTATTTTTCTTGCACTCTAGATTGCTAGAACGTGCTGCAAAAGTAATCAACAATGACGAAATTGCATCTAAAATGAACGATGTACCTCCTTCATTGGTAGGTAAAATTAAAGGTGGAGGGTCATTAACTGCATTACCTATTATTGAAACACAAGCGGGAGATGTATCTGCATATATCCCAACCAACGTAATTTCGATTACTGATGGTCAGATTTTCTTAGATGGAGATTTGTTTAACTCTGGAGTTCGTCCTGCAATTAACGTAGGTATTTCTGTATCTCGTGTTGGTGGTTCTGCACAGATCAAGTCAATGAAAAAAGTATCAGGGACCTTAAAACTAGATCAAGCACAATACCGTGAATTGGAAGCTTTTGCAAAGTTTGGTTCTGATTTGGATGCTGCTACGATGAACGTAATCTCAAAAGGAGAGCGTAACGTAGAAATTTTAAAGCAAGCTCAAAATGATCCTTATACTGTGGAAGACCAAGTAGCGATTATTTATGCAGGTTCTAAAAACTTATTAAAGGATGTTCCTGTAAATAAGGTAAAAGAATTTGAAGCAGATTATATTTCTTATTTGAATGCAAAACACAGAGATGTTTTAGATTCATTGAAATCAGGGAAGTTAGAAAAATCTTCTTTAGAAGTTTTAGAAACTGCTGCTGCTGAAATTTCAGCGAAATTTAACTAATATAGTACAAAGTGTTTTGCAAGGCTAAGCCTTGCAAAACATATGTTATATCCTCAAGATCTCATATTTGATCTTGATACAATACAACTTACAATGGCAAACTTAAAAGAAATTAGAAACAGAATTACTTCAATAGGTTCGACGATGAAAATCACGAGCGCTATGAAAATGGTTTCTGCTGCTAAATTGAAAAAAGCACAAGATGCAATTACTGCAATGCGTCCTTATTCAAATAAATTATCTGAGTTGTTACAGAACCTAAGTGCTACTTTAGATGCGGATGCAGGAGGTAAATTTTCTGAGCAGAGAGAAGTTTCTAAGGTGTTATTAGTTGTTGTAACTTCTAACAGAGGTTTGTGTGGTGGTTTTAATTCATCTGTGATCAAAGAAACAAGAAGAGTTGCTGCTTCATATGCTGGTAAGTCTGTTGATCTGATTACAATTGGAAAAAAAGGAAATGACTTATTGTCAAAAGAATTTAATGTTATTGCTAATGAAAGTGATTTGTATGATGCACTTACTTTTGATGCAGTCGCTACCATTACTGAAGGATTAATGGAGCACTTCACTTCTGGTTCATACGATAAGATTGAAGTAGTATACAATAGCTTTAAAAATGCTGCGACACAGCTTTTAAAAGTAGAACAATTCTTACCAATTTTACCAGTAGAAAATGATGTAAACCAATCTTCTGATTATCTTTTCGAACCTAGTAAAGAAGAGATTATATCTGATTTGATTCCTAAATCATTGAAGACTCAGTTATACAAAGCTATCCGCGATTCTTTTGCTTCTGAGCATGGTGCTCGTATGACAGCAATGCACAAAGCAACTGACAATGCGAAAGAATTACGTAATGATTTATTATTGACATACAACAAAGCACGTCAAGCTGCAATTACCAATGAAATACTTGAAATAGTTGGTGGAGCAGAGGCTTTAAATGCATAATTTATATAATCTTATTTTACAAAAGGACGCTTGTATTTACTGGCGTCCTTTTTATGTTTTAAAGAATATTCATATTTTTTTTTCATTTAAATAACTAGTTCTAAATATTTTATTATATTTGCCACGCTTTTATAAGCTAAACTATGATTACATCAAACGAATATTTTAACGAAAAAGTAAAATCACTAGGCTATTCAAACGCTACTGGTGACGCTACCGTTGGGGTCATGGAAATTGGAGAATATGAGTTTTCAACGAATTCTCATGAAACAATGCACGTTATTGAAGGCGAATTAAATGTATTGCTTCCTAGTTCTGATTTATGGAAAACATATACGTCAGGCGCTTCCTTTGAAGTAGAAGCAGGATCTTCATTTAAAGTAAAATCTTTGCAATCAACATCTTATTTGTGTAAATACAAATAAGATACATCTTAATATGTAAATCTTAGGGGTAGGATTTATTTATACTCGGTTTCTCATTTCTTTTGAGAAACCGAGTTTTTTTTTAATATATTCGCAACTTTTTCTCCAAACAAATAAACCTATGAACCCCCTTTATAAGTGGCTGCAATATTTTAAAAATAGTTTGTCTGATAGTGAGAACCTTTCGATTGATTTAGACAGAATTAAAAATGTTTACCACTCTAGTAGTATCGATCTAAGTTCAGGTTCTATTCCTAGTTCCCAAGCAGAAACACTTATTGATACTGAAGAACGAAAAATCAATCGTTTGAAAGGAATTACAAAAAAAGAAAGTAAAAACTGGTTTACAGTTACTGAAATAACTCTTACAATTGCCCCCTTTCGACTTATTCCTGTTGAATCACAAACCGCTTTTAAGCAGGTGGATTTGTATCCTTTTTGGATTACCGCAAAAGTAAGTCGTTCTGGACAATTGAGTCCACCTAAAGACCTATTTCCACTAATTGTTAGAAACTATCTAGACCCAATAGAGTCTCCTGGTAATTCTTTTGTTTTTTCAACTTTAGATCGTGTTACAGAAGCAAGAGATATTGAAACTCCTTTTTCAGAAGATGAAACAAACCCTGTTTTATGGTCAGCTTATTGGGACTATATCCAGGCAGTTTTTTCGAGCATTGCTTTTGATACTTATACTAATTATAGAGTAGCAGGATATCAAACTTCTTACCAAGTATGTTTCTTCGCAGCAAGTAACAAGATAGCCACGGCTAAAAGTATTCTTTTTTTATACGAACAACTTTTAAAGACACAAGACAGTTTTCCTTTATTAGAATCCCTTCTTTTATCTCAAATAAAAGAAAGACAAGAAGCGATTACTGATGCGGGTTTTCTTAATTTCAACCATTTACATTTAGGGCAAATGTCAAATGAGTTTCCACTCTCTATTAGCCAACGCAAAACACTTCTGTCCTATCTTACCTCCAACAACCATTCGATTACTGCAGTAAACGGACCTCCAGGAACAGGTAAAACTACTTTATTACAAAGTGTAGTTGCTACTGAATTTGTGCGTGCTGCAATCAAAGGTGAGGATGCTCCTGTAATTTTGGCTTGCTCTACAAACAATCAGGCTGTAACAAATATCATTGATAGCTTTATAAATTCTAGCAGCACTTTAGGCTTGTTATCTGAGCGATGGATTCCTGACTTTAATGGGTATGCTACGTATTTGCCCTCTAAATCTAAAAGTCCTAAATCACTAGAGCATATAAATTATCTAAAGGGTAACCTTTTTGGTTATGAAGGTACGCTCTGTGAACTTGAGAACACAGACTATTTAGATTTGGCCTCGTCCTATTTTTTAGAGAGATTTTATGACTATTTCGAATTCTCTCCTTCAAGTTTAGAAGAAGCTCGTGATCAATTGCAAGAAGAAGTATCTCTGCTAGAAGATATGCAAATCAATGGTGTACGAATTTCTCAGGATTATATAGCCTCTATGACTGCTGTTAATGAGCTGCTATTGCATACCGATGATCAAGTCTCTCAGAAGGCTATTCAGATTGTCAATCTCCAACAATGGAGAAACACAGTTGCTAGCCTGAAAAATAAATCAAAGGAAAAAAATTTCCTAGAGCAGTTGCAAAAGTATTTTGTGGTGACTCCTACTGAAGAGATCAAAAATATTTCTGAGGAAGCCTTGTTTCGTATTCCTAAAGAAGCACTTACGTCAAAGGAAAAAGCACTAGAATACCTTAAAAAATGCCTAGCGACATTTAATTTAGCCTTACAGTCAAATTTGAAATTAAATGATTGGAAGTTGCAACATGAAATCGATGGTTTTCCCTTTGTTTCCGAAGCAACCATGTGGGAGTATGAATATAAGAAAACGGAAGATAAGGAAACCGCTCACCGTTTCTTTTACGACGAGATAGATGTTAAAATTAGACACAAGGCATTTTTATTAGCAACACATTATTGGGAGGTCCGCTGGATATTGGCTACCTACGAAATGTTGGAAGATACGACAGAAAAAGGAACTGGAGAAAATGCAATAGCTACCAAGTGGCGCCGAAGAGCGATGCTAACACCCTGTTTTGTAGCTACATTTTATATGGCTCCAACCCATTTTTTATACAGTCAGTTTCAAGGTGAAAATGAGGAGGGAAAACCTGTCTTTGAATACCTTCCTATGTATAATTTTATCGATTTATTGATCATAGACGAGGGAGGACAGGCAACACCTGAGGTTAGTGTACCTATGTTTTCATTGGCTCAAAAAGCAATTATTGTGGGGGACTTGCAACAAATAGAACCTATTTGGTCTATTCCTCAAAAAATAGATGTTGGAAATCTCTTAAATGCTGGCTTGCTAGAAGTAGGTACATTGATAGAAGATTTAGAAACTACAGGGTTTTTGGCCTCGAATGGAAGTGTGATGAAAATGGCTCAAGAAGCCTGTGAATACCAATCCACGAATCCACATGCTATCGAAAAGGGCTTGCTGTTGTTAGAGCACCGAAGGTGCAATGACGAAATTATTGGTTTTTGCAATGAATTGGCCTATGGAGGAGTTTTAAAACCTATGAAAGGCGAGGCTAAAGCAGACCAACTTTTCCCTTCAATGATGGCATATCACATCGCAGGTACAAGTGAAAGAAGCTATAGCAGTCGTTTCAATACCAAAGAGGTAAATTCAATTGTAGGATGGCTCAATAGGCACAAAGAAGCCATAGAGGAAGCATATCAAGTAGCAGAGATAGAACAGGTTTTAGGGATCATAACTCCATTTACAAGTCAGAAAAGTGCACTATCAAAAGCATTGACCGCCGCAGGTTTCAATGTTTCAAAAATAAAATTAGGAACGGTTCATGCACTGCAAGGTGCCGAAAGACACATTGTTTTGTTCAGTTCAGTCTATACAAGTGAAGATGAAGGAACACTCTTTTTTGACAAGGACAATAAGCCCAATATGCTAAATGTTGCTGTTTCGAGAGCTAGAGATAGTTTTATACTTTTTGGAGATACGCGTGTGTTTGATGCAACTAATAATACGCCTTCTGGTGTTTTAAAGCGGCATTTGCAAGTACATGAAATGTCAAGCTAGTAGTCTTTGTGGCTGTTGTTTTAATTATTGACATTACAATAATTGGTCTGTAGAGTGCTAAAAATATATTTTTACAATCTTTAGGGGCTACATCTCTAGAATAGTGGTAGCTTTGCATTCTAATTTTTAAGAATTAAGTATGAAGCGGATCAACGAATACAAAAAGTTGTTTGATGTAGCAGGAGCTATTGATTTAAAAGCATTAAAAACAACCTATAGATCTTTGGTGAAAACTTGGCATCCCGATAAATTTCAAGCCCCTTTAGAAAAGGAGGAGGCGGAACTTAAAAGTCAAAAAATCATTGACGGTTACCATTTTCTTGTGAGTATTGCTCCAGCCACGAAAGAGGCAAATTTAGAGGCGTATACTGACACAATCACAAACAGTCAGGTAGCAGATTACCATCACAAGAGCATGCTTTTAGAAGTTACTTTTACGGACGGAACTACCTATGAATATTTTGGTGTTAATAAGAAACTTTTCTTAAAATTCCTCAACAGTAAGTC
Organism: Flavicella sp.; assembly: GCA_042091695.1. Classification (GTDB taxonomy): domain Bacteria; phylum Bacteroidota; class Bacteroidia; order Flavobacteriales; family Flavobacteriaceae; genus Flavicella. Next base: position 24,598 of record JBELHA010000002.1, read on the forward strand.
CATGAATAATTTTGGGAGAAGAAATATCTTCAATTCTTTCCTGTATCGAAAATCAAAGAAAGCGATGGAAACTGCTTGATAAAAGTTAACTTGTAGTATTAATACTATATTTCCAATACTAATTTCAGAATATTTACAGATACAACAAATTGTAAGTTTAGATATTTCAGCTATTGTTAAAAGGCTTTTCCATCCCAAAATCACGCAATAATACGGCGTTTATTTTGATTCTTTAGAAGCGACTAAAGAACACATGGGATGGTATGCTATTCTTGAAGAAAATAGAACTCCAATTTGGATATTATGCTATTTAACGGTGGATCTAAAAATAATACTTTTATTAGTTTATATATATATTCTATAAATTGTCAAATATATTGATGTATTTAAGTTACTAAGTGAAATCGTTCTTGAAAAATAGTTTATCGCATTCTACTTCTAGTTTTTAATGAGTTTTACTACTTGATAATTTCCATCTTGGTATACGAGCTTTAGTAAATAGATGCCACTAGAAATTCCTGAAAGAGAAACCTTAGTTTGAGGTTTGATAATTTGTTTTACTTTTTGTCCTTTTTGATCGAAAATTTCAAGGTTATTAATCTCTTGTGATTTAGATATGTATAGGTGTTCTTTTACAGGGTTTGGGTACACAAGATATTTCTGTTTCTCTTTGTGTACACCTAAATTTGTACCGTCTTGTTTGACAAAAATAGGAACCATAATTTTACTTTCCTCCGTGTCATTGACGAGAAGAGCAACAGGTACGTATAGTTCTCCTTCGAAGTTATTGTCAGGAATAACAACTCCATTCTCAATAGTATAATTGCTCCCTTCATCCACACGGAGTTCCCAATTTTCAAACGAGTCATTACAAGAAGGAAAAGGGTAGGATGTGTTTTGATAGCTTACTTCTATGTTAAGGTCTTTGTAGCCTAACCTATATCTATCGTTTTTATTTATTTCTATAGGATTGTAGGAAACTATTTGAGGACTACTGACATACTCTTTGATAGCTGAAAAGCCTACTTTAAAATCGTCTATCCATAGATTTCCATCAGTTTCAGGTGACCAATTACCATTTGGGTTGATTCGGAAAATAAGCTTTTCTAATTCCGTCCAGTCGTCTCCGTGTAGATCGTTCCAATTGTCTAAAAGTGGCTGTAGTTGGATTATAGCAGTACCAACGTTGGTTGAAGCTGATGCTAGCATTGTGATGCCTTTGTTTCGATTACTCTTCTTTTGATTTGAATTTATTTGAGTTACAAAACTAAAAGGAGAGTTTCTATTCGGTGTCTCGTAATTAAATGTAAGAAAAGGATATGTTTTTATATCCACAGAAGTATCATAAAATAGTTGTTCTGAGCTCCATACATTAGTTGTTCCACTCATTGTATTCGGTTGTATAAGAAGTTTGTTTTCAGCTAAGTGAACTTCTCCTTGCATATCTTTGTGAGCAACCCATGGTGCAGCATTGTAATCAGCATTGCTATCGGTAGTAAATTCTTCCACTAAAGACGGGTTAGTGGTACAGTATTGAAAAGTACTTTCTCCTGTAGTAAACGACCATATATCTCCAATTTTCCAAGTGTTATTCACCCAACAGTCTACACGCCAGTAATAGGTTGTATTTCCTTGTAAGTATTCTAGTAGTAGTAGGTTTGTATTTTGCTCTGACACTAAGGAGAGTGATTCAGAACTTGTTCCTAGATATATTTTGTTTTTTGATGACTCATAGGCAGGCAACCACATTAAATCAGAGCTAATAAGGGCGGTTGTACTCCTGTTTTTAGGGATAGGCATAGAGGATTTTTCTAACATTCTTCCCGGAATCCAATAGTGTTCGTCACCATCTTCATATGCCCCCATATCAGGAGCAATTCCCTCAAAATCTTTTGGAGTATAAGAATATTTATCACTAGGGATTTCATCTGTACTTACAAGAGCACCTGCATCGATGATAGGACTGTTTTTTTTAGGTCTAAAATCATAATTTATCGGATCTCTTAAATAAGTATATGCAGCTCCTGCGGTATTTGTATTGTTACTATTTTTTCCTGGAATAACATATGCATTGGGTTGTATATATCCATCCTCTAGTGTTTTTTCTTTGTTTAAATTCCATGTTCTGTGTACTAGTTTTGAAATGTTATTTCGAGTGATAGTTTTCGCATTGGCTTCACTGTTATGCATCGCTCTGAACCCCATAATTGTAAGATTATACTCCTCACGATATGGGTTTTTAAACTGTTTTGTATTTATGATTGTGTTGTTAAGAACCAGGTGTCTGTCTCCTTTAATCTGGTTAACTTGTGTGTTCCAAGTAACATTGTTTCGATAGATTCCATCACCGTATACTTCGCCTTCTTCGTTCAGTTGGTTATTTCCAGAATCATCAAATCGGATACCTTGTTTTTGGCTGTCGTGTACCCAATTATTTTCCACCAATACGTTTTTGTGGTCTTTTGTTCCTATATTAATGGCCGCTCCATCGTGTTGTAGATTACCTGCATTTGTAATTCTATTAAGACGTATAATTCCACCTGAACCATTGGGCCTGAGTCCTTCCGAATTTCCTGTTTTTTCAAGTGTACATCTAGTAATTAATGTGTTTTCTCCAAAGGTTACTGAACCTGAAGCACCATTTGAATTAAGGTCCCATTCAATGTCTGTAAAACTACAGTTGTCAATAGTCATGTCTTTTCCCATCATAAAGATAGGCGCATTGGATCTAAAAAATGTACAGTCTATAAACTTAGAATGTCTACCATTTTGTACAGAACTTGTAATATTAGCTTTAGGCTCTATTGGGTTCCAACTCTTAAAAAATGCGGTATTACCTAAAACGAATTTATGTGTTGATGGATAGTTAAAATCGCAGTCTTCAAAAACGATGTAGTCAGAGTTTTTAATAAAATATCCTGTAGCAAAAAATTCAATACCTCTAAAGGTTATGTTCTGACAGTTTTCAAATGTAATAGCTACATCTTGATCTCTCCCATAAAAATCGGTTTGTTGGAGAGCTTCCAAAGAACTAGGTTTGTAGTATAATAATTTAGCATCTTTTTCATACCACCATTCGTTGACTTTGTCTAAGGCTGCCAAGCCGTAAATATAATAGGCACCGTATTTTTTTAGATGCTCCTCTTCAAGTCCTTCTGTATCATATTCAAAATAGGGTTGTCCTGTACTGTGTTGAGTGATTTTTCGTGTCCATGTTATCCAATGTCCTATGTTTAACACAGCAAAAGCTCCCTGAAAGTCAATATTGCTCTCGGCCAAGGATGTTAACTGATTTTTTATAACGTAATTTGTTTCCCCCTCCGAAAATTCACTTCTTGAATACTGAGGAAAATCACCGTCATATAATTTTCCAAACCTACTTTGTCCTGTATAGTTCCCTTCATCATCTCGTCCACCATCAGAACTTCTCATAGATTTTTCCATACTCCAGATACTGTCATTTTCAAAAGAGGTATTTGGCCATCGTGCAAGGTCTGCCACTTTTTTATCTGGAAATAACTGCCAAATGTCATTTTCAATAGGACTGGTATAGATTCCATTTTTCCAAAGTGTCCATTGTGTGTTCAATTTTGATGCACCTATAAAAGTTACTTTTTCGTTATTGTAATTTGAAACGATAGTCTTGTTTCCTTCGTTTTTTTGAAAATTAATCAGATTGACGTCTATCCTGTAACTTCCTTCTCTCAATAAAATTTGAGCATCCCCTTGAATAGTTTCAAAAGCGTGTTGAAGTGTTTTCCAAGGTTTCGCAATCGTTCCAATGTTGGAGTCATTTCCATGGACTGAAACGTAGTAAGTATTTGAAAGGCTCGGTGTTTTAGCATACACGGGGTTTTTAAAGAAAATAGCTAGGTGTACTATAAATAGTATCTTGAATATAAAAGAGGTATTTAAGTAATTGTGTGAGTGCATATTTTAGTTTTAAAAATAAGAAACAGTAAGAGACGAATTGTAGTAAAAATATAGCATTTTGTACTATATTTTTTATGGGGCGTCTTTTTTGGGATTGTTTTTAGGATATTTTCTATCATCTTTTTCAAGTTTATAAATTGTTGTATTTTTCGAAAGACTCTTTATTTTATTGTACTTTGTAGGAGATAAAATTAATTACAATAGTATATGTATACACGCCGTATTTTCCGTCTGAGAGAAATGATCTTATGGACGCGTTTTGAGACACTTTTTTTTATTTTGTTTATCAGTTTATTAGTAGGTGTATATGCTTATTTTGATCTGTATTGGTTTAAAATTCCTTGGACTGCAATCACTTTGATAGGTACTGCAGTTTCCTTTATCATAGGTTTTCAAAACAATTCTGTTTATGGAAGGATATGGGAAGCTCGAAAGATATGGGGTGGTATTGTGAATACCTCTAGAACTTTCGGAGTTTTTACCAAAGATATGGTGCGTCCTACCAAAGAAATGCCTGCTATTTCTGATACTGCACTTTTAGAAGAAGTCAAGCTATTGACCTACCGACATATTGCATGGATGACCGCTTTGCGTTACAGTATGAGAGCTGACAAACCTTGGGAAACCAATCTCAAAACAAAGACAAATACCGAATGGGGATTATTGCCTCCAGAAAAGAAAGCTCGATTGGAAGACGCACTATGTCCCTATATATCAGCTGAAAATCTAAGTTATGTTTTGTCCAAAGCCAACCCCCAAACTGCTTTACTGTATTTGCAATCAGAACACCTAAGGGCTTTGAAAGAAAAAGGGTGGCTATGGGAATTTTCCTTTCTAAAGATAGAGGGGGTTATACAGCAGTTTTTCGATTTACAAGGAAAGTCAGAACGGATTAAAAACTTTCCTTTTCCAAGGCAATACGCAACAATTAATCATTATTTTATGTGGATATTATTGTTGTTATTACCTGTGGCATTGATTCCTCAATTTGCGGAGATAGGGTTAAATATCGCCGCATCTCACTCAGATTTAGGTAAATTATTTGTGTGGTTTACCATTCCTTTCTATACTGCTGTTGCATGGGTGTTTCACACTATGGAGCGCATCGGTAGAACTGGAGAAAACCCATTTGAAGGTACACCCAACGATGTGCCTATTTCCACAATAGCTAGAGGAATTGAAATAGATTTACGAGAAAATCTCGGGGATGATGAAGCTATAATTCCTAGCCAATTCCCTGTGGAAAGACATGTACAATGGTAAGCTTATATTAACACTCTTTTTTCAATAAAAAAACAATCTTTATCGTTTCGCTTTGTAGTCAGTGGTTTCTTTTTAGTATACTTCTTTGAAATAGTATTTGTCTTTGCATACAGTACAATTTTACACAACGATTAGTACAAAAGCAAATAGTATCAAGTAACTAGGTGCTTACAGTTTATAAATATAAAAACAAGCAGATTAGACTTTACTTCTTAAAAAGTCTAGTTGTGAGGATATAATGTGTTGAACTCATAGAATTATTTACAGTATGATATCTCTAATTAGTTACTAATTTTAAAATTATACAAGTACACTTATTTATTATATGGAGAATTGTGAAATATCATAAATAGCAATATTTATAGTTATTTATAATTTAAATATATATATATTGGCCCAAAAAAATTGCCACTTATGATAAAAAACAACTCTGTTTGTGAAGCTGTTATATTTGAAAAGTTGTACAAACAGTACTCCAAAACACTGTATAGTTTTCTCTACTACAAATGTGGAGACAAAGCACAAGCGGAAGATCTGGTACAGGAAGCCTTTGTCAAAATGTGGCAGAATTGTGCGAAGGTAGTTTTTGAAAAAGCAAAATCTTTTCTATATACTGTTGCCAACAATCAATTTTTAAATCAAGTAGCACACCATAAAGTAGTTTTAAAACACAGAACGCATTTAAAATCTGGAATCAATACTGAAAGTCCAGAGTTCGTCTTGGAGGAAAAAGAATTTATGTCAAAGTTACAAACTGCGATTTCAGAACTAACAGAAGCCCAAAGAGAAGTTTTTTTACTCAATAGAATTGATAAAAAAACCTATAGAGAAATTTCTGAAATGTTGGGAATTTCAGTCAAAGCAATTGAAAAAAGAATGCATGGAGCTCTCTTAAAACTTAGAGAGCATCTAAAAACCAGTGTGAAATTTTAGGCATTTAGGTTTTATATAGCATCTAAACATTCTTTTAGTAGGGTGTTTAGCAACAAAACGGTTACTAATATACGATACAACTATTATGGAATCCATAGAAAAAGACGGTACTTTTTTAGGTAGGTGGTTAAACAACTCACTAAGCGAAGAGGAGCGTCAAAAATTTGAACAGACTACAGAATTTAAAGAGTACCAGAAGATTGTAAAACAAACGGAATTTCTGGAAGTTCCTCTTTTCGACCAGAAAGGAGTTTTCGAAAAAATTCAAAAGGAGATTGGCCAATCACAAAAAGTACGTCCTTTGTTTTCTAGATGGATATCTGGAATTGCAGCTTCAATCGCCATTGTATTTGGAATTTATTTTTGGAACAATCAGGATACTACTTTTAAAACATCTCCAGGAGAAACCTTAGCCTTTCAACTTCCAGACGGCTCAAAAGTGGAACTAAATGCAGGTTCTGAACTCTCTTATGATCACGCTACATGGGAGGAAGGTGACCGAAGTTTATCACTCAAGGGAGAGGCTTATTTCAAGGTTGAAAAAGGATCTAAGTTTACAGTAGAAACTTCGAGTGGTTCGGTAAGTGTGTTGGGTACTCAATTCAATGTAAAACAATACCAATCTTATTTTGAAGTACATTGTTTTGAAGGTCGTGTTCACGTTTTGGATTTAGATAATGATTTGGTGTTACAACCTGGAAAAGGATTCCAAAGGTATCAAAATAAGCCGGCAATACTAACTGAATTTGCTACAACAACTCCATCTTGGATGGCAGGAGAATCCTCATTTACTAAAGTTCCATTGGCTGTCGTTATAGCAGCACTCGAACGTCAATATGCGATTGAAATCCAATGGAAAGGAACTGAGTCAGTTCAAACTTTTTCTGGAAGTTTTACGAATACGAATTTAGAGGTGGCTCTTCAAACCATTTGTATACCAATGGGATTACAGTTTGCCTTTGAAAAAGATGGCACTTGTACAATAAGCAAATAATAATTTTTCTGTTGCTTTTTTGCAACGAGATTACTGTACCCTCTGTGTATAGCCAAAAAGCTGTTCATGGGCAGCAAAAATTGCTCCCCTTGGAAAGTGTTTTACAAGCAATTGAAGAAACCTTTGATATTCGTTTTTCATACAGTGATTCAGATATTAAAGGGCATGAGATATCTTTTGATTGGCAGCATTTGACGCTTGACGAAATCCTTTCAAAATTAACGGCAACAATACCATTTGTATGCAAGCGTATTGATATGCGATATGTCACATTGCAAAAGAAAGATGAAATGGTTTTTTCTATCTGTGGCTACGTATTAGATTCCGTTACCAACGACCCGATTCCCTTTGCATCTGTTACGGCAGAGGATCAATTTTTTGGAGAATTGACTGATAGTAAGGGGTATTTTGAACTTGACAATCTAGTCCGAAATACGAGGCTTCAGATTGCGTATTTCGGGTATAAAAATACAACAGTATCTGCGATAGAATTTAAAAAATCAGCCACTTGCAAATCGATCTATCTTTATGAAGCGACAGAGCTTTTAAATGAAGTGTTGATCACTGACTACTTAGCGCAGGGAATGCAAAAAAAGAAAGATGGATCTATACAGGTTTCCCCACGTAAATTAGGACTTCTACCTGGGCTTACAGAACCTGATATATTTAAAAGTTTGCAGCTTTTACCTGGAGTGCAAAGCAGTAACGAAAGTGCTTCTGTCTTACATATTCGAGGAGGTACTCCCGACCATAACCTAGTTCTAGTTGACGGGATTACACTGTATGAAACGGGGCATTTTTTCGGATTGATATCCGCTATAAATCCCTATGTAATCAATACGGTAAATTTTTTTAAAAATGCTGCATATGCAAGGTATGGTCAGCGTATTGGTGGTGTACTAGCCATCAATACAGGAGACGATATTTCAGAAGTTTCGTATGGTTTTGGTTCTAATTTATTGCATGCAGATGCCTTCGTAAAAACTCCATTGTTTGAGGGGAAAACAGGTATTGTTTTTTCTTTTAGACGCTCCTTGACCGATGTCTTTAATTCAAAACCTTATGCTTCATTTTCGGAAACTACCTTACAAGATGCAAAGGTAATAGCTTCCATAAACCAACAATCTAATACTGTGTTCCAATCAGAAACTCAGAATGTAAATAACTTTTTTTATAGAGACTTTAACTGGAAAGTAATTCAAAATATTACGGAACATGAGCGATTGACTTTGAGTGGGTTGTATACCCGAAACAAGTTGGACTATCAAGAAAATAGTTTTGAAAATTCTTTTGAAAGTCTCCTGTCTATCTCCAATACTGGTTTGGGTTTGAAATGGGATAAAAATTGGGGAACTTCCTGGAGTTTTGTAAGTTCATTATCCATGTCAAAGTTCAATAGTAGTTATGTAGGTACACTCTTAGCTATAGATAATGGAACAAATTCAAGTTCATTGGGAGATTTTAAGGCAGTCAATTCGGTAACTGATTTTGAGTTTAAGAATCGTTTTGATAAGACATTTTCTCAAAATACTGTTTGGAGTTTTGGTTATCAATTATCAAGGTATAAAGTGCACTATGATTACTACAATTCCAATAGGGGGAGTCAAGGAAATAATGTTTTAGGTTTGGGGGCAGCTTCAAGCAGCACGCATTCCATTTTTGCAACCTATAATATGCAGACAGATACCGATTGGGGGATCATGTTAGGAGTAAGAGTTCCCTACTATACTGCCTTGTCTCAATTTTTTACAGAGCCAAGGGTGACGCTAACAAAATACATTTCAGAATCCTTGCAATTGTGTTTTTCTGCAGAAGCAAAGAGTCAGTTGATCCGACAAATTGATGAATATCGTTTTGATGGTTTGGATTTGACAGATCATATATGGGTACTTGCCAATGATCGGAATGTTCCTTTTTTGAAAAACATTCAATACTCAATTGGTGGTGTTTATCATAAAAAAGGGTGGTCTTTGGATGTAGATTTCTACTCAAAACAATTTTCAGGAGTCGCTTTACTTTCTTCAGATATAGCAACGCTATCAAGCCCTTATCTCTACGGAACTTCGAATACCTATGGAATAGATATATTGCTCAAAAAACGTTTTAATAAGTATAAAACTTGGTTGAGTTATACGCTTTCGAATACCTCATACAGTTTTGAAAAACTAAATAATGGGGCACGTTTACAGGGGATGCAAGATATACCACATACATTGGTTTGGTCTCACAATTACAGTTTAGGGCAGGTGGATTTTTCATTGGGACTTAATTGGCACTCGGGAATTCCATATACAGCAGCTTTAGATGTGGTCAACGGTCCTTTGGACACCCCTCAGATTTTGTACGGTAATGAAAGAAATACGGAACGTTTGCCAGCGTATAAAAAAGTAGATTTCTCAGTTGTTTATAATTTTAGCTTTTCTAAAAATTCAAATTACAAAGGCAAATTAGGTCTTTCACTAGGCAATGTTTTTGATACAGAAAATATATTAGATAGAACCAATGAGATTGTATACAGTCCCTCTACACTTTCTGGAAAAGATTATGTGTTAGAAGTAAAAGAAAGAAAGGCTCTCGGACGCACTCCCAATCTTGTTTTTCGTTTTTATTTTTAATGTACTACAGTAAAATCTACCCTTTTTCCTTGCTGTGTAGCAGTCGTGTCAATTTTATGGAGGTGTCTAATAGGATGATTTTTGGGTTTCCATTTCTTTCAATATGGTACATAGCATCGCTGATTTCTTTTTCAATTCCTACGATATTTCCACTATGAACGAAAGGTGCAAATTTTTCCATTGAGAAACCTTGTGTTTGGGTTTCTAAAAAGACCAATTCTTTGGCATTGAAATTAAAAAGCATGGCTTGTCTAAAAAATTGAAGGCAGTACTGTAGAAAGCTTTTTTGGGTTTCTCTTCCTGTTTTTGCAATGACCTCACTCCATTGTACTAAGTTTTGAATAACAGCAGGGTTTCCTTTTGCTTTAAAGGCACTGCGAACCCAGTTGATAAACCATTCCTCGTAGAGTAAATCATTAGAGTCTTGCTTTAGTATTTGTAGGGATTTGTTGTAATTCCCATCAGATTGTACTGCTATTTTTGAAGCTTCAGCAGGAAATGAATTTTCTCGTTCCACCAAGCCATCGGCAATGTCCTTCTCACTCAATACTGGGAATTTCAATATTTGACATCGAGAAAGGATGGTATTTAACATTTTATCTTCGTCTTCAGCAACTAGTAAAAAAACCGTTTTTTCAGGGGGTTCTTCAATGAGTTTGAGTAGCTTGTTTGCAGCGTCAATATTCATTTTTTCAGCCATCCAAATCACCATCACTTTGTATCCTCCTTCGTAGGCTTTTAATTTAAGAGATTTTACGATTTGCTCAGCTTCATCTACACCAATTTTTCCTTGTTTGTTTTCTATCTGAATTTCTTGATACCAGTCGATCAAGCTTCCATATGGTTTTTCTTTTATAAAGCTCCTCCATTCTTCTAGAAATAGATTGCTGATGGGATGTTTTTTTACTGAACTGTTAATTGCGACAGGGAATGCGAAGTGCAAATCAGGGTGGGCTAACTTTTCACATTTTAGAGCGCAACTTTCTTTGTCCTCACTATGAGCGCACAATAGATATTGCGCATAGGCGATCGCACTTACGAGTGTTCCGGTTCCTTCTTTGCCAACAAATAACTGAGCATGAGAAATACGTTGTTTGTCTACCGTAGTTTTAAGGTGACTTTTGATGTGTTCTTGTCCTATAATATCTGAAAAAAGCATAGACAAATATACAATAAAGATGCGAGTGGCTCACTTAGAGTTTTTGGAATTATTTTTGAAATTATAGGCAGAGTTCCGTCGATTATTTTGAAAAATTACAAAAACGTTGTAGTAGCTTTTTAATGAATCAAATTCAACAAAAAAAAATAAAGGTATATTTGTTTAATTTTTTAATAAAACGAGAAGATGAAAACAATCAAAGACATTAATTTTGAAGGAAAGAAAGCTTTAATTAGGGTAGATTTTAACGTACCGCTAAACAAGGAGTTTAAGGTGACGGATATCACGAGGATCAAGGCGGCTAAGCCAACAATTATAAAAGTATTGGAAGATGGTGGTTCTGCAGTTTTAATGTCACACTTAGGGAGACCAAAAGGTGTTGAGGCGAAGTTTTCATTACAACATATTGTTTCAAAAGTGAGTGAAGTTTTAGGAGTTCAGGCAAAGTTTGTCGCTAGTTGTGTGGGTGCTGATGCAGAAGCTGCAGTGGCAAACTTACAAGCGGGAGAAGTTTTGATTTTGGAGAACTTGAGATTTCACAAAGAAGAAACTGCTGGGGATGTGTCTTTTTCTGAGCAGTTGTCTAAATTAGGTGATATTTATGTAAATGACGCCTTTGGAACAGCACATAGAGCACATGCTTCAACTACTGTTGTTGCACAGTTTTTTGAAGAAAAGGCTGCTGGTTTTGTAATGGAAGCCGAATTGGTAAACGCTGATAAGGTATTGAAAGGGGCAGAAAAGCCTTTTACTTCTATCATGGGTGGTGCTAAAGTTTCAGATAAATTATTGATTATTGAAAAATTATTAGACGTTGCCGATAACATCATTATTGGTGGGGGTATGTCGTATACATTTGCTAAAGCTGCTGGTGGAAATATAGGACAGTCACTTTGTGAAGATGACAAATTAGAATACGTAGTTGAATTGCAAGCCAAAGCAAAAGCCAAGGGAGTGAATTTGATCTTCCCAATTGATTCTTTGATTGCAGACGATTTTTCTAACGATGCAAATACACAAATAGTAGCAAAAGGATGTATCCCTGATGCTTGGGAAGGTCTTGATATCGGTCCAGAAAGTCAAGCTTTGTTTGCAGACATTATTAAGAATTCAAAAACAGTATTGTGGAACGGTCCTATGGGAGTTTTTGAAATACCTGCTTTTGAAAAAGGAACAGTTGCGGTTGCCAACGCTGTTAAAGAAGCTACTGAAAACGGTGCTTTTTCTTTGATAGGTGGTGGAGATTCAGCAGCGGCTATTAATAATTTAGGTTTTGGTGAGGATGTTTCTTATGTTTCAACAGGTGGAGGAGCCCTGTTAGAGTATATGGAAGGAAAAGTATTGCCAGGTGTAAAAGCTATTTCTTAATACATTACAGATATAATTTATAGACTAGAAAACGTTTTCAACCTTTTGAAAACGTTTTTTTGTTATTTTTATAGGTATAAAAAAAGCAAAACTAAAGTTACAAAATATGGGTATAGAAGTAGGTAAAATATGTTTGGGAACGATGACTTTTGGTCAGCAAAATACAGAAGCTGAAGCACACGAACAATTAGACTATGCATTTTCAAATGGCGTTCGTTTTATTGATACAGCCGAAATGTATTCAGTTCCTGGTAGCAAAGAGACGCAAGGTAATTCAGAGCGTTATATCGGTTCTTGGTTGCAGGATAAGAAAAGAGAAGATGTGGTTATTGCGACAAAAATTACAGGCCCTAATCCAGGTCTCTCTTATATTCGAAATCCATTGACTTTTTCCAATGAATCTATAGATATTGCGGTGGAACAAAGTTTACAGCGTTTGGGAACAGATTATATAGACATGTACCAATTGCATTGGCCAGAAAGAAAAGCAAACTTTTTTGGAAAGCTCAATTACAAACACACGCCATCAGATACTTGGGAAGATAATTTTAATGAGGTTATTGTCAAGTTGGATAGTTTGGTGCAACAAGGAAAAATCCGTCAATATGGAGTTTCTAATGAGACACCTTGGGGTTTGATGCGGCACTTGGAAGAAAGCAAAAAACACAATTTGTCACGAGTACAAACCATTCAGAACCCGTATTCTCTTTTGAATAGAACTTTTGATATTGGTTTGTCAGAAATTTCACTTCGAGAAGATGTCGGTCTGTTGGCTTATTCCCCTTTGGCTTTTGGTGCGCTTTCAGGCAAATACCTTGGTGGTAAACTACCCGAAGCTTCTAGGTTGAAATTATTTCCTGTTTTTTCAAGGTATACAGCTGCGCAAGCTGTTTTTCTCACGGAAAAATATGCTGCATTGGCGGAAAAGCATGGAATGAGTTTGACGACATTATCGTTGGCTTTTATCAAGCAACAACCCTTTGTAAAGTCGACCATTATTGGTGCTACAACAATGGCACAACTAAAAGAAAATATAGCGAGTTTTGAGGTTGTTCTGTCAGATGAAATCCTTCAGGAAATCGATGCGATTCAATTATTGCAACCCAATCCAGCACCTTAATATATAACTACACGTCATAGACAGGTATTGCTAATTGTATAAAAAGCCTCTTTACAAAATGTAAAGAGGCTTTTTCTTGTTGTGAGTCTAAATCAATACCCCACTTTATCTCGCGTTCTTTTCAATACATCTGCAGCTACGATTCGAGCTTTTTCTGCACCGATTGCCAAGGCTTTATCAATTTCTTCTAGGTTTTCCATGTAGTAGTTGTAACGTTCTCTTTCTACAGAGTATTTTTCTACAAGCAGTTCGTAAAAAGCTTGTTTTGCATGTCCATATCCGTAATTTCCTCCTTCGTAGTTCTTACGCATTTCAGCAATTTGAACTTCCGAAGCGATGAGTTTGTACAATGCAAATAAGTTACAAGTATCGGGATCCTTTGGATCTTCCATAGGAGTACTGTCCGTCTGAATTTTCATGACTTGCTTGCGTAACTTTTTGTCGGGTAAAAACAAGTCTATAATATTTCCTTGTGATTTACTCATTTTACCACCATTTGTTCCAGGAACATACATAGTTCCTTCTTGAATTTTAGCTTCCGGTAACACAAAGGTTTCACCCATTTGATGGTTGAATCTACTAGCAACATCACGAGTCATTTCAAGGTGTTGTAGCTGGTCTTTTCCCACAGGAATGATTTCAGCATCGTACAATAAGATATCCGCTGCCATCAACATCGGGTAGCCAAATAACCCACTGTTTACATCTTCCAATCTATCCGATTTGTCTTTGAATGAATGTGCCAAAGTCAATCTTTGGTAGGGGTAATAACAACTCAAATACCATGAAAGCTCAGTTACTTCAGGAATGTCGCTTTGTCTATAGAATACAGTGTTTTCAATATTCAATCCAAAAGCAAGCCATGCAGCTGCCGTACTGTATGTATTGGCTCTTAGGGTTTTTCCGTCTTTTATTTGAGTAAGAGAATGCATGTCTGCAATAAATAAAAACGACTCGTTTTTTGGGTCGTTGGCCATTGTTATTGCTGGAATAATAGCACCCAGTAAATTTCCTAAATGTGGGGTTCCTGTACTCTGAACACCGGTTAATATTCTTGACATTTTGTGTGATTTTATAAAAACAAAAATACACAAACAAGTGCATATATCACTATTCTTGGTGATTCTTTTAGTTCTTTACCGCGGCTTGTGTTTTTTGTGATAATTAACGTAATTTTATAGCATGACTACCTTTTTTAAATACGTATTTGTGCTTCTGTGGAAGTGTTGGTTTTTTATTGTTTTCGGATGCTATCTATTGCTTTTTTCACCCTTTTTATTGGTGGTTACTGCAAGACAAAGTTGGTATGGTATTTTTTTTAAGGGAATTCGAATTTGGGCAAGTCTTATTTTATGGACAAGTGGTTTGGGAGTTAAAAAAGAAGAAGCTGTCCCTTTTGACCTTTCCAAAAATTATATGTTTATCTCCAATCACACCTCTATTCTCGATATCTTATTGATGCTTGTAATCACAAAGAACCCTTTTGTTTTTGTAGGTAAAAAGGAGCTAGGTAAGATACCTTTGTTTGGTTTTTTTTACAAGCGTACTTGTATTTTAGTCGATCGTTCTAGTGTTAAAAGTAAGGCAAGTGCATTTCGAGTGGCTCAAAATAGAATCAATTCAGGACTTAGTATTTGTATTTTTCCAGAAGGGTTGGTTCCTGATGACTCCTCTGTAATATTGAGTGCTTTTAAGGGAGGTGCTTTTCATTTGGCAGTTGCCCATCAATTGACACTTGTGCCCATGACTTTTTTAGATTGTAAAAAACGACTTCCTTATATTTTGCTCAAGGGAGGGCCAGGAGTTTTACGTGTTAGAATGCATCCTTTTATAGAGACAGCGGATATGAACGCTTCTTCAGCTTCTGTACTCAAACAGCAGTGTTACGATCTTCTGTATTCTGATTTAATTTCCGAGTAAGTTTATTTGTTATTCTTCTTGATTTTTAGTATATTATATAGGTAAAACTTTAAATTTTAGCTTATGAAATTCGACGTTACTTATTATCCTGAAAAAGAAGAAAAACTGAATGTCCTTTCGCATGGTTTGGGTGTTGTTTTGAGTATAATTGCCTTTCCTTTTTTGGTGTTTAAAGCGTTGGAAACTAATGATAGTTTAGTTGTATTAAGTTTTATTATTTACGGTTTAAGCATGATTATACTGTATACAGCTTCAACACTGTATCATAGCGCGGTCAATAAAAAAATTAGATTTTATTTGAATATTTTAGACCATTCAGCAATTTATGTTTTGATAGCTGGTACGTATGCTCCATTTGCTTTGGTGGTACTTCAAGGAGCTACTGGTTGGTTGATATTTGGAATATCTTGGTTGTTGGCGATAATAGGTGTTTTCTATAAGTTGTACTTTATAGGTAAGTATCAGGTATTCTCTGTGGTAACATATGTATTGATGGGGTGGATGGTTATTTTTGTGATTGAGCCTCTTTTGGAAAGTCTTTCCACTGAAGGTATGCAATTACTTCTCGCAGGAGGAGGATGTTATTCCATTGGAGCATTGTTTTATGTATTGCCAAAGGTACCGTTCAATCATGCGATATTTCACGTGTTTGTTTTGCTAGGCAGTCTCTGTCATTTTATTACCATTTACTTTTTTATGTTGAATTAATTTTAACAAATGTTTTAAGGAATCTAGTATTGTCTTTTATAGCTTACCAATCTTTAAATGGGGATTTACTCAACAATGCGTTATAGTATTTTTTTTGACCGGTTACTTCTTCTAGTATCCATGATGGTTTTATAAATGTTTCCTCTTCGTGTTTCAATTCCACTTCCGCAATAATAAGTCCTCTGTTGTTTCCCATAAATACGTCTACTTCAAATATGTGATTTCCACTTTTAACTAGGTAACGTGTCTTCTCTATTATATTTTCTTCACAAAGTGCCAACAATTGCTTTCCCTCGTCCAATGGAATCTCCTTTTCCCATTCATAACGAGAAGTGCCATTTTCATTTGAAGGTCCTTTAATAGTAAGAAAACTTTGTGTTTCTTGAATACGCACTCTAACCACCCGTTTTTTATGTGAGTTTAAAAATCCTTGTTTGATATTTTTCTGAAGGTAACTCTCTTTTATAAAAGAGTTGTTTTTGACTAAAAATTTCCTTTCAATTTCCTGTGCCATAATATCGATGTTTTGATTTTAGAGTGTTTTTTATAAAGCTATAAAAGTCATTTAAATCCTATATGCTAGACAATAAAATTAGACTATTTTATGTTATGGACAAGAGGTGTTTAATTTAGGACCCATTTTCTCACAAATTTAATTCATCAAAAGATGTCCTATAAAAGTTTAAATTAAATATCTTTGGAAAATTAAATATAGTGTATATGAGAGTTCTCTTTTCTTTTTTATTGTTTGTTGTGCATTTTAGTCTGTTTTCACAGGAGACAGATTACACAAAATGGTCTGATATTTTTTCTTACAACAATGTTGAAGATATTTTGATAAATGATGCTAAGATATATGCTAGAACTGATAATGCTTTGTTTTTATATGATCTAGTTGAACAGTCTTACGAAAAAATTAGTGTTGCTTCTAAATTATCAACACAGCCTAGTTCGGCAATGGTTTTCAGCAATGAATTTAAAGTTCTATGCGTTGGTTTCGAAAATGGTTTGTTACAAATAATAGATGAAAACTTAAATGTCAATTCAGTCTACGACATTATACTTTCAGAAATATCTCTCGATAAAAAAATCAATTCGTTGTATGTAGAAAACAATGATTTGTACATGTCGATGAATTTTGGAATTGTGGTTTTCGACATTTCTAAGAATGAATTCAGGGATACTTTTTATATTGGAGAAAATTCATCTGAAGTAAGTGTAAATTCGATTGTTATAAATAACGGACTAATTTATGCTGCTTCTGATACAGGTATCTATACTGCAGCTATAAATTCTAATTTATCAGACATCACTAATTGGAGTCTTTCAATCCAAGGGGAGTTCTCAGACTTACATATGTTTGAAAATTCCGTTGTGGCATTTAAAGACAAGTCAATCTATAAAATTGAAGGTGCTAGTGTAACTACCTTGCAACAAACGATAAATGAAACGATAGTTTCAATAGCAGTCAATGGAGATCGCTTGAATGTAGCCTCGGCCTCCAAAGGATATGTATACGACACAGCATATCAATTACAGAGTACTATCTCAGGTTCTAATATCAATGCAGTTGTATCAGACGAAACCCATGTTTTTGCAGCAACAGGTACTCGTGGAGTCCTGAAGTATATTATGGGTAGCTCTAGTGTTACTGAAGAATTACATCCAGGTGGACCTGTGACAAATTCGATATTTTCAATCAGTGAAAAAGACGGTGTTGTTTGGTTTACTTACGGAGCCTACGATCAAAATTATGCTCCTCAAAGCAAAAGAATGCCTCTGAGTCATTTTAATGGAGAAAATTGGGTACATATACCTTACGATGATTTCAAAGCAAAAGATTTAATTGACGTAAAATTTGACCCCTTAAACAGCAGTAAGGTCTATGTAAACTCTTGGTCTGCAGGCTCTAATGGTATTGTAGCTTCTTCTGAACACGGAGGGTTGTTACATCTTGAGAATGATGAGAAAATCGATTTCTGGCATGCTGAAAATAGCGGTTTGACTGTTTATAAATCAGGGAACTATACTACAACGCGATTTCAGGGGCCAATTTTCGATTCAAAAGGTAATTTTTGGTTTGCTGATATTATGGGTACCGACGTATTAAATGATCCATTGCGAAAAAAATCTCCCTCCGGCGAATGGTCTTCATTCTCATTACTAGACACATGGGATTACTACAATACATTGATTATTGATAAATCGGATAACATATACATCGGTTCAAGACGTGAAGGTTTGTTTATCGTCAATGAAGCCTCTCCAAATACTATAAGTGTAGCAAATCTGAGGATGGGAGCTGGACAAGGAAATTTACCCGGATCATTTGTCACAGCACTTGCTGTAGATGCCGATCAGAAACTATGGATAGGTACTAAAGCAGGAATCGCTACTTTTGATGATATTGCTAATGTTTTTTCGGGTAGTTTTAGAGATGCAGAAAAAGTATCCGTGGTAGAAAATGGTATCGTTAATAGTCTTTTAGATGGTGCATATATCAATGATATTTATATTGATGGTGCAGATAATAAGTGGATAGCTACACTTGCTAATGGAGTGTATCAACTCAATGCACAATCTAATAAGATTTTAAATATTTTCAATACAGATAATTCACCTCTACCTACAAACAACATTTTAAAAATTCTACAAAAAAGTGATGGCCTTACTTACTTTTTAACTACAAAAGGGTTGGTAACTTTTGACTCGGAAATCATTTCCTATGGATCTGTTTTAGATGAAGTCTATGGCTACCCTAATCCTGTTTTAAAGCAGCACCATGAAGTTACAATTGTAGGAAAAGATGGAGCATTTTTACCTGATAACACTAAAGTAGATGTATTTGATGTAACCGGTAACCTTGTTTTTTCTGCAAACACAAGTACATCTTCACAAGGAGGTAAAATAGTTTGGGATAAGAAAAATTTAAACGGTGTACCTGTGGCTTCAGGGGTTTATGTGGTATTATTATACGATGCAGAAGGTAATCAAACCTCTTCTACAAAAATAGCGATTGTTAACTGATGCAATTGTCTACCAGAGCGATTGTTTTAACCGCTCTTAAATACGGTGATACGAGTCTTATTGTCAAATGTTATACTGAGCAACTAGGCATTCAAAGCTATATGTTGAAAGGTGTATTAAAGCGAGGTAAGGGCAAGTTGAAAGCGGCTTATTTTCAACCTTTAACACAGTTAGAGCTTATCGCAAACCATTCCAAGAGAGCTAATTTGCAAACTCTTAGAGAGGCAAGTTTGTCCTTTGCTTATGAGTCAATACATACAGACTTTACAAAACAAACGATAGCATTTTTTATAGCAGAAATGCTTGCAAATGCGGTTCAGGAAGAAGAGGCTAATACTGCGCTGTATACCTATATAGAAACTTCGCTTCGTTGGTTGGATGTACAAGACAAAATAGCAAATTTCCCGATTGTATTTTTAATGCATCTTACAAAGTTTCTCGGCTTTTTTCCAAAAGATACTTCAGAAAGAGCTACCTATTTCAATCTTGCAGATGGTGTTTTTACAGATACCTTTTTTATGGGGGATTACTTGCACGGAGAAGATTTAATTTTGTTCAAACAGGTTTTGGGCATAAAATTTGATACATTAGACCAAATGGTGCTCGGTGTAAAATCTAGACAACGCTTGCTAGAAATATTGTTTAAGTATTACAGTTTGCATCTTTATGGTTTTAAAACGCCTAAATCTATTGATGTGTTAAAAAATTTGTTTGATTGATGTTTAAATATTCACTTGTTTTTTTCTTTTTTTTGTTCCTTGAAGTTGTTTCTTCCCAATCAATAAAAATTATAGAAGAAGATACAGGTCTACCTATACAAGGGGTTCGTATAGCCAATAAACCCAATACAACCTCTGTCTTTACAGATGATATGGGTAAGGTAGATTTGTCCAGTTTTCCCAGAAACAGTCTGCTTTATTTGTCCCATTACGCCTATCTAAAGTCTACTTACGATAGTTCCAAAAGGCTACAGATAGTTACTATGCAAAAGACTACAGAGGCATTGGATGAAGTGGTGCTTTCTGTGACAAAAAACAAAGAGCAAAGATATAGAATAGCCGAGCATATTGAAGTTGTAAATGCAACTGCAATAAGAAAGATGGCTCCTCAAACGTCTGCAGATATATTGAGTAATACACCTGGAGTAAGTGTTCAGAAATCACAGTTTGGAGGGGGGAGTCCCGTTTTGAGGGGGATGGAATCAAATAGGGTACTCTTGGTGGTTGATGGTGTACGACTCAACAATGCCATTTACAGAAAGGGACATTTGCAAAATGGAATCACAGTTTCTCCTTCCATTTTAGATCGTGTTGAGGTACTTTTTGGCCCTTCTTCGGTTCTATATGGGTCGGATGCTTTGGGAGGAGTGGTGCATTACTTTACTAAAGAATTAAAAACAAATTCTGATACCACAATAAAGAGTTCCTTTTTATCGCGAGTAAGTTCTGTAAATAATGAATTTACAATACATGGAGCTTCAGAGTTACAGTTTGATTCTTGGGCTTCTTATACCTCAATTTCCCATAGCCGTTTTGGGGATTTAATGATGGGAAAAAACAGAAAACACGGATTTTCTGATTGGGGTAAAGTTACTATGTATTCCAATAATACAGATAAAACAGCTATTGCTCAGTCTGTTGTGAATTCTGATACGTCGCTTCAAAAGCAAACAGGCTATTCACAATTTGATATACTTCAAAAGCTTTTATTTCCAACTTCAGAAACTTCCCAATTGACCTTCAACCTTCAATATTCAAATTCTTCAGACATTCCTAGATTTGATAAATTGACTGAACAAACATCAGCAGGGGATTTAAAGTTTGCCGAATGGCATTACGGTCCTCAAAAGAGGTTTTTATTTTCAACACAATTCCGATTTGAAGACGTCAACCGATGGATAGATAAAGGTGTTTTAACTGCTGCATTTCAGTCTATAGAAGAGTCGAGAGAGCAACGAAGATTTTCTTCAATTGATCGACGTACCAACCGCGTTGAAACAGTTGGAGTTTTAAGTCTCAATGGAGATTTTTCTGTGCCACTCACAGTGGATTTAAAAAGAAACTTATTGTATGGTTTTGAATTGGTACACAACAACGTGGCCTCTGAAGCAATAGGAATTTTGTATGAAGTAGCTACAGAAAATAATTTACTTGCTAATATAGCTGAAAATTACACAATTCAGTCAAGGTATCCTGATGGAGGTAGTAGTTATGCTACACAATCATTGTATACAGAATACAGACAGGATTTAAATTCCAAACATACATTGAGTACAGGATTGCGATACACACGAACTCAGTTGAATGCAACTTGGGAGGACAGTTCCTTTATTACTTTGCCAGATTCAGACATATTCTTAAATAACTCATCGTTGACAGGCTCTATTGCGAATGTTTACAAACCCTCACGCAATTTTAAAATCAATACTATTTTATCTTCAGGCTTTCGCTCACCAAACATTGACGATATTGGAAAAGTAAGAGAAAAGGAAGGGGCAGTTACTGTTCCAAATCTTACTTTAAGACCAGAGTTTATATACAACTCAGAAGTAGGTTTTGAGTATTTCTTTAAAGAAAAACAGTGGAAAACAGAGTTAAACTTGTATTATACCCGATTGCAAAACTATATCATCCGAGCTCCATTCGACATAGAAACACAAGCAGAAGGAGATTCCACAATAGAATATGAGGGAGAAACTGTACAAGTTTTATCAAATGTGAACAGAGGGGCAGCCCATGTTACTGGGGGTTCTTTTGCCTTTAAAGGGGTTTTGCCGATGCATATAAAATTAAGAGGGTCTTGTACTTATACTTTTGGTAAAACCTTGGATACACGAGAGTATTTGTCTTCCATCCCTCCATTTTTCGGTAATGTAACAGCTTCTTATTCTTTGAGCTCTGTAGATATAGCTTTGGGTTATGTTTTCAGTGCATCAAAGAAAGCCTCGTGGTACAATATCAGTGAAGGGATAGATAACCTAGAACAAACACCCATAGTAGATCCTAACAGTTCAGATGAAACTATACGGTATGCAGGAACACCTAGTTGGGATATATTTAACTTACATGTAGAATATCCATTTTCAGATTCCTTAAAACTATATATCAAGACGTCCAATATTTTTGATCGTCACTACAAGGAATTTGCCTCTGCAATTAGTGCGCCTGGAAGAAACTATTCTGTTTCACTTCAATGTGATTTCTAGCGTTTTGCTTTTTGTTATAAGTATGTTGACTTATCAAATTTATTTCTATTTTTGTCTCAATGAAACTCACATACGGTAAGAAGGATAAATTAAAAAGAAAAAAAGCAATTGAAAAATTGTTTTTAGAGGGAGAATCTGTGGTGTCTTATCCGCTTCGTTTGGTCTATTTAAAGGAAGAACATACTTCTTCTAAGCAGATTCAGTTAGGAGTTTCCGTGCCCAAAAGGAAAATTAACAAAGCTGTTGATAGAACGAGAGTCAAAAGAATACTCCGTGAGGTTTATAGGTTACATCAATACGAATTCTTGTCGAATTCTGAACAAAAACATATTGGGATGTTGATGTATTTAGACAACAAAGAATGGTCTGTAGCTTCCCTCGCTCCTAAAATTCAAAAATTAGCATTGAAGTTTAAAGAACAGATTTCAGGAGTTAAATGAACTAAAATAAAAAAAGCTTATGAATAATTCGATATCTAATACACGTACACGCGCTCAGGAGTCTTCAGGAGCTATTGAACGTCTATATATTACCATGAGACACTTGTTTTCTAGAGGTTATTACAAACCTATGGGAAGTTCAGGTGAAACACTGATCGAAGCTCTCTTAATGTTACAACCAGAAATTTATGGTTCTATTTCTGAGAAGAAAATGGAACTCAATGGTTTGCTTTATATTACTGAAAGACTACCGATTGGAATAGAACTCTGTCAATTTATAAATTTGACTGCCGATGAAGGTGATTTAAAGTTGTCTTTTGAATCCATTGTTCCTCAAAAGAGAAGACGTAACTGCTATCGTATAGACGAAGATTTAATGCATATTGAAATCACAAGAGGGAAGTCAGATATCTATGATGTGATTACCCATCTTACTTTTTTGTGCATAGAATCCCACAAGTTGATGCGTCGTGTATTGAATAAGGACGATGAAGGAACTGATTACAATAGAGAATGGTTGTATTTAGAAACCGTTGTCAACAATTTAAAAGGACTCTCTAACAAGAAAAGAGATGTGGCTTTTGTGCATCTAGGAAGACTTTTAGGGAGGACATTTGAAGAGGTTAAAAAGGCACATAAAGATTTTGCATTGCCAAATCAACCAGATCGATTTTTTACTTTTGTATACGATTTAGGGAATACTGCTATTGCAGAAGAAACGGAAGGAAAAGAACGTATGATTACCTTCAGTGAACTTTTAAGAGAACAATTAGGACATCATGTGTATGGTGAGATTTGGGCTAGAAATGTCCACAAAAGACTCTTTGAAAAAGGATATATCAAACGACCTATTCATATCATAAGTGCCAATATGCACTCTGTTTTAAATACATTGTATGCAAAAAAAGCATTGGGAGCTTCTGTAGCTTCTTTGGATGCAATTGCACTATATGAAAAACTGAGTGATGGTGCCAACGATTCTTTGAGAGAAAAAGTAAAACGCTATTCTCAAAAACACGGTTTGACCTATATAAAAGACCATTCTGGAGCAAATATCAATGTGCAATTGATTGATACTGCTGCTTTGGAATTTCAAGAAAGTCCAGAATTTAAAGGTTTGCCTACAGAAGAGAAACCTGTCATTGTAGTAATGGATTATGCTTTTGGAGAACAGGCCTACGAAACGATGGAAGAATTGTTAAAACCTTATTATACCGAAGGGGCTTCTTATTTTTTAAATGTAGCTTCTGTCTCTATAATGGGTAAAGCAGGAATTTTAGAAGGAGGAAAAGGAGATATAATGATTCCTAGCGCCCATGTTTTTGAAGGAACTGCAGACAACTATCCATTTACAAACCAATTGTCCACTACTAATTTTAAAGAGGAAGGCTTACAGGTCTCCGAAGGTTCTATGATTACAGTATTAGGAACTTCCTTGCAAAACAAAGAAGTATTGAAGTTTTTTTATGAATCTACTTGGAATGTTATTGGTTTGGAAATGGAAGGCGCACATTATCAAAAAGCAATTCAAGCTGCTGCTAAGATTCGAGGTAATATTTCTGAAGATGTTCAGGTGCGATATGCTTACTATGCATCAGACAACCCACTTGAAACAGGTAGTACTCTAGCCTCAGGAGGTTTAGGAACTACAGGTGTACGTCCTACCTACGTAATTACACAGAAAATTATCGATCAAATAGTAAACAATTAATAGTACCCCACATGTTAAAAAGGTTTTTCGATATTTTATTTTCTCTAGTAGCGATTGTGTTTGTCTTGTCTTGGATGGTGCCATTGGTTACATTGATTATTTTTATGACAACAGGAGAGCGTCCTTTTTATGTACAAGAAAGAGTGGGTAAAGATGGCGTCCTCTTTCAAATATATAAGTTTAGGAGTATGAAGGGGGTACCCCCTGTCAATGATCCTTTACTGTCAGACGATGAGAGTTTTAGGATTACTATTTTCGGTAAGTTTATCCGAAAATATAGAATCGATGAATTTCCACAGTTTATAAATGTGTTTTTGGGACAAATGAGTGTGGTGGGACCACGTCCGGAACGTCAGTATTTTTTGGATATGATTATATCACACATACCTAGGTACCAACAATTACAGAAATTGAAACCAGGAATTACTTCTTTAGGACAAATTCGTTATGGCTACGCTTCTAGTTTGGACCAAATGAAATTAAGAGCTCGATACGACTTAGTTTACTTAGATAACCTATCTTTGTTGACAGATATTAAAATAATTCTATACACCGTTGTCGTTGTAATTAAAGGCAAGGGAAAATAAATACAAACCCTATGAATATTCTAATTTTAGGCTCTGGAGGAAGAGAGCACGCATTTGCATTAAAACTCTCTGAAAGTGACAAGTTAAATCAATTATTTGTTGCGCCAGGAAACGCCGGAACTGCAGCATGTGCAACTAACATTGCTATTGACCCTGTAGATTTTGATGCCGTTAAAGCAACTGTTTTAGAGAACGAAATTTCAATGGTAATCGTTGGTCCTGAAGCACCATTAGTAGCAGGAGTTCACGATTTTTTCCTTGCAGACCCAGTATTGAAGCATATTCCAGTGATTGGTCCTAAGAAGGATGGTGCTGAGCTTGAAGGGAGCAAAGAGTTTTCAAAAAAGTTTATGAAAAAGCACGGTGTACCCACTGCAGCATATGAGGCTTTTACAAAAGATACACTGGCGGAAGGGAAAGCGTTTTTAGAAACTCTAAAAGCACCCTACGTTTTAAAAGCCGATGGTTTGGCGGGTGGAAAAGGAGTGTTGATTTTAAATAGTTTGACAGAAGCAAAAGCTGAATTGGAAGATATGTTGACCAATGAAAAATTTGGTGCAGCTTCATCCAAAGTCGTCATAGAAGAGTTTTTAGACGGTATAGAACTTTCTGTTTTTGTACTTACGGATGGGAAGAGCTATAAAGTACTACCCGCTGCTAAGGATTACAAAAGAATTGGAGAAGGTGATACAGGTTTGAATACTGGTGGTATGGGAGCAATTTCTCCTGTTCCTTTTGCAAACGACGATTTCTTACAGAAAGTAGAAGATCAAGTCGTAATACCAACCATTGATGGACTGCAGAAAGACGGTATTGACTATCGAGGATTCATATTTATAGGACTTATGAATATCGATGGAAATCCATTTGTAATTGAATATAATGTACGAATGGGGGATCCCGAAACAGAAGTTGTAATACCTAGAATCAAGTCAGACTTATTGGATTTATTCGAAGGGGTGGGTGCACAGAATTTAGATACAAAATCCTATGAGCTTTCTAAACAGACAGCGACGACTGTAATGGTAGTTGCAGGTGGGTATCCAGAAGCTTATGGTAAAGGTCATGAGATTTCAGGATTGGATACGGTGTCTGGATCTACGGTATTCCATGCAGGTACAAAACGTTTAGAAGACGGGAGTGTAGTTACCAATGGAGGTCGCGTTATGGCTTTTACTTCTATGGCAGACAGTATGGATGCTGCTTTGGAAAAGTCCTATGCAAACATTAATAAGGTGTGCTTTGAAGGGATGAATTTTAGAAAAGACATCGGTTTTGATCTGAGAAAACAATAATTTTATAGAATACATCAAATAGGTATGGTATGACTTTAAAATCTGATAGTAAAGAAGGTTCTAAAGCTGCCCGTACTGAATTTGTTGAGACTTCATACAATATTGTCATAGCTCCATTAAATTGGGGCTTAGGACACGCTACTAGGTGTATTCCTATCATTCATTTTTTATTGCAAAACAATGTAAATCCAATTCTTGCTTCTGATGGAGCTTCCTTGGAATTACTTAGAAATGAATTTCCTCAACTAGAATCTTTGGAGTTGCCTTCTTATGGCGTGCGATACAGTAAAAAAGGATATTTTCTGCGCTACAAATTACTATTACAATTTCCTTATTTGTTTTATACTGCTTTTAGAGAGTATAAATTATTGCAAAGATTGGTAAAAGAAAGAAATATTGATGGAGTGATTTCAGACAACCGATTTGGTATGTTTCATAAGAAAGTACCCTCAGTCTATATAACACATCAATTACAGGTGCTTTCAGGGTCTACTACATTTCTTTCAAGCTGGATACATCGATGGTGTATTCGTAATTTTAAGGAATGTTGGGTGCCAGATTCTAAAGGACCTCAGTCCTTATCTGGAGTCTTGTCTTCAAATGCTAATTTAGGAGTGACTCTTAGGTATATGGGAAATCTATCGCGTTTTTCATATACCACGAACTCTTACAGTTATAAATACCTCTTTATTTTGTCTGGCCCTGAGCCTCAAAGGTCTTTGCTAGAAGCTCAAGTATTACGTGAATTATCAGTATGTACTGATACTGTGCTAATCGTAAGAGGAACCTATAAAAAAGCCATATTTACGTCTTCAAATAAACATATTCAAACTGTAGATATCATGTATTCTAGAGAGCTTGAAAAAGCGATCTCTAAGGCCGAACATGTTATCTGTAGGTCTGGCTATAGTAGTATTATGGACCTTGCTGCTCTTCAAAAAAAGGTGTTTTTTATTCCAACTCCTGGGCAGTACGAGCAGTTGTATCTTGCACAATACCTACAAAAAAAAGGAATTGCAGGTTACTGCAATCAAGATGATTTTCGCTATACAAATCTATCCTCTTATTTTCAGTATTCGGGGTTCGTAAATAATTATCCCGTAGCGCTTAGAAAAGTATTGTTGGATTTTATATCCGTCAAATAACTATACCGCTCTTTTAAGGGTAAACGTAAATTCAGTTCCCTCTCCATAAGTACTTTTTAAATCTATCGTCTCTTTATGAGCTTCAATGATGTGTTTTACAATAGACAAACCTAAACCGGAACCTCCTTGGTCTCTAGACCTACTTTTATCTACCCTGTAAAATCGTTCAAAAATACGACTGACGTTTTCTTCTTTGATCCCTTCACCATTGTCTTTTACAGAGATTGAAATCTTATCATTTTTTAGAGAATCGATACTCACCATGATAATGCCTCCATACTTTCCATACTTTATGGAGTTAACAATAAGGTTGATTAGTACTTGCTCAATTTTAGAAGCGTCCCCCATTACAAACTCAGGAAATTCATAGAATTTGTCAAAACGCAAGGTCATGTTTTTTTTCTTGACCTTCATCTCAAACATATCGAATACTTTCTGAATTGTTTCGATGATATTAAAAGGTTGTATATTTATGTTTAAATCATTGTTTTCTAGTTTAGAAATCATGTCTAAATCCTGTACGATAGAAGCCAATCTCTCTACTCCTATATTTGCTCTTTCAAGGTACTTGCTTCTAATTTCGGCATCTTCAGCAGCGCCTTCAATCAATGTTAAAATATATCCTTGTACAGTAAATAAGGGGGTTTTCAATTCATGAGAGATATTCCCTAAAAATTCACGTCTGTAGGTTTCCCTTTCGTTCAAAGATTTTATTTCTAACTGTTTGTTCTCGGCAAACTTTTGCATTTCTGCGGATAGAGATTCAATATCAGGTGTGATAGATCTTTTGTTCAGTTGGTTCAAATCCAAAAGCGATATATCTTTGTATATTTTGGATACCCTTTTGTAAATGAATTGTTCAACTCTATTTTGAACAATGATAAAAACAAGTAAAAAACTACTAGGGATAAAAAACCACAATTGTGTAAAGTCGGTTTCTTTGTAGTGAAATTTTAGTACAATACCGAGCCAACCTGCTGTGAGCCCTGTTAATATAATTGATGTTACAAATGCAAAAGCATAGGTTTTTTTAATTTTCATTCAACACAAATTTGTATCCAACTCCTTTGACCGTTTTAAAATGGTCGTCTCCGAGTTTCTCTCTTAATTTTCTGATATGCACGTCGATAGTTCTTCCTCCCACGACAACTTCATTACCCCATACTTTGTCTAAGATAGTTTCTCTCTTAAACACTTTTTCAGGTTTTGAAGCTAGTAGCGAAAAGAGTTCAAATTCCTTTCTAGGAAGTACTATTTTTTCCCCATCTTTCATAACCAAATACGCTTCACGGTCTATGGTGATATTACCAATCACAGTTTTGTCTACCTCTTCATTTTTCTCTTTGACACGACGTAATAAAGATTTTACCTTACTGACAAGTACTTTGGGTTTTACCGGCTTGGTAATATAATCATCTGCCCCGGCGTCAAATCCTGCTACCTGAGAGTAGTCTTCACCTCTTGCAGTCAAGAACGATATGATAGTGTTTTCTAAGCCTTTTGTCGCTCTAATTTTTTCACAAGCTTCTATGCCATCCATTTCAGGCATCATAATATCTAATAATATCAGATGAGGTTTGTGTTTGATTGCTTCTTCAATAGCCAACACTCCATTACTAGCGGTGAATATTTTATAACCTTCGTTTTTCAAATTGTATCCAACAATTTCTAAAATATCTGGTTCGTCATCTACTAATAAAATCTTTATATCGCTCGTATTCATTGTGTTATGATTTTTTGGTCTAACAAATCTAGTAATTTCACAAGAGATGTTTGTTTCTTTTACAATGATTTAATCTTTCCCTGTAAAGTTAACAATTAATTTATATTGAAATAAACTAAAGGTAACTTAGTTCGTGCGTTGTTTGACGATTTTTGCAGCTTGTAAATCAATCGAATTATGAAGAATATTTTAAGTGCATTTTTGTTAGTAGTTTCCTTTTCTGTTTTTGCTCAAGAGAAAGCTGTTGTTTCAGGTAAAGTATCTGATAAAGAGATGAATAACGAATCTTTGCCATTTGCGAATGTATTTGTAAAAGGAACAACTGTTGGTACTACTACAGATTTTGATGGAAATTATACTTTGTATGTAAGCGAAGGTCCTGCAACTCTTGTTTTTAGTTTCGTTGGCTATGCAACTATTGAAGTCCCTATGACTTTCGAAGCGGGTCAAAATTATACGATTAGTAAAGTTTTGGGTGCAAGTGAAGGTATTACTATGGATGAGGTTTTGGTGAAAGCTCAAGTTTCTCGTGAAAAAGAGACAGCTCTTTTGGCAGAACAAAAAAAAGCGGTTGTAATCAAGGAAAGTATTGGTGCTCAAAGACTTGCGAAGGTAGGTGTTTCTAATGCTGCTGGAGCAACAACAAAAATAGCAGGTGTTACAAAAAGTGAAAGTTCCTCTGCTGTCTTTATTAGAGGTTTAGGGGATCGTTACTTGTCAACAACTTTAAATGGTTTGCCAGTTCCTTCTGATGATGTTGAAAATAAAAATATAAATCTCAATTTATTTACAACTAGTATTATTAAAAATGTTGCTGTTTCAAAGACTTATTCTGCAACAGGTTATTCAGACCAAGCTTCGGGAACAGTTAATGTTGTTTCAAAAACATACACGAAAGATTTTTTTAAAATGAGTTTTTCTTCTGGGATGAATTCAAATTTATTTGGAACTGATTTTAGAGTTAGTGAAAATAACAGTGATTTAAAATTTGGTTTCTTCAACCGTAATGGTCCTGTAGCTGAAGGTATTCTTGGACAAGGTTGGGATACGCATTCAAAAGAAGTAATTCCTAACTTTAGTATGTCATTTACTGGAGGTAAAAAGTTTGTTTTATTTGATCGTGATTTTAATTTTTTTGGAACTATATCACATAATGCTTCTTCTGAATATCAATCAGGTATTTTTAAAAGTTTTAGAAATAACGTTGTAAACAATGATTTCTCAGACACTGAAGTTTTTAGAGTGAAATCTAACACAACAGCTATGATAAATCTTGGTTCTAGAATAAGTGATGCTAGCAAGATCAATCTTACTTCTCTTTTTGTAAATAAAGCTAGTGATAATTTATTTGAAGCTGGAAGAAATGGTTTAGGTGAAGTTCGTGATCAAAGACCTCCTAGTCCAACTACAACTGATGAATATGAAGATTTAGGTGCTTTCATTAGAGATCAAAACGTCAAACAGACATCTATGTTTGTCAACCAAATTTTGGGAGATCATCGTCTGTCAGATACTAATAAATTGAAATGGGCATTAGGTTATAATGTTGTGTCATCTGAAGAGCCTAACAGGATTCGAAATCAAGTGACTATCTTAACACCAAGTACAGATGTTGAGATAATTAATGTTGGAGGGTTTGATCAACGAAAATCTTTTCAAACTGTCGAAGATGCTGAGCTTAATGCATACGTTCAGGATGAATTTGATTTTTCAGATTATGATGTAGAGTCAATTTTTAAGTTGAATGTAGGGTTAAATTTTAGAAATAAATCTAGAGCTTTTGACTCTCAATTCATTGGTGCTAAGATTGTGAGGCCATTTATTGGATTTACAGTTTCTTCCGTGGACAACCTATCTGATACTTTCACACAAGAAAATTTAGACCGAGGCGTTTTTAAAATAGCTGAACGTTCTCCTGATGCATATGATGCGAATTTAGTTGCCTCAGCTGCTTATTTTGATATTGTGTTTTCTAAAGATAACTTTTCAGGTAATTTCGGTTTGCGATACGAGTTTGATCAAATTAATGTTGATTGGAATGTATCAAACTATGTTGGTCGTGTTGGTTCCACATCAAGAGAATACCACAATCTACTTCCAAGTTTAAATTTGAAGTATGAATTAAATGAAACTAATTTTTTAAGGTTTGCAACAAGTATAACGACTACTTTGCCAGAATTTAAGGAACTTTCTCCATTTGCGTATGTTGCCCCTAACGGTCGTGTTAGTTTAGGTAATCCTGATCTTGAAAAATCGGACAACTATAATTTTGATTTAAAATGGGAATTTTTTCCATCAGAAGGAGAGCTTTTTTCTTTAACTACGTTTTATAAGCTTATTAAGAATCCAATTAACTCTGCTATGACAAGAGGGTCAACAGGATACTTTACTTATGGAAATACAGGTGAAAAATCTAATATTTATGGGCTTGAATTAGAGGGAAGATTTAATATATATGATACAAATGCTTCAAAGTTATCTACTAATTTCAATCTTACAAGAATGTGGTTTAGTCAAGACTTATTACCAGAATTTCAATACAATGGAAAAGTTGAGTCTGCTCTTCAAGGTGCCTCAGATTTTATTTTAAATTCTTCTCTAAGTTTTACAACCAAAAGTGTAGGAAAGTCCTTTACATCGACCTTGTCGGCTAACTTTTCATCTGATAAGATCGCGGTATTAGGTTCTCCTGAAGATTTTGATAATAGTTTACAGAATTACAATAACGAAATAATCGAAGAGGGATTCTGGAATGTTGATTTTGTTCTGAGCCAAGAACTATCAGAAAGATTAAAAATAAAATTCATTGGTAGAAATTTATTGAATCCAGATATCAACCAATCTCAATATGTGAGATATGTAATTAACACACCTGAGACAAAAGAAATTGTTCGTTCCTATAAGAAAGGGGTGCAGTTAAGTTTAGGACTATCTTACTCTTTCTAGCGTTTAACTATTTATTAATATCCATTAAACCTGTATATGTCTCATATACAGGTTTTTTACGTTTAAAATCTTATTCTAAAAACGATGTTTTTTATAACCTTGTTTTAACATTGACATAATGTCATTTTTGAGATGTTTCTGCATATTTGCATAAAAATTTATATACTTAATACTATTTTACAATGAAAAAATTTGCATTTAAAACTTTGGCTATCGTGTCGGTTTTCGCTTCAACTCTATTTGTTAGTTGTTCACAAAATGATGATGATGGTGGATCTGACATCGTAACTCCTGGACAAGAAGTTTTGTCAGGTGATTTAACAGTAAACACAACTTTAGACGCTTCTATTGCATACAGGTTAGAAGGTGCTTTACGTGTTCAAAATGGAGTAACACTTACAATTCCTGCTGGAACTACAATTACAGCTGATGCTGCTGCAGCTGGAGCTGATGCAACAGAAGTATATATTGCGATTTTGCAAGGTGCCAAGATAGATGTTCAAGGGGTTCCTTCAAACCCTGTAATTATGACTTCAACAGATGGTGAGCCAGGTGACTGGGGTGGTTTGACAATTTGTGGTTATGCTTCCTCTACTGCAGGTACTGATGTAAAGGCAGAGGTTGGGAACTTTAACTATGGTGGTTCTAACGATTCAGATAATTCAGGTTCTATCAAGAACTTAGTTGTCAGAGGTACTGGTGCTCAGATTGATTCTGAATCTCAATACAATGGTATTTCTTTTTACTCTGTAGGTTCTGAAACAGTTGTTGAAAATATTGCTGTTATTGATGGTGCTGATGATGGAGTTGAGTTTTACGGAGGTTCAGTTTCTGTTAAAAACTTATACCTTGAAAATAACCAAGATGATTCAATTGATTGGACTGAAGGTTGGAACGGAACTGTTGAGAATGCATATGTTGCTCATACAATTGCTGGTTTTTCTACTGTAGTAGAGGGTGATAAAGATAATAACAATCCTAAGTTTATCAACTTAACTGCTGTTTCTTCTGTTGGTGGTACTGCATTGCAATTCAAGAAAGAATCTGGTGCTACTATTACAGGATTGTCCCTGTCAGGTTATTCTAAGAATATCGATATGAAAGATGGTGGAGCCTTGTCTAATGTTCAGATTGCAGGAGAAGATGCTCAAGTTGGTTTTTCATATGCTGCTCCTGCTACTGTAGACCCATCTGACTGGGAATTTGTTACTGCAATTTCTACTGCTGTTGTTTTGAATGGTGATGTTGAATCAGATGTTACTTTAGATGCTGCTTTATCTTACAACCTTACAGGTGCTTATATTGTAAAGTCAGGTGCAACTTTGACAATTCCTGCAGGAACTAAGATTACTGCTGAAGCTGGTGGAACTGAAGTTTACATAGCTGTATTGCAAGGAGGTAAAATTGACATTCAAGGTACTGCTGATAATCCAGTTGTAATTTCTTCAGCTAATGGATCACCATCTGATTGGGGTGGATTGACTATCTGTGGATATGCTACTTCAACTGCTGGAGTTGATGTTAAAGCAGAAGTAGGTAACTTTAACTATGGTGGTTCTAACGATACTGATGATTCAGGATCAATTAAATACTTAGTTATCAAAGGAACAGGAGCACAAATTGATTCAGAGTCTCAATACAATGGTATTTCTTTTTACTCTGTAGGTTCTGAAACAGTTGTTGAAAATATTGCAGTAATCGACGGAGCGGATGACGGTGTTGAGTTTTACGGTGGTTCAGTTTCTGTAAAGAATTTATATTTGGAAAACAATAACGATGATTCAATCGACTGGACAGAAGGTTGGAATGGCGGTGTAGATAATGCCTATGTTTCTCATACAATTGCTGGGTTCTCTACAGTATTAGAAGGTGATAAAGATAACAATAATCCTACTTTTACGAATTTGACTGCTGTATCTACAGTAGGTGGAACTGCATTACAATTCAAAAAAGAGTCTGGTGCAACAATTACAGGATTGTCCCTGTCAGGTTATTCTAAGAATATCGATATGAAAGACGGAGGTGCTTTGTCAAATGTAAAAATTGAAGGTGCTGATGCGGATACTTCTGCAGACTACGATGCTGCTGCTACTGTTGATGTTTCAACTTGGTCTTGGATCTCTGCTACTTTATAGTACAAAAACATATAAATTATAGTAAAGGTCACCTTCGGGTGACCTTTTTTTTTGCTTTAGTGTAACCAGTAAATAACATACAAGAGAATTATAAATTGTATTTATTATGTGTATATAGGGATATTCAGAATTTTTAAAATTCAAGTTTAGCTATTCTCAATCGTTTATTAATTCTCTTATTTATTTGTCACTAAAGACTGTGTTTTGTCATTTTTTTTGTTGCTTTAGTGGTTTTTCGTTTGGTTATTAGCGGTTTAGCTTCGTGTTGGTACTATCTGTGTTATTATTTGAGCTATTTATAGCTCAACTTAGGGTGTTGATTTAGTTTTTTTGTAATTCAAATATTTTTTAATTCAAGAAAACTCTTATGAATAAAATTTCACTACTTAGTTTGTTGGGCTTTTTTCTGTTTACTTTGTCAGTAAATAGTCAAACACTTCCACAAGATTTAGAATTGACCTGTACTACAGGATATACCCAAACTGGTGTTTTTGAAGATGATTTCGAATACCTATCTGGAGATGCAATTAAAGCCGCAGGTTGGTCGGGAGACATCAGTCAAAAAAACGCTCCTTATAGACCAGGTAATGGTAAATGGGGTATATCTTTTGGTGCCCATCCAAATACATCATATAAAGAAAGTGCTACTGCAGGAACTGGGCCAGATGAGTCCTATGATGGAAACTATTTCTTGATGTTCGAGGCTAATGGTAGTAATAATGAAGCAGAAATTATAAGTCCATCAATTGATTTATCATCCGCGTCTTTTGTGGATTCAGATGCTTTATTGGAGTTCAAAATGTTTGCCTTTGGTAGAGATATGGGGAAGCTTGAGGTGTTTGCCTCTAATAATAAAAACAGTTTCACAGGGGATGCTTTGTTTGTCCATGAAGGTGCCCACCAACAAACAAGTACTGTGGCATCATCCCCTTGGGTGAATGTTCGCGTAAGCTTGAAAGATTTTGTGGGAGGGTCAGTGTTTATTAAATTAAAATATAATGCTCTCGAGGCTGATACGGCCAATCTTGGAGATATGTGTATAGATGGACTAAAAGTATTAGCTTGTGTCGATACTACAGTTTGTTTGGCTGGACCAGTTTCGTTTGAAAATGAAACTATCTCTTCAGTTGATGTGACTTATTATCCAAGAGTTGGTGAGACAAAATGGGAGTACTTGCATCAAAAAGCAGGTTTGCCTGCACCTCTAGAAAGTGATTCAGGTATTGTTGAGGATGGTGTATATGATATTACGATTCAGAACTTAGACCATACTACTTCATACGATGTGTATCTTCGTTCTTATTGTGAATCTATTGGAACGGTTAGTGATTGGAGTTCTCCGCAATCATTTACAACTCCTATTTCTTATACCAACACTGTAACATGTGGAGAAGATTATAGATCTAGTTTCTGTTACAGTACAATAAATACCGATGATGCAAAAACAGAAACCTATACTTTCGTTTCTAGTGATGCTGCTAATGGTGGTGCTATAAGTCTTTTTATCAATGAAGGAAGGTTGGCTGATAATTCTTTTACAAATAATGACCCAGTGATTCTTGTTACGGATGGTAATGGTACAGTTTTGTATAATGGTAATGGGGTAAGAGAAAGAAAGTATTATTCGCTTAAGGGGATGTCTTTTTATTCCTCTACAGGTACGATTACATTTCAATTAGAAAATTTAGACACAGATGCTTCTTGTGCAAATAATGATGATTTTGATCAGTTGAAGCCTATAGATTATACGATTAAATGTTTGGCTTGCGATGCGCCTCCAGTAGTGGATTATAAGTTACACTTCCCGGAAGATTGTGTTACATCTAGCGAATATTATGTAGATGTAGAAGTGAAAAATATGAACGGTGCTTCTAATATTTACTTTACCAACGATTACAATAATGTTTCAAAGGAGAGTAGTTCTTTAGGTGTTACAAGGGTAGGACCGTTTCCTTTCAATAAGGAGGTAGAAGTATATGTTGCATCTAACAGTGTCGATTCAGGTTGTGTTACACAGCGTATGTTCAATATAGATACCTGTCCTCCATCAAATGATGACATTGAAAATGCTATAGAGTTATCAATATCGCCTTATGGTTCAACTTCATCAGAAATCGATTGGAAATATGCTTCGCTAGAACATGCAACTGCTTCTGAGGGGGCTTCAATTCCAGTTCCTTCTTGTAACGCAGTTGGGGCTACCAATGATATTTGGTTTAAGATTACGGCACAACACCCATTGTATACTTTTGCTCCTTATGTAAGACAAAATTCGAAAGAGGGTATGTATGGAAGTGCTAAAGATTATATTGACCATGTCATGTACGAAAAACTTCCTGATGGTAGTTTAAAAGAGTTGTTTTGTTACCAAAGTTTTTCTGACTTTGCAACTACAACACCTAGTACAGTAACTCCTGTATTGACAATTGGGCATGAATATTATTTCAGGGTGTTTTCTCAATCTGATGATTTCACTGATGTAGATATGCGTTTTACCTTATTTGATGCATCTTCGAAATTGCCAGGTACCTGTAATGGGGGCGAAGCTCTTTGTTTTGATGCTGAAGGTGTTGCCTACTCAACTCCTATGATCAATTTCCCAAACCGATTGGTACCGAATACTAGCTGTTCACTCGAATGGATGGCCAATACATCATGGCCTACTTTTGAGGTTGCTGAAGACGGAGTGCTTGAATTTGACTTAGAAATGGTCAATATTGCAACGGATCCAATTGATGTTGCTTTGTATGGTCCTTTTACAGATCAAGATGAATATTGTTCTGAAATCTACCAACACAGAGCTATCGACTGTTCTGACAGTTCAGCAGCTGTGGATAGATTATCCGTACCCAATGCAAAAAAAGGAGAAAAGTATGCCTTCTTAATTGTAAACCGTAGTGGTGAAAGTGAATTATTGAAATTTACTCAGACCAATATGGGTGAAGATGGCGCGGCTACATTGGCAGGTTTTAGTCCAAATGTACCTCAGATTTCTCCAGACCCTGTTTGTTCATCGAACAGTACTGAAATGGTTGCTTTGTCTGACTATGATGCCTCTTTAAAAGATGGAGTGGATTCTTATACTGTAAGTTACTATGCTACAGAAGCGCTAGAAACAGAAATAACAGAGGTTCAAGTAAATGAAGGAACAGCAACAAAGGTATATGCTCAAGTAATTAGTGAATATGGTTGTACTTCTTCTACATCATTTGATTTGTATATGACGACACCTCCGTTAGTTAATACGATAGTGCCTACAATTGATTGTTCAATTATGAATTTCGACCTTACGAGTTTAGTCGATGAAATTACAGGAGGTCAATCAGGATTAGAAGTTCAGTTTTTTGTAACTCAAGACGCTGCTGATTTAGGGGAAAACCCAATTGACACTAATTTTATAAATGAAGGAGTGTCTACCCAGGTATATGCTAGAGTACAATTTAGTCAATACAATTATTGCTATGCAACTACTGCCGTTACTTTGGACTTTAAAGTAGCTCCGTTTGCTGAACTTACAGCAGATAAAGCGGTGTTTGAAGCTTGTGAAGCAGAACCGTTGACACTGTCTCTTGAGAATGCTAATTTTGAAGCTACAGCAGTTGGAATTACTTGGTACAAAGACGGATCAATTATTGAAAACGAGGACAGTACTTCTTTGATTGTAACTTCTTTTGGTTACTATAAAGCAAAAGTAACTAGTAATGAATCAGCTTGTGAGTTTGAGACCGAACAAGAATTAGTGTCACTTAAAGATTGTGCCGCTCCTGTTGGACCTACTGCTCCTGGTGAATTACAGGTTACTGAGGTTTCTGATACTTCTGCAACTGCAACCTGGACTGCTTCTACTGATGAAGATGGTGTGGCTGAATACAAACTCTATTTAAACGATGAGTTGGAGAGTACAATAACAGAACTTACTTATGCTCTAGAAGGTTTGTCTGCGAATACTGCTTACACTTTTAAAGTAGTTCCTTACGATGTCAATGGTACAGTAGGGACTTCCTCACAAGTGATTTTTATTACAGAGGCTGCGGACGCTGGTGATGGTGACGGTGATGGTTCACTACCATCTGGTGTTACCAATAAAAATTATAACAATGATAAAATAGTGTCAAAAATAGTTACCCTAGCTAATCCACTAAGAATAGATGCTAACGGAGTATCTCTAACTGTATTCAACAGAAATGGACAGACTATCATTTCAAGAAGTAACTATAACAACGATTGGAATGCTTCAGAGTTGTCCTCGGGAACCTATTTTTATGTGATTACCTACAGTGATAATACTACAAAAGCAGGTACCATATTTATTAAAAAGTAACATACTACAATGAAGAATTTATATATTTTAATAGCACTTGTTTTTACGATAAAAACAAGTGCTCAAACAGAACCTCAGTACACACAATACATGTACAATATGAGTTTATTAAACCCTGCTTATGCAGCCTCTAAAGACTATACTTCTTTGGGTTTCATTTACAGAAATCAATGGGCTGGATTAGAAGGAGCTCCTAAAACTATGAACTTATTTGGGCAAACTAAGTTTTCAAATAATTTAGGACTTGGCGGTTCTATTATTTCCGATCAAATTGGAACTGAAAACAAAACCTTTATTCAAGTAGATGCTTCATATCCATTACAAATTGCGGAGAATCAATTTATCTCTTTAGGATTGAAAGCAGGACTAAGTATGCATTCTATAAACTTGTCAGATATAGATACTTCTTTAGGAAATACAAACGCAACTTCTCCTACTGTAGGTGTTGGTTTCTTGTATTATAGTTCAAGTTTTTATGTCGGTGCCTCTATTCCTAATGTTTTGGAAACGAAACAAACGACAGATACTGGAGAAGAGAT
This sequence comes from Flavicella sp., assembly GCA_042091695.1. Classification (GTDB taxonomy): domain Bacteria; phylum Bacteroidota; class Bacteroidia; order Flavobacteriales; family Flavobacteriaceae; genus Flavicella. The sequence continues at coordinate 63,685 of JBELHA010000002.1, forward strand.
CACTATCGAGAACAAAGATTTCTATGCCATGGCAGGATATGTATTTGATTTGAATTCAGTTTTAAAGTTAAAACCAAATCTTTTAATTAGAGCTACTGGAGAAGATCCAATTACAATCAATATAGGAAGCAACGTTTTAATTCATAACAAGTATGAGTTTGGTATTGGATACAGATTAGATGAATCCTTTTCAGGGTTATTTAATATACCTGTTACTTCTAACTTGCGTTTGGGGTATTCTTATGATTTCGTAACTACTTCTATTAGTGATTTTGCACCAGCATCTCACGAATTTGTTGTTTTGTATAATTTCAACACAACATCTGAGACAGTAAATAGATTTTTCTAACAGTATTGCCTATAAATATTATATATGAGATTTAAATTTAATGTATTAATTATCACTGCAGTGTTTTTTTGCACTAGTAGTTTTGCACAGCAAAATTATTGGTCTAAAGACTTATCTGCAAAGACATCTAAGGGAAGCAAAGCTTCCAATTTGGATGCCAATCATTTCGAACTATTCAAACTGAACTTACAGCAGTTTTCGCAGTCTATAGCAAATACGTCCAGTAGGAGTGCCAAAGGAACTTCTATTCAAAAGAATGCTTTCTTTCCTGACGAAAATGGGCTTATGCAAGAATTCTCTTTGCAAGAAGTTGCTACTTTGTCAGATGAATTAGCTACCAAGTACCCAACTATTAAGACTTACTTAGGAAAAAGTACCAATGGAGATGGAACACGAATCCGTCTTACAGTAAGTCACTTGGGAGTGAATGCTATGATAACGTATTTAAATCGTCCCTCTACATTTTTAAACCCTAAAAATGTCGGTGCTATCAATGACTATATTGTTTTCAATAAAGCAGCAAAACTAGAGGAAGAAATTCCTTTCGTTTGTAAAGAAATTGAATCACATTTGTCGGGAGAGCACAAACATAAGTCAGAAGATGTGTACACACATGAATCATCTGCACACAAACAAAATTCAGAACAGCAATCACTTACATCACATGCTTCAGAAAACAATGCATTAGAAGGTAAGTTAGTTGAATTGAGAATTGCTATTGCTGCGACTGGTGAATATACAAAAAGATGGAGTGATAATGTAGGTGATCGAAGAGACGATGCGTATGCCCAAATTGTTACATCTGTTAACAGACTCAATGAATTGTATGAAACAGATCTAGGAATTACATTTCGTTTGATATCTGATAAAAGTATTGTATTCGACAATCCTATTTCAGACCCTTTTGATTCCGATCTTAATTTGGGGGCTGATCTACAAGAGTTGATGGATGCAACCTATGATTCTGATGATTATGATCTCGGACATTTGTATCATAAAGATGTTCCTAACGGAAACGCTGGATGTATCGGTTGTGTTGGAGATAATGGAAAAGCAAGTGCTTTCTCAGCACATAGTTTTACAGGGTCAAACTTTGATACAGACACTTTTGATATTGATTATGTGTCACATGAAATTGGACACCAATTAGGAGGTCACCATACTTGGGCTTTCGCTCCTGAAGGAACATTTAATAAAGTACAGTTTGAACCAGGTTCAGGGTCTACTATTATGGGATATGCTGGTATTACAGGTCCAGATGATGTACAAGGCGACTCAGATCCTTATTTTCATTATGGAAGTATTCGCGAAATAAAAGCCAATATTGGTGCTAAAGTTGCTAAGTTCACTACTTTTGACAATCCTAATATAGCTCCCGTTGTTGAGGCAGGAGATGATTATAGCATTCCTATAGCTACACCTTTTGTGTTAACGGGTGCTGCAACAGATGAAAATACAAATGATATTCTTACTTATGCTTGGGAACAAATTGATTTAGGAGTGTCTCATGCAGATAACTTTTCACCCTTGAAATATTCAGGTCCTGTCTTTCGTTCGCATTTACCAACCACTTCAAACAAAAGATATTTGCCAAATGTTGAAAGAGTAATTCAGAACGAATTACTGGAGTCAAATCCTATTCTGACTTTTGACAATACATCATGGGAAACACTCTCTAATTTTCCAAGGTCGTATAAATTTGCACTTACGGTTAGAGATAGAAGTTTTGATGATATAGCTTCTGGAATTGGCCGTGTTTCTTACGATTCTATTCAAGTTAATGTTATAGATACAGACGGTCCTTTCGCTGTAAAGTCTCAAGCTTCAGAGCTCACGATGGCCGAGGGAAGTATTCATACGATTAAATGGGATGTGGTAGGTACTGATAAAGCACCTATCAATGTGAGTAAAGTAAATATTTTATTGTCTACTGACGGTGGTTATAATTACGACCATGTTTTAGCAGAAAATGTTGATAACGACGGAACTCATGAGGTTTTTATACCTGTTTCAGAGGCAGAAAACACCACTGAAACTACCAACGCTAGAATCAAGGTTGAAGCTGTTGGTAATGTTTTTTATGCGATTAATCAGTCCCCATTAACTATTGAAAAATCAGATTTTATTTTTGTTCCTGATTCAGCCATCAATCAAGTTTGTTTAGCAGAACCATTTAAAGAAGCAGTTTATAATTTTAAATACATACCTAATGATGGTTTTTCTGACGAGGTTGTTTTTGATTATGAAAACCGACCAGATGGCGCTCAAATCATCTTTGATCCTACAAGCGCAATTGAAGCTACAGATGTTTCTGTGATCGTAAAGTTACGTCCTTCTTTTCCAACTAAATCGTACAATTTTGACGTGACTGCTACTTCAAATATTGATACATCAAAAAAATACACGCAGAATTTGAGTTTGAAAGCGTATGATTCAGAAATTGAACCAATACAATTGTCTTCTCCTGCAAATAACACTTTAGGAGTAAACATCAATACGTATATGACTTGGGTTACCGACGCAAATGTTGAAAACTATTTTGTAGAGGTTTCAGAAGATGCTGATTTTACTTCTGTGGTTAGTAGTGGTTCTGTGTCTGTACCTCCATACAAGGCTGAGAACTTAGTCTCTTTAGAAACCTACTATTGGAGAGTTTCAGCTAGCAATGAATGTTCAGGTACATCTTCTGTTTCTGAGGTGTTTTCTTTTTCAGTTCAAAATATTGCATGCAATGTATTTAAAACAGATGTTGACCCTATACCAATTCCAGATCGTGTAATTGAGTTTTTTATTGGAGACCATGCGGTTACAGCCGATGTTGGTTCTCCTCAAACAATTTCTGAAAAAGATGCTGTAATCATTGAAGATTTAAATGTTACGGTCAATATAGAGCATACTGAATCAACGGATTTATATATAATGCTTGTGTCTCCTTATGGAAATAGAATTGATTTGTCTGAATTGTTACTTTTAAATGAAGGAGACAATGGAGCAAACTATACAAATACTGTATTTGATGACGATTCTGAAACTATTATATTTGATTATGGTCCTTATGGCCCACCGTTTACTGGAACTTTCAAGCCTATTGACGATTTGTCTATCGTAAATGGATTGTCTTCAGAGGGAACTTGGGAATTGAGAGTCTGGGATCCTGTAGAATACGATTCAGGAAAAATTATTGATTGGTCTATGGAAATATGTGGTGCTGCTGGTGATTTCGATGCAGATACTATATATGACAATTTTGACAACTGTTACAATGTAATAAATCCAGATCAATTAGATTTCGACAATGACGGTATTGGAGATCTCTGTGACGATGATATTGACAATGACGGTGTACCTAATGAATTAGACATGTGTAACAACAGTCCACTAAATACAGTAGTTGATTTAAGAGGTTGTGCTGTGTTTGATATACCTGTTGAGAATTTTGTAATAAAAACTTTGAGTGAAACTTGTGCTTCGAACAACGATGGTAAAATTGTTTTGACATCTGCTCAAGCATTCGATTTTACTGCAACTTTAACAGGCCCATCAACTACTATACTATCTAAAGAATTTACAGATACGCTAACTTTTGATGGTTTAGACTCGGGTGAGTACACACTTTCTTTAACCGAGAAAAACGAAGAAGGTTATGAATCTCGTTTTACAATTAATATATCCGAACCTCAAGATTTTGTAGTGATTCCAAGTATTGCTAAAAACGCGACTAACCTAGACCTTGAATTAGAAGGAGGAAGACGTTATTTGATCAATTTAAATGGTCATACATCGATGACAGCAGGTACTTCTATCTCTTTGCCACTAAAAGCTGGTACAAACCACTTAAGAGTAACTACAGACAAGGATTGTCAAGGAGTTTTCGAGGAAACTATTGAAATTGATTCTTATTTTAATGTGTCACCTAATCCGATTCCTAATGGACAAAAACTTCGTATCGAGACGAACCTAAAGGAGCAAACGGAGGCAAATGCATTCTTGTATTCTAGTTTAGGTACATTGGTGCTAGAAGCACCACTAAAAGTTGAAAATGGAACCTGTACCCTAGATGTTTCACATTTAGCTACAGGCGTATACATCTTAAACTTACGTACAGAAAATGAATTGAGAACATTTAAAGTCCTTAAAAATTAAAAACATGAAAAAAATATTTTTATTATTTTGTTTTTTCGCAGTTATTTCCTGTGGAAGTGATGGTCCAGAACAACCAATAACAGGAGGAAATAACCTCTCGGAGGTTAAGAACCTACAAATTATAGAGCTGACTCAAAATTCAGTTTCTTTCAGCTGGGAGGCTCCGACAGATGTAGAAAACGTCTCCTATTATGAAGTTTATTTGGACGCTGTATTACAAGAGTCTATTACTAATTTGACCTATACTTTTGAAAATTTGTCATCAAATACGGCATATACTTTCAAAATAATTCCAGTAGACCTACAAGATAGCGAAGGGAAGGAAAGAGAGATTACTTTTACAACCATGGAAGGTTCAGGTCCAATCAGTGACAAAATGACGAATCTTACCTATCCTTTGAACAATGAAAGTTGTAACGAAGGGGTAACGAATGCTGATGATGCTTCGAAATCTGATATTACGTTTGAGTGGGAATCTAGTGCAGATGCAATATCTTATGAGTTAGTTTTAAATGATGTGACAAATAAAACAATTCAAAGGTATACAAGTACTGAGAAAAGTTTAGCTGCTACAATTTATAAAGGGGCCACGTATTCGTGGTTTATCATTACTAGCTTTACTTCGCAAGATAACACAGGCGCAACCACAACCACTACCGAGGTCAGTGATACTCACTATTTTTATAGTTTGGGTGAGGCATTTGAATCTTATGTTCCATATCCATCACGTCTTACTTCTCCTGCAAACTCCTCTGTCCTTAAGAATAAGGAAACAGTACAGTTGAGTTGGAGTGGTTCACATCCTGATGGTGACATTGTATCCTATGAAGTTTATTTTGGTACTTCTACAGTACCTGAATTATACGAGACGACATCGTCTCAAACTCTTACAGTTTCTTTGGAGCCAAATACGACTTATTATTGGAGTATTGTAGCAATCGATGCAAACGGGAACTCTTCAACTTCTCAGTTGTTTGGTTTTATATCGGAGTAAGCATACGTAATAAAGTAACAAAAAGAGGTTCTTCACAGGACCTCTTTTTTTGTACCCTGAAGAATCTATTAAATTTATTAACATTTACATAACATAGCAGCCTTGATTAATTAGGATATTTGCAATCAATTTAAATGTGTCAATTCTTTTTGATCTATGGATAATATTTATGTTTTAATGATTGTAGCACTGGCGCTCTTAGCCATTGCTGACTTGATAGTAGGGGTGAGTAACGATGCTGTGAATTTTTTAAATTCTGCCATTGGTTCCAAAGCAATATCTTTCAAAACAATTATGATTGTTGCAAGTATTGGAGTTCTTGTTGGTGCCGTTTTTTCAAGTGGAATGATGGAAGTAGCTAGAAAAGGTATTTTCAATCCAAACGAATTCTACTTCAACGAAATTATGATTATTTTTATGGCAGTAATGATTACAGACATACTACTGCTCGATTTTTTCAACACCATTGGAATGCCAACTTCCACAACCGTTTCCATAGTTTTTGAATTGTTAGGAGCGGCTGTAGCTATGGCTTTGATAAAAATATACAATACTTCTGGTTCTAATGATATAAATACGCTTGTAAACTATATAAATACAGAGCAAGCCACCAAGATTATTTTTGGTATTGTACTCTCTGTATTGGTTGCCTTTTCAATAGGCGCCCTTGTTCAATGGGTGGCTCGTTTATTATTGTCCTACAATGTGGAGTCAAAAGCCTCTTGGATTGGAGCTCTTTTTGGTGGGGTAGCATTGACAGCGATTACTTACTTTATTTTTATGAAAGGTTTGAAAGGTACCAACTATGCCAACCAACCTTTTGAAGTACTCGGAGGAACCATCAAAGACTTTTTAGAGAAAAATGTATTGATGATTGTTGTAGTAAGTTCTGTTATTTGGTCTTTGGTATCTTATACCTTGATAGAATTTTTTAAAGTAAATATATATAGAATAGTTATTGTTGTCGGAACCTTCGCCTTGGCATTGGCTTTTGCTGGAAACGATCTTGTAAACTTTATAGGTGTACCTATTGCTGCTTGGGAATCTTATTTGGCTTGGACTGCCTCTGGTATTCCTGCAGAGGAATTTAGCATGGCTATCCTATCAAAAAAGGTACCTACAAACAATGTATTGCTTGTCTTTGCTGGAATTGTCATGGTTGCTACCTTATGGTTTTCATCAAAAGCTAAAAATGTTGTAAAAACATCTATCGATTTGTCTAGTCAATCAGCTACCAAAGAACGTTTTCAGCCAAACTTTTTATCAAGAGGTTTTGTGCGATTTGCAATGTTGACATCTCAAGGTTTTTCTTATTTATTGCCAACTACTTTAAAATCTAAAATAGACAAACAGTTTACAACACCTGTGATCGCTTTGTCCAAAGAGAAAGTTCACGAACTACCTGCCTTTGATATGGTAAGAGCAGCAGTAAACTTAATGGTTGCTGCAGTTTTAATATCGATTGCAACTTCTCACAAATTGCCTTTATCTACGACCTATGTTACTTTTATGGTGGCTATGGGAACTTCTCTTGCGGATCGTGCTTGGGGAGCGGAAAGTGCTGTGTATAGAGTTGCAGGGGTGTTGAGCGTGATTGGAGGATGGTTTTTTACTGCCTTTACTGCTTTTACTGCAGCTGCATTTGTAGCTTTTTTACTGAGTTTGAATCTTGAACTTATGTTCCCTTTGTTGCTTTTATTAGCGATCGCCCTTTTGTATAGAAATTTTATAGCACACAAGAAAAAAGCACTGGAAGAAAAAGTAGAAGACAGCTTGAGTAAAGCAGAAAGTACTTCTGTACAGGGTGTGATTCAGGAAAGTGCTGCAACCATTGCTTCTGTATTGAAAAGAGGAAATAAAATCTATTCAAATGCAATCAAAGGTTTGGCAAAACAAGATTTAGTCCTTTTGAAAAAGAACAAAAAAAGCGTTGAGAAACTAGCGACTGAAATAGATGAATTACGGGATAATATTTTTTACTTTATCAAAAATCTTGACGACTCTAGTTTGACCGCAAGTAATTTTTATATCAATATTTTGAGTTTGTTACAAGACATGACGCAATCGTTAGACTTTATTGTAAAAGCGACTAATAAACACGTCAATAATAATCATAAGAATTTAAAAATCAGTCAGATCAAGGAATTGCGCGAAGTGGAAGACCTATTGGCTGTAATGTTGGATGATTCTCAAGAAGCTTTTAACAATATTTCTATTGAAAGTATTGCAGATATATTGAATAATAAAGAAATTTTCACAGTATTGTCTGAAAAAATCCAAAAACAAATTGAACGTACGCGTACCGATGAAAGCAGTCCAAAGAATACAACCTTGTATTTCGGGTTACTTTTAGAAACCAAAGATTTGGTGACCAGTGCCATGAATTTATTACAAGAATATTACGGTGCCAATCAAACGACTAAAATATAAATACGCCTTTATATTACTGCTTACAAAGCCTATGATATCTTCATAGGCTTTGTTGTATCTTTACAGTATATATTTTTGATATGAACCTACCCATAGCCAAAGAAAATATCCTTTTTTTAGATATTGAATCCGTACCAGAATTTGCACATTTTGACGCGTTGTCTCCAACGATGCAAGAGCTATTTGCTATAAAAACAAGTTACCAAAGAAACACAAAAGGTGGTGATGAGATTCCTGTAGAAGAATTCTATGAAAAAGCAGGTATTTGGGCAGAATTTGGAAAGATTATTTGTATTTCTGTAGGCTTTTTTGTCAAAAGTAAAACTGAGCGTTCTTTTAGAACAAAGTCTTTTTATGGAACAGATGAGGCGCAAATACTATTAGAATTTAAATCTCTGTTGGAGGGACATTTTAGTGCTTTAAAATATATGTTATGTGGTCATAATGCCAAAGAATTTGATTTCCCATTCATAGCTAGAAGGATGATTGTACATCAGATTTCACTTCCAGAAAAATTGAATCTTTTTGGTAAAAAACCATGGGAAATTCCTCATTTGGATACCATGGAGCTTTGGAAATTTGGTGATTACAAACACTATACATCGTTGCAGCTTTTATCCGAAATTTTGAAAATACCATCCCCTAAAGACGATATTGATGGCTCACAAGTAGGAACTATTTATTACAAAGAAAAAAATCTACAAAGAATTGCTGATTATTGTGAAAAAGATACCGTGTCAGTTGCGCAATTGTATTTGAGATACAATAACGAGCCTCTTTTAACTACTGAAGAACTAGTGCGTGCGATCTAAATTTTAGTTGTATTTTTAATGACACGTATGTCTGAAAAATCTTTTTTTGAAAAATGTTATGAGGTCGCCCGAAAAATACCCTTCGGTAGAGTGACAAGTTATGGTGCTATTGCTCGTTATTTGGGAGCTGCTCGTTCTGCAAGAATGGTAGGCTGGGCAATGAATGCATCTCACATTTACGAAGATATCCCTGCACACCGTGTTGTCAATCGCAACGGTTTATTGACAGGAAAACACCATTTTGATGGTACCAATTTAATGCAGCAATTGTTAGAAAGTGAGGGGCTAAAGATACAAAAGAATCAGATCGTTGACCTTTCCAATTATTTTTGGGATCCATCCCTAGAATTGGATCCTCTTGTTGAATTGGATGAAGACAATACCTGAGAATTACGATCTATTATTTTCTGTTCTAAAATTCCAAATTTTACACCTATCTTTGCAGTATAAATATATTATTTGATGCGTATCCGAAAAGAAGAAATAGTAAAAGCACTTGAGCAAATAACGGCTCCCGGAGAAGGTAAGAGTTTGGTTGAAAATAACAATCTCAAAAACGTTGTTGTATTTGGAGACGAGGTAGTTGTTGACGTTGCGATTGGTAATCCAACTTTACAGGCGAAAAAGAAGATTGAGGCAGAAATCACTAAAGTGATCTTAGCCAACGTTAGTGATAAAGCAACTGTAAAAGTAAACGTAACTACACAGGTCAAAAAAGAGACCGCTAAAAATCCAAACGAAATCAAAGGAGATAAGTTGGCAGGTGTTCAAAATATCATCGCGATTGCATCTGGTAAAGGAGGTGTAGGAAAATCAACCATTACAGCCAATACAGCAATTTCACTCGCCAAAATGGGTTTTAAAGTGGGGGTTCTCGATGCAGACGTATACGGTCCATCCATGCATTTAATGTTTGACGTGGCACTTGAAAAACCAACATCTGTTACTATAGAGGGACGTTCAAAAATGAAACCTGTTGAAAATTATGGGGTCAAACTATTGTCTTTAGGGTTTTTTACCAACCCAAATGAAGCTGTAATATGGAGAGGGCCAATGGCATCCAAAGCTTTGAATCAAATGATATTTGATGCGGATTGGGGAGAATTGGATTTCTTATTGATTGATTTGCCTCCTGGAACAGGAGATATTCACTTGTCTATTGTACAAGCACTTCCAATAACGGGTGCTGTAATAGTTAGTACGCCACAAAATATAGCATTGGCAGATGCTAAAAAAGGTGTAGCGATGTTCCAACAAAAAAATATAAACGTTCCAGTATTGGGGATTGTTGAAAATATGAGTTACTTTACACCTGCCGAGCTTCCTGACAATAAATACTATATTTTTGGACAGGATGGTGCGAAATCATTGGCAGATGATATTTCAACATCATTTTTAGGAGAAATTCCTTTGGTACAAAGTGTTAGAGAAGCTGGAGATGTAGGTCGTCCAGTTGCCATGCAAGAACATACTCCTTTAGAAGCTGCTTTTACTGATATAACTAAGAATATGCTGACACAGTTGTTGCGTCGTAACACTGAGTTGCCAGAGACCGAAGTAGTAAAAATAACGACGATGAGTGGTTGTTCCACAAAATAAAAAGATTAGATACAATAACATTGTGTTAAAATTAGATAGATATGGAAAATATTGACTTGACAAATACGGTAGAAAAAGCATTGGAGGAGATTCGCCCTTTTTTGATTTCAGATGGAGGAAATATATCTCTTGTCTCTATTGAAGAGAATATTGTGAAAGTAAAGCTCGAAGGAGCTTGTGTAGGTTGTTCTATCAATCAAATGACATTGCGTAATGGAGTAGAAGCTTCTATAAAAAAATACGCACCTCAAATTGAAAAAGTTATCGATATTAGCAGCATACTTTAAATTATGGCATTGTAATTGTTTGTGTAAAAGAAATTTCAGCGTATGAAAACATTTTATTTCTTTCTTTTTACAATGGTTACATTGACAATCAATGCTCAAAATTTCAACAGTGACTCCTTGGGCACTGCTTACCAAGACAACGAGTTCTTAAAGTATCGCATCCACTATGGGATTATAAATGCTGGGTATGCTACCTTGAACGTACACGAAGTAGCCAAAGACAGCGTTTTTCATTTTGTCGGTAAAGGATGGACCGTTGGAATGTCGAATTGGTTTTTTAAAGTGCGTGATCGTTATGAGTCTTTTATAGATACAAAAACCCAATTACCAACTCACTTTGTTCGTGATATTGACGAGGGAGGCTACAAAATAAATAGAGATATTTATTTTGACCAAGACAACAATCAAGTAACCGTAAAAGACCATAAAAAAGATACGGTATATAAAGTGAAAGCTTTCAAAGTACACGACATGATTTCTGGTTTCTATTCTTTGAGAAACCATCCTATAGACTCCCTAAAAGTTGGCGAAAGTATTTCTATAGATATGTTTTTTGATGGTGAAACCAATCCATTCAAACTAGTGTATTTAGGGGAAGATATATTAAAAACCAAATTTGGAAAAATCCCTTGTTTTAAATTACGTCCCATGGTGCAGTCAGGAAGGGTTTTTAAAGAAAAGGAAAGTGTAACTTTGTGGGTGACTTCCGATAAAAACAGAATCCCACTTCGCATCAAAGCAGATCTAGCTGTTGGTTCTTTAAAGGTGGATTTGACAAGTTATAGTGGTTTAACGCATTCTTTTTAAGCATTTTTGAAGAAAAATCGTAAATTCGCGTTTTTACTCTTAAGAATTTACTTTTGAAATCAATTATTTATATTTTTTTGTCTCTTTTTCTATTCATTTCATGCAATAGCAATCAAACAAAGACCAAACAAGACAACACTGCAAATACACCTGAAAAAAAAGAACCCGTATTTAAATTTGGGTACAATCTAGACGACTATATTCACATTCAAGATACCATTGAGAGAGGAGAGAGTTTTGGGGTTATTTTGGACCGTCATCATCTTTGGAACCCAGAAATATTTAAAATTTCTAATACGATCAAAGATTCTTTTGATGTCAGAAGAATGCGTGCCGGAAAGCCATACACGGTACTGGCAAAAAAGGATTCTACAGAAAAAGCACAAGTATTTATTTACCAGCACGATAAAATCCATTTCACTGTAGTCGATTTTAGAGATTCTATTTTTGTGAAAAAAGTAGCAAAAGAAGTAAAAACGGTTGTCAAAGAAGCCTCAGGAGTAATTACGAGTTCTTTGTCACAGTCACTCGACAAAAAAGGAGCCCACCCTTCACTTGCAAACGAACTTTCTGAAATCTACGCATGGTCTATTGATTTTTTTCGCTTGCAAAAAAATGATAGTTTTAAAGTAATCTACGAACAAAAATATATCGACGACACTATTCCTGTGGGTATAGGGCGCATCAGAGCAGCCTATTTCAAGCATGCCAAGCGACCTTTTTATGCTTTTGAATTTGTGGCAGACAGTGTACATATGATTCCAGAGTATTTTGATGACAATGCTCAACATCTTCGTCGTGCTTTTCTAAAAGCACCTCTAAAGTTTAGTAGGATTTCATCCCGTTTTAATTTGAGAAGAAAAATAGCATTGTACGGTAGAGTGAAACCTCACTTGGGAACCGATTTTGCTGCTCCTGTTGGCACTCCCATCATGAGTACTGCCAATGGAAAAGTAATTGAATCTCGTAAAAAAGGGGGCAATGGAAACTATGTCAAAGTACGACACAATGCGACCTATTCTACACAATACCTACATATGAAACGACGCAAGGTCAAAGTTGGTGACTATGTAAAACAAGGTGATGTTATCGGTTGGGTAGGTATGACTGGAAACACTTCTGGACCACACGTATGTTATCGTTTTTGGAAAAATGGAAGGCAAGTAGATCCTTTGAAACAAAAATTGCCAGAAGCTGCGAAAATGCCATCTACTATTAAACCCAAATACCTTACATTTATAACTCCAATCAAACAACAACTGGATGCTATCGACTAACACTTACGTTCAAACCATGAAACTACAAAACACGAACCCAACTACAACTAAAGCTTGGGAGAAACTAAAAGCGCATTTTAATGCGACTAAACAGACGCATTTAAAAGATGTATTTGCAAATAATGCTACTAGAAAAGAAGATTTCAAATACATTTTTGAAGACATTAAAGTTGATTTATCAAAAAATAGAATCGATGAAACTACCATAGCGCTTTTGGTTTCTTTAGCAGAAGAAGTTGGTTTAAAAGATGCTATTTCTAGCTATTTTGGGGGAGAAAAAATAAACGCAACAGAAGGCAGGGAAGTACTGCATACTGCTTTGCGCGCAACTGCTACTGAAGAGATATATGTTGAAGGAGATAATGTGGTGCCAGAGGTACAAGCGACGTTAGCACAAATAGAGAATTTTTCACAAAAAGTCATCTCAGGAGATTGGAAAGGTTTTACAGGTAAATCAATTACAGATGTTGTAAATATTGGTATCGGTGGTTCTGATTTAGGACCTCAGATGGTGGTAGACGCACTGCAATATTATAAGACACCCTTACACATGCACTTTGTGTCCAATGTAGACGGAGATCACGTGTCAGAGATCACAAAAAACCTTGATCCAGAAACCACCTTGTTTTTGATAGTTTCAAAGACATTTACGACCCAAGAAACAATCACCAACGCAGAGACCATTAAATCCTGGTTTTTAGAAACTGCAACACATAAAGATATAGCCCAACATTTCGTGGCGGTATCTACTAATATGGAAGCCGTGCTCAATTTTGGGATCGATGCAGACAATGTTTTTACCATGTGGAACTGGGTAGGTGGTCGTTTTTCGCTGTGGAGTGCTGTCGGTCTTTCTATCAGTTTGGCTGTAGGTTTTGATCATTTCAAATCCCTACTCCAAGGAGCAAATCAGATGGATACCCACTTTAAAAAAACTCCATTAGAACAAAATATACCAGCTTTATTAGGTCTTTTAAGTGTCTGGTACAATAATTTTTATGGGGCAGAAACCGAAGCAATTTTACCCTATGCGCAATACCTTGAAAAATTAACTCCTTATTTGCAGCAAGCTATTATGGAGAGTAATGGTAAAAGTGTAGACAGAAATGGAAATCCAATTGAGTACCAAACAGGAAATATCGTTTGGGGTAGTACCGGTACCAACATGCAACATGCTTTTATGCAATTGGTACACCAAGGCACCAAATTGATTCCTTGTGAGTTTATAGGTTTTGAAAAGCCATTGCATGGAAAACAAGAACACCACAATAAGTTAATGTCTAATTTTTACGGACAACAAGAAGCATTGTGCTTTGGGAAAACCAAAGAAGCTGTTGTTAGTGAAGGTAATACCCCAGATGCTGTTGTTCCTTTTAAAGTATTTGCAGGTAACAAACCAAGTACGAGTATTCTCATAGAAAAGTTGACTCCGAACTCTTTAGGAAAGCTTATTTCATTGTACGAACACAAAATCTTTGTACAAGGTATTGTTTGGAATATTTATAGTTATGATCAATGGGGTGTAGAATTGGGAAAAGTCCTTGCAAATCAAATTTACGCGGAGAAATATCAGTAATATTTTATCATTTTAACAAAAAAGACGTCATTATTATTATAATGGCGTTTTTTTTTAGTCAAAATGTTAACTATTGTTAATTTAGTTAACATTAAATTTACATTAAAGGGTTAATGTATAGTTTATGTTAAGTGAGGGGGGTGTTTTTTTTTTGAATAGTTAAGATTCTCTTAAAGTAGTTAAAGAGATGTTAATGTAATTTTGCAATACTAAATTTTAATATAAATAATTAAAAATGAAAAAATTTCAAAGTTATTTGAGTTTGTTTTTCTTATTAGCTGTTGTGACGGTAAATGCACAGATGCTAAAAGGAACAGTTGTTGACGAGACTGGAGCACTTCCAGGAGCGAATGTATTTGTAAAAGGAACAACTACAGGAATGAATACCGATTTTGACGGTAATTTCTCTTTTGATGCTAAAGTATCTAAAGGAGAGGTAGTAGTATCTTTTGTTGGTTATGCCAATACAGTGGTTGCTTTTGATGCAAACAACCAAGATCTTGGTACAATTGTGTTAAAGCCATCTTCTGTTGGTTTGAATGAGGTTTTAGTTATGGCATCTTATGCTGTAGATCGTAAAACTCCCGTTGCTGTTTCTACAGTAAAAGCTTCTATTATTGAAGAGAAATTGGGAAGTCAGGAATTCCCTGAAATTTTAAAAGCAACACCTGGTGTTTATGTTACAAAAACAGGTGGAGGTTTTGGAGATTCTCGTATTAACTTAAGAGGGTTTAATTCTGAAAACGTTGCTGTAATGATTAACGGTGTTCCAGTAAACGACATGGAAAATGGTCGAGTATACTGGTCTAACTGGGCAGGTCTTTCTGATGTAACATCTTCTATGCAGGTACAAAGAGGTCTAGGTGCTGCTAAAGTTGCCGTTCCTTCTGTAGGGGGGACCATCAACATTCTTTCAAAAACTACAGATGTAGAGAAAGGCGGAAATATTACAATGTCTACGGGTAATGATGGATACCAAAAGTATGGGTTTAGTCTTTCTACGGGATTGTTAGAAAACGGATTTGCATCTACTGTTGCTTTCTCTAAAACTGAAGGAGAAGGATATGTAGATGGTACTGAGTTCAAAGGATTTAATTACTTTGTGAATATCTCAAAGAAGTTGAGTGCAAAACATAAGTTATCCTTGACTACTTTTGGTGCTCCTCAGCGTCACGGTCAACGTCAAGATAGAAGTTTGATATCAAGATACAGAAACAGTGAGCGTGGTATCAAATTCAACCCTAACTGGGGATATAAAAATGGTCAAGTGACTCACATTGAAGACAATTTTTACCACAAAAATCAAACTTCTTTGAATCACTACTTCGATATTAGCGAAAATACTAGTTTGTCAACTGCACTTTATGTTTCTGTTGGAACAGGTGGTGGTGGAGGAACTGCTGGAACAAATAGAGATTTGTTCGGAGTTCGTATTGGTGGATCTGATTCTCCAGTTGATTTAGATAATATTGTTTCTATAAACAAGGCAAATGGTTCTAATGGAGCTGAAGCTGTTTTGAGAGCTTCTCACAATGATCATAACTGGTACGGAGTATTGTCTACATTCAAAACTGATTTGAATGAGAATATTGAATTTGTTGCTGGAGTTGATATTAGAGAGTACACAGGTAAACATTACAGAACAGTAACTGATTTATTAGGAGGTGAATACTACTTAGATAATTCTAATGAAAACAATCCTAATGCTGCTTTACAAGTTGGAGACAAGATGTCTTACAATAATGACGGAAACGTTGGATGGCAAGGTTTGTTTGCTCAGTTTGAATATGACAAAGATGCTATTAGTGCATTCTTATCTACTTCTGTATCAAATACATCATACCAAAGAGTTGATTATTTCAACTACTTAGATTCTGATGATCTTCAAACTACAGATACTTATAACTTTGGCGGTTATGTTGCTAAGGGTGGTGCTAACTGGAGAATCGATGACACACACAACGTATTTGCAAATATTGGTTTCTTTGAAAAAGCAGCTAATTTTGATGCAGTTTTCCAAAATTTCAATAACGAATCTATCAATGCAGATGCTGAAAATCAAAAGATTTTTAGTGTTGAATTTGGGTACGGATTGCGTTCAGAGAAATTCACTGCTAACTTAAATGTCTACAGAACAGAGTGGCAAGATAGAACTTTCACAAGAAGTCTAGATGGTCAAAATGGAGAAGAGTTTATTGCTAATATTTTAGGAGTTGATGCATTGCATCAAGGGGTTGAATTCGATTTCTCTTACCGTCCATTTAAAGTATTGTCATTTACAGGAATGGCTTCTTTTGGAGACTGGACTTGGAACAACGATTTACTTGATACTCCAATATTTGATGCTGAACAAAATTTAGTTGCAAACGCTGATTTATTGATCAAAGGATTGAGAGTTGCAGATGCTGCACAGACTACTGCTGCCTTGGGTATGAAATTAGAATTTATGGAAGGTACATCTATCTCTGTTGATTATAACTACGCAGACAATTTATATGCTGATTTCGACATCTTAGGTTCAGCAAATATTACAGAAGTTGGTGATACGAAAGCTGAGTCTGTAAGACCATCAGCTACTTGGCAAGCTCCTGCTTACCACTTATTTGATTTAGGTTTAAAGCACGAGTTTAAATTAGGTGATCTTGATGCGTCTATTTTTGCAAGAGCAAACAATATTTTCAACACAGAGTATGTTGCTGATGCAAGAGATGGTGAGGGTTCTGTAGCTGAAACTGCAATGGTATGGTTCGGTTTTGGAAGAACTTTCAGTTTATCTGCAAAAATTAAATTTTAATAAAATACTATAACAATGAAAAATTTATTTTACACAATCGCACTTTTCTTTGCTGTATTGACTTCATGTGAGTCACCTATGGCAGATATTTACGATGCAATCGACAACCCTGTTGACACAGCTGGTAATTTATTACCTAACAAAATTGTTGGACAAACAAGCTATACTTTAACAGAGGAAGATTACACTGATGAATTGGACTTTAACTATCCAAACTTTTCATCAACTGATCAAGCTAAAGAATTAATTCCAGGTTTCTTAACTTCAAAATTTCCTGTATGGGGGATGGGGTCATTGGCTGAGATTACTTATGATATTTATAACAGAATCCCTTCTGTTGATGCTACGCCTTTTGATGTAGATGCGTCAGAATATGAGCCTATCACAGGGAATTCATATGGTAACTTTAGTAGTACTAATCATGTTACTGAATATGCTGCTTTAAAGTATCCAGACGCTCAAGATGGAGATTTCTATGCTTTTAACTGTAAATACTATGCTGGTTCGGTTTCTGATAGAATCTACGGTGTATTGATGCACAATGGTGCTTGGGTTGCTGTACAAGGATTCGATGCTGATGCATATACTGCAATGGGTGAGTCTTTTCCTAACCTTTCATCAACTGATGAGGCTGAAGAAAAACTTCCAATCTTCCTAAAAGACTATAACAAGTACAATACTGTTAAAGTTGGAGAGCCTTTGATGTATGTTTATGAAACTCGTTTCGATGCACATTTAATTGCTTTCGTATATGATGGTATAAACTACACTTTGTATGAAAATATCTTGTCTGAAACTTTACAATTCGGTCACGATGGTTCAACTTGGGTTCCTGATAATACTGTTAAGTATATTTTAACTGCTGCTGATTTTGCTTTGGTAGGAAATGACCGTTACGGTAACTTTGATGTTCGTCCAGGTAAAGATGAAGAACCAATTTCAGTTCGTATCGAAAAAATAAACACAATTTTGACAAATAACTTCCCTGATTTGGCTGTTGAAGGTCAGAAGTTTGTTGTTGATTACAACGTTTACAACGGATCCGCCGCTGTTTACACAATAGCTTTGATACATGATGGAACAAGTTTTGTTCAACAATAAGTCATAAAGATTTAAAGTTTATATTTTATAAACCACCTCTTTTCAGAGGTGGTTTTTTTTGTAATTTGCTTTCGATACAACAAAATCATAATTTTATGAAACACCTATCTATACTATTTTATTTTTTGTTTTTTACAACAGTTATTATTTCTCAAAATAAGCAGCTCCAATCGGGTCCTATGGTGGGTTATTCTGATTACCGAGAAGCGCTTATTTGGGTACAAACCACCCAAGCCGCAAAAGTTAAAATAGGGTATTGGGACAGTAGCAATATCAAAAAATTTACATCTGCTGTTACAACAGATGCTTGCAATGATTTTATTGCCAAATTGTACCCTAGCGAAGTTGCATACGGTACTTCCTACGACTATGAGGTCTACATCGATGGGAAACGCTTGAAATTCGACTATCCCTTGCAATTCCAAACGCAAACTTTATGGAAATACCGCACAGATCCTCCTGAGATCAATTTTGCGATTGGTTCTTGTGTCTATGTAAACGATACCAAAGACGATAGACCAGGACGTCCTTATGGAAGCGGTTATGAAGCCTTTGACAACATACTACAACAAAATCCTGATTTTATGGTTTGGTTGGGAGACAATGTCTATTTGCGTGAACCAGATTTTGGAACTGCTACCGGCATCAAGTACCGCTACAAGCACACCCGTTCTTTACCCGAAATGCAGGCACTTTTAGGTAGTGTACATCACTACGCCATCTGGGACGATCACGACTATG
Organism: Flavicella sp.; assembly: GCA_042091695.1. Classification (GTDB taxonomy): domain Bacteria; phylum Bacteroidota; class Bacteroidia; order Flavobacteriales; family Flavobacteriaceae; genus Flavicella. The sequence goes on from JBELHA010000002.1 coordinate 82,595, forward strand.
GACCCAATGACTCCGATAAGTCCTATGCTTTAAAAAAGGTATCAGAAGCTACGTTTAACAACTACTGGGGTAACCCAACTACTAATGTGGTGGGTAATGGAGGCGTTACAAGTACTTTTCAATGGGGAGATATTGAGTTTTTCTTGATGGACAACCGCTACCACCGAGATTCCAACCGACAGTTGTCTCCAAACAAAGCCTATTTAGGAGAAGCGCAATTGGAATGGTTGATCACTGCTTTGACCTCTAGCAGAGCCCCTTTCAAATTTGTGTGTATCGGAGGTCAGGTAATCAACTCAGCAGGCAAATACGAGAATTACGCTACTTATCCAGAAGAACGTGCGGAACTGTTTCGACGTATTGCAGCAGAGCGCATTGAAGGCGTTATTTTCTTTTCAGGTGACCGTCACCATACCGAAATTTCAAAAATGGAAAGAGAAGGTGCGTATCCTTTGTATGACATTACTTGTTCCTCCATTACTTCAGGTAGTCACAAACCTTCCAGTGAAAACAACGTACATTTGGTTCCAAATACCTCTTTCTTCAAACAAAATTTCG
>JBELHA010000003.1:0-81046 GCA_042091695.1 Flavicella sp.
TTCTTTTAACTTAGACTCATCTACAGCTTCAATACCTTCTTCGTATTTGTGCCAATCAAAGCTTGCTAAAAATTCTTCTGGGTTTACAACTTCTACAGCAGGTACTTCCTGTGCTTCCGTTTCTTTGTTTAATTCTTCAGACATGGTGTCTTTACTATTTGTATCTTATAATTGACCAGATTTGCAAACGTTATCAACCTAAGAGATGTTAATTTAAAAAATAAGTTTTCCCTTTTCAAAATCTGTACACGCAAAAAGGAGTGCAAATTTAATGTTTATTTTCGAATCTCACAAGACAAACTACAACACAAGGTAAAAAGGACTCTAAAAACCCTAAACCACTAGTTTACAGAACAAAAAAAAAGAGCAATCAACACCTTACAAAAGTCAATAAAATGTAAAAAAACAAGTGTTGTTACCACAAAAAATAGAGATTTATTAAAATAACGACGTATTCGTTAGATTCGTAGAACTATATATCGTACATTTGCAAACTTTTAACAATGACTGGCAAAGTAGCGTTATTATTTTGTAAGTCAATAACTTATACATAAAATAATGTCTACATTTAAAGAATTAGGATTGAATGAAGAAATCCTAAAAGGTCTTGCGGACCTAGGTTACGAAAAACCGTCAGAAATTCAAGAAAAAGCAATCCCTCAAGTCATTGCATCCACAGACGATTTAAAAGCATTTGCACAAACAGGAACAGGAAAAACTGCAGCCTTTAGTTTGCCAATATTACAACTTTTAGACACTGAGAGTAAAAATACGCAGGCAATCATCTTGTCTCCTACTAGAGAATTGGCAGTACAGATTGGAAACAATATCAAAGACTTTTCGAAGTATATGAAAGGTGTCAATGTATTGACAGTTTATGGAGGTGCCAATATAGAAGAGCAAATCAGAGGCCTTAGAAAAGGAGTTCAGATTGTGGTGGGTACTCCAGGTAGAACAGTAGATTTGATCAAAAGAGGAAAACTAAAATTAGACAATGTAAAATGGTTGATTTTAGATGAAGCGGATGAAATGTTGAATATGGGATTCAAAGACGAATTGGATCAAGTATTAGAGGTGACTCCTGATGATAAACAAACACTCTTGTTTTCTGCAACTTTCCCAAGAGAGGTTGAAGCCATCGCTAGAAATTACATGAACAGCCCTGCTGAAATCAGTGCAGGTCAAAAAAATACTGGGTCTGACAATGTTTCCAACGAATACTACTTGGTTACTGAAAGAAATAGATACCCTGCTCTTAAGAGAATCTGTGATGCAAACCCAGATGTGTATGGAATTGTTTTCTGTAGAACAAAAAGAGAAACAGCACAAGTAGCAGACAATTTGATCCAAGACGGATACAATGCAGATGCTTTACACGGTGATTTGTCACAAGCACAACGTGATGCCGTAATGCAGAAATTCCGTAAGAAGAACTTGCAAATATTAGTCGCTACCGATGTAGCTGCACGTGGTTTGGATGTAAATAACTTGACACATGTAATCAACTACAAATTGCCAGATCAGACAGAAGCCTATACACACCGTAGTGGTAGAACAGGACGTGCTGGAAACAAGGGGATTTCTATCGCTTTGATTACTAATAAAGAAATGGGTAAATTACGCCCTATCGAAAGAAAAATCAAAAAGAAATTTGAAAAACAAACTGTTCCTACAGGACAAGAAATCTGTAAGAGTCAATTGTTTAGCTTGATTCATAAAGTTCAAGAAACAGAAGTAAATAACGAACAAATAGACAGCTACTTAGAAAGTATCTACGAAAGCTTAGAAGGTTTGTCTCGTGAAGAATTGATCCAGAAATTTGTCTCTGTTGAATTCAACAAATTCTTGAAATACTACGCCAACTCTCGTGACTTAAACGACACTGAAAGAGAGAGCAGAAGTGACGAAAGAGGAAAATCTAGAGACGACGAAAACATGACGCGTTTCTTTATCAACTTAGGAAGAAAAGATAATTTGAATCCCGGTAAATTGATCGGATTGATCAACGAACAGAACATCACTGACAATGTAGAAATTGGACAAATCGAAATTTTAGATACGTTCTCTTTCTTCGAATTAGACAAAAACTTTACAGACGAAACAATCAGTTCATTTACAGATGCAAATTTTAACGGACGTAGCGTAAATGTTGAAATCACTGAAAAGAAAAAGAGCAACAGAGGTGGAGGACGCGGAAGAGACCGTAGACGTGGCGGTGATGACCGAAGAGGACGCGGAAGACGCTTTGAAGGTGGTCGTTCTGGAGGAAGAAGTGATCGTGGAAACAGCAGAAGACGCGAAGGAGACAATAACGATAAAAGATCCGAAAGAAGAGGAGGAGATAGACCTGATAGAAGCGATCGTTCAGACAGAAGAAGTTCTGACCGTTCTAACTCTGATAGAAGCGCAGGATTCGGAAGAAGAAGAAGCTAAGACTATTTTATATAGACCCAAAAAACCCACTCATTGAGTGGGTTTTTTGGGCTTTATGTGTAAAATATATCTATCTTAATAAATTAAGATTGTTTATTTTTTAAGTTCTAATTTTTCTGCAAAATAATCACAAAAATCAATCATCGTAGCCGCCATTTTCTCATCATTGGTGGCTCTTTGAAAAGTTTGACTCATCGACACCAACGTTTGGTGAAAAAACTGTTTCATATCATCAACAGGCATGTCCTTGGTCCACAAATCAATACGAAGGGTATCCTTCTTCTTTGCGTCCCATACAGAAAGCATCAATGCTTTGGCCTCTGCCGTTTCAACGCCACCGTCCTCTGCATTCCAAGCAATTTTTTCTGGAACTTTATTCTCATCCAATCCTATTTCAAACTCTATTTTTGATTTGTGTGCTATTGCCATATATATTGTGTGTTATTTGTTTGCAAATATAAGCCATTCCTTGACAAGCATCAAACTGCAAACCACATAAGTCCAAAACGTAATCATAACACAAACAATTCCGTAAAAATAAATACCACTTTCTAGGAAATACCTATATTTGTTTCATCAAAATAAAAACATGAACAAAAAAGCAATCAGTAAAAGTGTCATCCTAAAATATGGTACATTACTAGGAATGATAGCGATCGCAATCAGTATATACTTGTACCTATTTGACAAACATCTAGAGCAGAACCAAACAGTTGGTATCCTTAATATTTTATTGATTCTAGCTGCAATAATACTCGGTATAAGAACCTACACAAAAAATGCTCCCCTAAATTTTGGTGATGGTATAAAGATTGGAATCGGAATCACTGTTTTAAGTGCTGTTATGATTACCCTATACAACTACTTTTTCAGCACCTATATCGAACCTGATTTTGTAGATCAATTGGCAGAAGTGCAAAGAAAAGGAATGGAAGCATCAGGGAAATTGACCACTGAAGAAATACAACTGCGTATCGAAAAATTAAAAGAAGGTAGTGACTCCTTTATACCAAGCGCAATAGGAATCGTATTTTCTGCCTTTTTAGGCTTTGTGTTTTCAGCGATTACCACAGTTGTCTTTATCAAGATTAACGAAAATAAAAACAGAGCTTAGCATGCAAATCTCCATAGTCATTCCCTTACTCAACGAGGCTGAATCATTACAAGAGCTCCACGACTGGATTGTAAAGGTCATGACGGAGCATCAGTATAGCTATGAAATTCTTTTTATCGACGATGGTAGTACGGATACTTCTTGGGAAATCATCGAAAGCTTCACCAAAATAAACGCATACACCAAGGGAATACGGTTTTCAAGGAACTATGGAAAATCCCAAGCCTTGAATGCGGGCTTTAAAAAGGTACAAGGAGAGGTTGTCATTACTATGGATGCTGACTTGCAAGATGCACCCGATGAAATACCTGAATTATACAAACGCATTACTAAAGAAAATTTTGACCTTGTAAGCGGTTGGAAAAAAATCCGCTACGACTCGAAAATTCGCAAAAACATCCCTTCTAAATTATTCAACTGGGCCGCTAGAAAAACTTCCGGCATCCAATTGAACGATTTTAACTGTGGCTTAAAAGCCTATAAAAACAAAGTGGTAAAATCCGTTGATGTACACGGAGAAATGCACCGCTACATCCCTGTATTGGCAAAAAATGCTGGTTTCACAAAAATCGGAGAACAGGTAGTCAAACATCAGGCACGCAAGTACGGTGAAACCAAATTTGGCATGGAGCGCTTTGTCAACGGATTTCTAGACCTGCTTACGATTTGGTTTGTCAGCAAATTCGGAAAGAGACCCATGCACCTTTTTGGACTTCTAGGGTTGCTTACCTTTAGTGTTGGATTTATTGCAGCCTTTGCGATTGGTTTTATTAAAATATTAAATGTCTTTTATTTCCACACACCTGCACCTTTAGTAACAGACAGTCCTATGTTTTACATCGCACTGACGACCATGATTTTGGGTACTCAATTATTTCTCGCTGGATTTATAGGAGAATTGATTTTACGAACTAAAAAGAACATCCCTAATTATAAAATTGATATTGAATTGTAATACCCCAAAAAAATGAATGCTACGATAACAACTAAAAAAGAAAAAAAAGAAACGAATATGAATGCTCAAGACAACACAATGGCAACTGCCAACTCATGGTTAAGCGCAACTTTTGATGCTGAAACACAGAAAGAAGTTCAATCATTGATAAATACAGATGTAGAAACTCTCAAAGACAGCTTTTACAAAGACTTGGAATTTGGTACAGGAGGAATGCGTGGTTTGATGGGAGCAGGAACTAACCGTATCAATAAATATACTTTAGGAAAAGCAACCCAGGGATTGTCTAACTACTTGGGAAAACAATTTCCTTCAAAGCAATGTAGTATTGCAATTGCTTACGACTGTAGACATAACAGTGATACATTAGCGAAAACAGTTGCGGATGTTTTGACTGCAAACGGCGTAAAAGTGTACCTCTTTGAAGGATTACGTACCACACCAGCTTTGTCTTTTGCCGTAAACCATTTGGGCTGTGATGCCGGAATCGTATTGACCGCTTCTCATAACCCACCTGAATACAATGGATACAAGGTATATTGGAACGATGGAGGACAAATTGTACCTCCACACGACGGTGCCATCATCGCGGAAGTAAACGCTTTGTCTTTTGATGCAATTAAGTTTGACGCCAATGCTGACTTACTAGAATACATCGGTGAAGCTGTAGATAATGCCTTTACAGATGCCTGCGTTGAAAATGGAAAATTAGACCTAGACAACAGAGATGATTTGTCTATTGTATTTACATCCTTACACGGAACTTCAATTACTGCAATGCCTGACACCTTTGAAAAAGCAGGCTATAAAAACGTACATATTGTAGAAGAACAAAGAGAACCAAATGGTGATTTTCCTACCGTAGCTTCTCCAAATCCAGAAGAGCCAGCTGCTTTGAAAATGGCAACTGAATTGGCTGATAAAGTAGGTGCAGATATCGTAATTGGTACTGATCCTGACAGTGACCGTTTGGGAATTGCTGTTCGCGACTTGGAAGGAAATATGAAGTTACTCAACGGAAACCAAACAATGGTTGTGATGACTGACTTTTTGATTAAAAAATGGCAGAAGGAAGGGAAGTTGAACGGTAAGCAGTTTGTAGGAACTACAATAGTATCTACTGCTATGATGGAAACATTGGCAGCTAGTTACGATGTGGATTGTAAAATATGCTTGACAGGATTCAAATGGATTGCTAAAATGATCAAAGATTTTGACGGTCTAGACTTTATCGGAGGTGGTGAAGAAAGTTTTGGATACATGGTCGGAGATTTTGTACGCGATAAAGACGCAATTACTTCTGCCCTTTTGGCTTGTGAAATTGCTACCTATGCCAAAGCTCAAGGAAGTTCTTTCTACAAGGAATTATTAGAATTGTACACAAAACATAATTTCTACAAGGAACACTTGATTTCTATCACGAAAAAAGGAATGGACGGGGCTGCTCAAATCAAACAAATGATGGTGGACTTACGCGAAACTCCTTATACTGAAATCGACGGCGAAAAAGTGAAGTTCGTATACGACTACGCAAGCTCTGTTTGTAAAAACAGTTTGACTGGTGAGGAGACAAAAATCGACATGCCACAATCCAACGTATTGATTTTCTTAACAGAAAACGGAACAAGAATTGCTGCTAGACCAAGTGGTACGGAACCTAAAATTAAGTTTTATTTCAGTGTAAACACTGGATTAGACACGATAGAAAATGCAGAGGCTACAGAAAAGCTGCTAGATGCTAAAATCAGCCGTATTATAGAAGAATTGAAATTATCCTAAATGAATAGACATTTCAAAAGATTTTTAACCTATGCCCTACCTTATAGGGCAAAGGGTATTTTATCCATCGCATTCAATATCTTGTATGCCTTGTTTACAGCACTCTCCATGATTACCTTGTTGCCCATGCTCAAGGTAATCTTTGGAGAAACTTCTTATCTAAAAACCAAGCCTGAATATCCAGGTTTGTCACATATCAGCACCGACTATTTAGAGAGTTACCTCAACTATCTCGTCACACAAAACACCTTAGACAACAAACCTGAAGAAACGTTGACCTATATGGTCATTCTTGTGGTTACTACCTTTTTTCTAAAAAACATGTTTGGCTATTTAGGGAATGTATATATGGCACATTTGAAGAATGCTGTACTAAAAGATCTGAGAAATGAAATCTATACGAAAATCATCTCCCTTCCTGTTTCTTTTTATTCGGAAAAAAGAAAAGGAGATACAATTTCTAGAGCTACTGCAGATTTAGCTGTGATCAACAACACCTATTTAGACCTTGTAATCATTTATATTCGAGAACCCCTAAATATTATTTTCACCTTACTTGCTATGGTCAAAATGAGTTGGGAATTGTCGTTGTTTGTGTTTACATTCATACCTATTTCAGGCTATATCATTTCTATCATCACAAAAAAAATCAAAGACCAATCCAGTCAGATTTTCAAAGAAAGTGGCAATGTATTAGGAAATATAGAAGAGACCTTGACAGGGCTTAAAATCATCAAAGCGTTCAACGCAGAGGGGTATTTTAAAACAAAATTCCAACAACTGGGGAGCAACATCGAAAAAATTAGTAATAAGATGAGCAATCGCGCAGGTCTTACCAGTCCTATGAGTGAATTTTTGGGAATTACAACAATCGCTTGTTTGCTATGGTTTGGTGGAAGAATGGTATTGGTAGACAAAACCTTAGTAGCTAGTACTTTTATCACCTTTATGGGGTTGGCCTACAACATACTCACCCCTGCTAAGGCAATTTCAAAAGCGAGTAATAAAATAAAAGCTGGAAATGCAGCCTCAGAGCGATTTATAGAAATATTAGATGCCGAAAACAGCTTAGCAGATACTGAAAACCCAAAAAGGATAAGCACATTTGACAAAGAAATTCGCTTTGACAATATTTCCTTTAAGTACGACAAAGAATACGTACTTAAGAATTTTTCATTGACACTTCCGAAGGGTAAAACTGTGGCTTTGGTTGGACAGTCAGGAAGTGGGAAATCCACCTTATCAAATTTAATCACCCGTTTTTGGGACGTACAAGAAGGGGCTATATTATTGGATGGTACAGATATTAAGGAAATAGAAACAACTTCCCTAAGAGCTCAAATGGGAATCGTTGCACAAGATGCCTTGCTTTTTAACGACAGTATTCGCAACAATATTGCGCTTTCAAATACAAAAGCAAGTCATGAGGACATACAAGCAGCAGCAAAAATAGCCAATGCACATGATTTCATAGCTGCATTGCCAAAAGGCTATGACAACCCCATTGGTGACAGCGGAAACATGCTTTCGGGTGGACAAAGACAACGTATCTCTATTGCGAGAGCAGTGCTGAAAAACCCACCTATCATGATCTTGGACGAGGCTACTTCTGCACTGGATACAGAATCAGAAAAATCAGTACAAGATGCACTTGAAAAAATGATGGAAAACAGAACATCACTGGTTATAGCACACCGTCTTTCTACCATTCAAAACGCAGACTTGATTGTCGTACTTCGCAAAGGAGAAATCGTTGAACAAGGAACGCATGAAGAACTGATACAGCTTCAAAAAGAATATTACAAATTAGTAAATATGCAAAGCCTAGAAAGCTAAGGAATATAGTTATCAAAAAAACATCACCCTCCCATGAGAGAATTCTTGATATTTTTTATTTTATATAAGTGGAAATACCGTATTGCTCAAATCAAAGCTTGGCTCTTGTTTGAAAAAACAACTACTGATATCACTTCACTTACCTATGTTGCAAGAGAAGCTGATAAAAAATGGATTTTTGGAGCACAGATTCGTCGCTTGTCAGGTTTCTCAAAACTCAATGCCAAGCCCTATTTTCATGCAAAATTGAGAAATCTTCCAAAATCAGATGGATACTTTTTTATTTTTCCCAACTATTTTTGTCGTGCTATCCGTCACAATCCCTTTATTTTAAACCGAAAAAATATAGTGATGTATACGCATGCCAATTGGACTTCCTCCTATTCAAAAACACATGTTATTTGGTGTTTGAAACGTGCTCACAAGGTAATTTGCTTGAATACTACAACTGAAAAACAATTGCTTGCTCTCGGCATCAAAAAAGAGCGCATTCAAATATTACATATTGCCTCCAATCCCGACATGTTCAAATCACATGAAAGAAAGGGAGCTGCTGTTGGGTTTTGTGCTGCTTTTAGTAGAAGAAAAAATCCAGACTTGCTTTATAAAATTGTAAAAAATATGCCCGAAAAGGAATTCTTTCTCATCGGTACAAAATGGGAAAACTATGATAAGTTTCAGTTACTAAACTCCTTTCCCAACTTTACGTATATCGGTGATGCTCCCTATGAGACCTATCCCGAATTGTATTCGAAAATAGACACCTATGTTTCTACATCATTTTTAGAGGGTGGACCAGTACCTTTACTAGAATCAATGTTGTCGAATTGCGTTCCAGTTGTCTCAAATACAGGCTTTTGTACCGACATTGTAAAACATGGAGAAAATGGCTTTCTATTTGACCCCAATGCCCCTGTCGAGGAAGTAATTTCACTTATAAAAAAGGCGGATGGTATCCACCTAAACATACGAGAAGGTGCTGTTCCCCATTCTTGGGAAAACTGTTCACTTACAATTGACCGTCTATTTTTAGCAAACTAATAGAGCACACTACTGCTGAATTTTCAATCCTAGCTTCTCACCCACCGCTAGCATTAAAGCAAAGGCTTCTTGATAGTCATTCTGTATTTTTCCATCTAGAATAGCTTCCTTAATCGTCTCTTTGATTTGACCGATTTGCCTGCAAGGTTTAAGAGAAAAAGTCTCCATGATCAATTCTCCAGAAATTGGAGGTTCGAAATTACGAACATGATCACGCGCCTCAACTTCTTTTACTTTTTCACGCACAATTTTAAAATTCTTGTGGTATCGTTTGAATTTTACAGGGTTTTTTGTTGTGATATCTGCTTCACACAGAGTCATCAAACTGTCCAAATCATCTCCGGTATCAAAAAGCAAACGACGTACTGCTGAATCTGTAACATCTGAAGCCAAAACAATAGGTCTAGAACTCAACAAGACCATTTTTTGCACAAACTTCATAGGTGCTCCTAATGGCATTTTAAGACGCTTGAATAATTTGTACACCATTTTAGACCCCACAAATTCATGGGCATGGAAGGTCCAGCCATTTTTCTTGTCAAATTTCTTTGTCGGGGCTTTTCCTATATCGTGTAATAGCGCCGCCCATCGCAACCATAGATCTTCTGTGTGTTCAGAAATATTATCTACAACCTCCAAAGTATGGTAAAAATTATCTTTGTGTCGTTGTCCCTCCACATCATCTACACCTTTTAACGCGGTCAGTTCAGGGATGATACGTTCTAAAAGACCTGTGCTTTCAAGCAATAAAAACCCTATCGAAGGTGTTGCTGACAACATTATTTTATTGATTTCTACTACGATTCGTTCACACGTAATAATATCGATACGTTCTTTATTTCTAGAAATAGCTTCTAAAGAGTTGGCTGTAATCTCAAAATTCAATTGAGAAGCGAAACGTATAGCACGTAACATTCTCAATGGATCGTCTGAATAGGTAATATCTGGATCGAGGGGTGTTTTTAATATTTTTTTAGACAAGTCTGTAAGACCATCAAATGGGTCCAAGAGCGAACCATAGTTTGCAGTATTCAAACTCAAAGCCATCGCGTTGATTGTAAAATCTCTTCGGTTTTGATCGTCCTGTAAACTTCCTGTTTCTACCTGTGGATTTCTACTATCTTCAGAATACGACTCTTTGCGAGCTCCCACAAATTCAACTTCGATGCCTTCAAAGCGCAACATGGCAGTACCATAAGTTTTAAAAACTTGCACTTTGGGTTTGTTTGGCAACAATGAGGCTACTTTTTGGGCTAAGTCAATACCACTTCCAACTGTAACTACATCTACATCTTTAGCATCTCCTCTTTGTAGTAAAAAATCTCTCACAAAACCACCAATAACATAGGTTTCTACTGCTAAATTCTCACTCGCCTTTGAAATGTATGAAAATATGGGATGCTGTAGTGCTTCTTTGTAGACGTTTTTTTGCATGTGGTTTAGGCTCTGATGACTTCTATCTCATCTGTATCTGTGATACGAAGAATCGTTGAAGACTTGTCGTTAATTTTATCGTGGTGCAAATTTACTATATAATCAACGCTATGCAAAATTGCGGGACTAATTTCTGAAAATGTTTGTGGCGTTGGTGCTCCACTGACATTTGCAGAGGTAGAAACAATAGGTTTGCCAAATTCACTAATAAGTTTCTTACAAAAAACATTGTTTGGAATACGTATAGCAACGGTGTTGTCTTCCGCTACTACATTAGTAGCCAATCCTTTTGGGTTTTTATAAATTATGGTTGTAGGTTTTGTTGCTCTTTCTAGAATATCTAAGGCAACCTGGGGTATTACGGTAATATAATCCTGTAGCATTGCGATGGAATCCACCAGAATAATCAGGCTTTTAGAAGCAACCCTATTTTTAAGGGTATAAATTTTTGAGACAGCAGTTGTATTTGTCGCATCACAGCCCAAGCCCCACACGGTATCTGTAGGATATAAAATCGTTTTGGTTTCTTGCAATGCTTTTACACACTCTTGAACTAAAGTTTCCATTTATTGTAATGTATTGATGTACTGTAAAAATCGTTTTCTCGCAACCGAAGCATCAAACTCCTTGGTTATTTTTTCCTTTCCAGCTTTTCCGTATTGGGCAATTAACTTTGGGTTTTCAGCAAAATACTGAAGTGCTTCTACCACTGAATCCACATCATTCACGGGAGTTAATATCCCATTTATATTGGAGCTAACCAATTCTGGATTGCTACTCACATCAAAGGCTATGACAGGTTTTTCACACAACATCGCCTCAGCTATCACATAACCAAAGCCTTCCCACAAGGAAGACAGCACAAATACATCTAATTGCTGGTAGAATTTTTGTGGATGGGAGACAAAGCCTTCAAATTTGATTTCGTTTTCTAAGTTGTACTCCTTGGTTTTTGCAATCAATTCTGGCAGTAGCTTTCCCTCTCCTCCAATGATTAATTGGAAAGGAAAAGAAGCTTCTTTTAATTTTTTGGCAACCTCAATCAAAAATAATTGGTTCTTTTGAGTGACTAGTCTTCCCAAATTCCCGAAGGTAAACAGGTTCTTTTTGGAAGTATGCGATGGCAACTTCTCGAGTGTTTTCAAAAAAACATCCGTATCAATACCATTGGGTATGACCACCATTTTTTCACGGGGAAAAAGACCCTGATTGTTTGCTACTATAGTTTCTTTTGTCGCTGCTGAATTGGCAATGATATCTGTGACAACCTCTTTAAAAAAATAACGATTGACAAAGGTATTTTTAATAGGAATGGCACTCCCTCTTCTATAAATAATGTATTTTACTCCTGCTTTTTTTGCTGCCAAACCCGCACATTTCATGTCTTGAGAAGAATTAATCACAATAGTATCAATAGCATCTTTTTTAAATTGTTGTGTCAAAGCTTTCACTTTGAACGGGTTTAAATAACTTAAATTAGAAACACTTGTATGCCTTAGCTTTACTTTCGAGCCTGCTAATTTAGACTCTAAAGCACTGCCTTTTGAGGTATACATATACACCTTCTCCTCAGATTCTGCAACGTAAGCAGCCATTTCAGCATGCCACTTTTCTCCTCCACCCCATGATTTTATGGAATTAAAAAAACAAATATTTAGGTCCTTAGAAGTACTCATATAGATTGTATTATCGTTTGTTGTTATGGACGGATCGGTAAATATCCATAAGGTCTTCAGTGATATTCTGAACAGAAAACCGTTGCACATAATTCAAACCTTCTTCAGCCATATTTTTTTGAACGTCTTTTGAAAGCAATACTTTTTGCAACGCTTCTTTGATTGAATTTGGATTGTCGGGGGCAATGTATAAAGATCCATTTCCCCCTGCTTCAGGAAACACCCCTCCTTTTGAAGTTATTACGGGAGTGCCACTGTAGAGTGCCTCAATGATAGGAATACCAAAACCTTCCACAAAACTAGGATATACAAACACCGAAGCTAATTGGTACAACGCTGACAATTCTTTTAAATCTAAACCTTCTAAAAAACACACGCGGTCTTGCATTGCGTGTTTAGATATATACTGTTCAACCTCCTTATAATAGTCTGTTTTACGTCCAACTACCACTAAAGGTACGTTTAAGTCTTTGATAGATTTCACCAAAGACAATACGTTTTTACGAGGTTCTATAGTTCCTACATTTAAAATAAATTCTGATGGTAACTTATATTTTTCAATAACCTGTTGCTTGAACGAGCTTGCTAAGTTTTTTTTGAATACGTCATGACAGCTTTGGTAGACCACTTTTATTTTGGAAGCTGGAATATTTAGATAGTGAATAATCTGACGTTTGGTCTCCTCACTAATCGCAATAACAACATCTGCATTTTGAGCAGCATATAGCGCTTTCTTAAAATAAATATTTCTATCAATCGCACTGTAAAGTTCAGGGTGGCTTAAAAAAATTAAGTCGTGAATCGTAACTACTGACTGTATCCCTTTATCCTTTAAACCTTTAGGTATTTCACCGGAAAGCCCGTGAAATAGGGTCACCTTGTCATCAATCAACTGCTGTTTGATTGGACCTAATCTCCATATAGAAGATAATTTTTTCCAGATAAATTTCTTTGGTAGCACCTCTTTAGTAGTAGCATCTAATCGCAATCTATCTACTTTTTTTATTTTAGGATTGTAGAGGTAGTAGGTATTCTCAGGGTAAAAATTTTGCAAACCGCTGATCAAATCTCTACTGTAATTTCCCAAACCTGTAGTGTTGTGAAATGCTCTTTTTGCATCAAATCCTAGTATCATAAAAAAGGTTTGTATGATTTATTCTAACTCAAATTTTATTTCTTCTCAATACCATTCTTACACACAAAAGCGTTTTCTTTTATGCGTTGTTCCATCATGGCTATATTCTTCTGAACTCCTGTATCTGAATATCCTCTTGGATGGTGTACATGGTAGACTATGGCTTTATTTTTCATGCTTTTCAATTGCACGCCTGTTGCTGTCAACCTCCACTCAATATCGGAGTCCTCACCAACAGCTGCACTGATATAATCTTCATCAAAACCGTTAATTTCTAATAAATGTTTCCTGAGTATTCCCCAGTTACATCCTTTCAAGCCACGCCCTTTGGTAGAATTTGAGAGTCTCAAAGAAGGAGAATAGATAGCTTCTTTCACTTTTTTTGAATCTGAAAAAAGTAGATTTATAAAACCTAAGGCATTGACATTTTTATCTCTGAGTAATTTTTGAGAAAATTTGTCTCCCAACATGACCCTACGGCCCCAAAAAACAAACCCCTCTTCTATATGCTCAAGGTAAGAAGCAATAAAATCTTTGTGCGGGATACAGTCACCGTCAATAAACACCAATTTTTCAGAATTGGCTGCTTGAATAGACCTATTTAACATGCTGTTTTTTCTAAAACCATCGTCTACAAGTTGTTTGAGGTGTTGGATTTTAAAATTAAATTTTTCAGCGTTTTTCGTTAAAAAAGCTTCTGTTTTTGGATTTGAATCGTCTTCGGAAATCAGCACTTCAAAATCAAAGGTCGATTGTTGTTGCAACGCTTTTAAAATCAAACTAAGGTTTGTGAGATTTTTATAATACGATACGATTAAAGATACCCCTATGGATTGCATATACTTTGTTTTGATCACAAAATTACAAATTTAAATTTAGGCACCTAGCACACAAACAACATTTATACTTTTCCTAATCAAAAGAACATAATGTATATTTGTGACCTATAAATTTAATATTTAATAAGACAATCTTGAAAAAAATACTCGCTTTAGACTTTGGAAAAAAGAGAACTGGCATTGCAGTTACTGATGACTTACAGATGATTGCCTCTGGATTGACAACCGTTGCAACTCCCAAACTCATTTCTTTTTTAAAAGATTATATACAAAAAGAAGGCGTTGCTTTGTTTGTTGTTGGAAAACCCAAGCAAATGGACAACACTGATTCAGAAAGTGAAGTATTCATTGCCTCTTTTCTAAAAAAACTACAAGGGAATTTTCCAAAAATCCCTATCCATCGAGAAGACGAACGTTTTACCTCTAAAATGGCATTTCAAACCATGATAGACAGTGGGTTTTCCAAAAAGAAAAGAAAAGACAAGGCTTTGATAGACGAAATCAGTGCCACCATCATATTACAATCTTATCTATATAACAAATAAATTAAAGTCGACTCAGGTAAAAACCTTAGAGAAATAAATTTTATAAGAGTACTATTCTTTGTACTTTTGCAAGCACTAATTTAAAAAATCAAATAATGATTTTACCAATTGTAGCTTACGGAGATCCTGTTCTAAGAAAAGTGGGGAAAGAAATTACTCCAGAATACCCAGAACTAGAAAAGCTAATTACCAATATGAAAGAAACCATGGCCAACGCACAAGGCGTAGGATTGGCAGCACCTCAAATTGGAAAAGCCATTCGATTGTTTCTGATTGACGCTTCACCCTTTGCAGAAGACGAAGATTTATCAGCAGAAGATCGCGCTGTTTTAAAAGGATTCAAACACACTTTTATAAATGCTAAAATCATTGAAGAAACTGGTGATGAATGGGCTTTTACAGAAGGTTGTCTGAGTATTCCAGATATTCGTGAAGATGTCTTTAGAAAAGAAACCATCACTATAGAATACCAAGACGAAGACTTTAAAAAGCATACAACTACCCTATCAGGGCTTGCTGCAAGAGTATTTCAACACGAATACGACCATATAGAAGGCGTGTTATTTACCGATTCACTCTCTTCATTAAAAAAGAGACTTTTAAAGAAAAAACTTGAGAATATTTCAAAGGGAAAAGTAGATTCTGGTTACAGAATGCGCTTTCCAAATGCCAAAAGAAAATAAAAAATTAACTCCTAAAATTTTAAACATGGGACTTACAAAAACTATCGCTATCTCAGGAAAACCTGGATTGTATAACATTATAACGCAATCTAAAGGTGGATTTGTTGTAGCTTCATTGACTGAAAACAAAAAATTTCCTATTTCAAACAATCACAATGTGAGTGTATTGAATGACATTGCTATTTACACCTATGAAGAGGAAGTGCCATTGAGAGAAATCTTTTTGACAATTCACGAAAAAGAAAGTGGTAAAGCAACTATTAGTCACAAAGAAAGCAACGCCAAATTACTTGAATTCTTTGGAGAAATACTTCCAGAATTTGACCAAGAACGCGTGTATCCATCGAATATCAAAAAGGTAGTACAGTGGTACAATATCTTAGTCGCTACTGAGTTTGACTTTGAAAGCATCAAAGAAGGTCAAAAGGAAGCTGAAAAGACAACAGAAGAATCGGCTGAAAAAGGAGCCTAACAACTTTGATAGACACCTACTTGATACTAGATTATTAAGTAGGTGTTTTTCTTTTAGCTGATTGCTACTACCTGCAAAAAAGCGTTATTCCTTATAAATTTTTACTTATTTTAGTTCTAAACTCACCTATATGTATACTAGAAAAGAACAACTGGCTGCTTTTGAAAGACTTTTAGATGTCATGGAAGAACTTCGAGAAAAGTGCCCTTGGGATAAGAAACAAACTTTACAGTCTCTACGTCATCTCACCATTGAAGAAACCTATGAGTTGGCAGATGCCATTCTAGACAATGACAAAGAAGAGATCAAAAAGGAATTGGGTGATTTGTTACTTCACATTGTTTTCTACGCTAAAATAGGCTCAGAAACAAACGATTTTGACCTCGGTAGTATCTCGGAGGCTATTGTTGAGAAATTGATTTACAGACATCCTCACATCTATGGAGATGTAGAAGTTAAAGACGAGGCCGAAGTAAAAAGAAACTGGGAAAAGTTAAAATTAAAAGAAGGCAAAACCTCAGTTTTGGAAGGAGTACCAAAATCGCTACCTGCACTCGTGAAAGCGAGTAGAATTCAAGAAAAGGTTGCAGGTGTTGGTTTTGATTGGGAAGCCCCACATCAAGTATGGGAAAAAGTCCAAGAAGAATTGGAGGAACTCAACGAAGAAATTAAAAATGGAAATACCGATGCTATAGAGGCTGAATTTGGAGATGTATTGTTCTCAATGATCAACTACGCACGTTTTATCAATGTCAATCCAGAGACCGCCTTAGAACGCACCAATAAGAAATTTACCAAACGATTTCAATTTCTAGAAAAAGAAGCTAAAAAAGAAAACAAAGAATTGTCAGACATGTCCCTTGAAGAAATGGATGTATATTGGGAATTGGCAAAAAAACACGACCTATAACGTTTCTTTATGAAGGTACTTTCCACAGGGCATTACGCAAGCTCCATAAGCACTACCATCGCACAATTTCAACTATTGATTGGACTGCAAAAAAAAGGGGTAGACGTTACCGTTATCGGTCTATTTTCTGATGAGATTTTGAAAATACTAGAAGACAATGACATCACATGCATTGCTTCCTTTCCCAATTCAAAATTTGATACGGATTATATCGCACAGATACAATCCTACGTACAAGAAAATCAAATTGACATCGTCCATGCTTTCAATGGAAAATGTTTAAGGAATGTGAACATCGCTCTCAAAGACACCCCTGTAAAACTTATCACCTATATGGGGTCCACGAGTTTGTATTGGCATGACCCAAGTGCGTATTTAACCTATTTGAATCCCCGTATAGATGCTATCATTTGCAATAGTACTCATGTCTATGAACATGTAAAAAAGCAATTGTTCGGAAAAAGAAAACAAAAAGCTGTTAAAATATACAAAGGCTATGACCCAAAATGGTTCGAGCAAAGCAAGGCTTTTGACTACGCAACTATCAACATCCCTCAAAATGCAGTAAAAGTGTGTTTGGCTGCAAACTATCTCAAGGTAAAAGGAATCGAATATTTTATAAAATCTTCTTACTTCCTAGAAAAAAACAGCAATATACACTATATATTACTCGGAGATATGAGGGGCAACAAAACCATTCCTGAGTTGGTAGCTAAAAGCCCTATTAGAGATAGAATTCACGTTATGGGTTCTCAAAAAGATGCCGTTTCCTTTTTCAAAGGAGCAGACATCTATGTACAAACATCAAATAACGAAGGCTTTGGTAGAGCTATCAGTGAAGCGATGTGTTCCAAAAAACCAATCGTTATGACCAATGCAGGAGGGTGTACAGAATTAATTGACACAAAAAGTGGAAAAGTTGTACCAAAGAAAAATCCAAAAGCCATTGCAAAAGCAATCCTTCAACTATCTGAAGACAAATCGCTTAGATTGAAAATGGGCGAGGCTGCTTATGAGAGAATTCAGAACACCTATGCCATAGAAAAAACTATAGATGAAACACTGGCGTTGTACAATAAAATACTTACTTCTTAAAAAGTGAAATTATAGATCATTTGCGTTGGCAATCAACTCCGCTATATCCATTACCTCTACACTGTCTTCTTTTTCTTTGTTTTTGATACCGTCTGTCATCATGGTATTGCAAAAAGGACATCCTGTTGCGATTATATCAGGCTTGACCTCCAAGGCTCCTTCCGTTCGCAATACATTTACTTCTTTATTTCCTTTTTCTGCATCTTTGAACATCTGAGCACCTCCGGCACCACAACACAGTCCGTTCACTTTGCATTTTTTCATCTCCACCAATTCAACGTCTAATTTGCGAATCAAGTCTCTTGGAGCCTCATAGACATCATTGGCACGCCCTAAATAACAAGGATCATGAAAAGTTATTTTACGCCCTTTGAACTTACCGCCTTCTATTGTCATTCTTCCGGAATCCAACAATTCCTTTAGCAATTGTGTATGGTGAACAACTTCATAAGTTCCCCCCAATCCTGGATATTCATTTTTGATCGTATTGAAACAATGTGGACAGGCAGTTACAATTTTCTTTACATCATAACCGTTCAACAACTCAATATTTCCCATGGCTTGCATTTGAAATAAAAATTCGTTTCCGGCACGTTTAGCAGGGTCCCCAGTACAACTTTCCTCCGCACCTAGCACAGCAAAATCAACCTTCGCTTCGTTGAGTATTTTTACAAATGCTTTGGTTATTTTTTTTGCTCTATCATCAAAACTACCAGCACAACCTACCCAAAAAACTACTTCGGGTTGTTTTCCTTGTGCTATCATTTCTGCCATTGTAGGTACATTCATAGGTATAAGAGATTTAAAAATGCAACAAGAGTTAGCTTGTCAACATTTAAAGGTTTTTTAGTAAAAATTCAAACTATTAGGCCTCGTCTTTCCAATTTAGACGGTCCATCTGATTGTAAGGCCATGGAGCTCCATTATTTTCAATATTACTCATCATATTATTGAGTTCAGCTGGTGCAGCAGACTCTTCCATGACTAGGTATTGACGCATGTCCATAATGATAGACAAGGGGTCTATATTGATAGGACATTCTTCTACACAAGCATTACAGCTAGTGCATGCCCATAATTCTTCTGGGGAAACATAGTCATTTAGCAATTGTTTGCCATCGTCTACAAACGCACCATTGTTGCTGTCCATGTTTTTTCCCACTTCTTCCAAACGGTCACGAGTTTTCATCATAATTGCACGAGGAGACAACTCTTTTCCTGTATTATTGGCAGGACACACAGAAGTACACCTTCCACATTCGGTACAGGTATAAGAGCTCAAGAGCTGAACCCAATTCAAATCTTTGACATCACTAGCTCCAAACTTTTCAGGAACTTCATCTGTTTCTTCAGGCATTGCATAAGGATCTGCATTGGGATCCATCATCGTTTGTACTTCTTTGGTTACAACTGCATTGTTTGGAAACTTTCCTTTGGCCTCCAAATTTGCATAGTAAGTATTGGGAAATGCTAGTAGTATGTGCAAATGTTTTGAGTAGTATAAGTAATTTAAGAAAATATAAATACCACAGATGTGCAACCACCACGCAGTTCGCTCAATATAGTGCATACTATCCAAAGACACCCCCTCAAAAAGAGGTACTATAAATTGACTGATAGGGTTTCCAAAGCCAGCTTCTTGAAAGTGAACATCTGTTGCGTTCATCAATATAAAAAGAGACATCAAAACGATCTCAAAATAGAGAATAATGTTCCCGTCATTCTTTGGCCAAGAGGTCATTTCTTTACTCCAAAAACGCTTTATTTTCACAATATTTCTTCGTGTCCAAAAAAGTATCACAGAAAGCAATACTAAAAAAGCCAATATTTCAAAAGAACCTATTAAAAAATAATAGGTAGTTCCTAAAAACTCAAAAATTCTATGGGTACCTAAGATACCATCAATGATAATTTCTAATACCTCAATATTTATAATTATAAAACCTATGTAGACGATAATATGTAAAGCACCTGCAATGGGACGTTTGACCATTTTTGACTGTCCTAAAGCAATGCGAATCATGTTGTTAAGACGTTCTTTCTTTCGATCAGTCCTATCCACGTCTTTTCCAATATTGATATTGCGTTTTAACTTCACAATATTTTTGACAAAGTACCCAATACTAAGTATTGAGATACACAAAAAGATAATATTAGGAATGTACTTCATAGTATAAAATAAAGGTTTAAAGTTTTACTTTTTAATAGGTGCTACATATTCTTTTTCTTTTTTTCCAAATACAGATATACTCACATATCGTTTTGGATGCAACTTTACATCTTCTAAAAGCGCCGCCAATTCATTGGTTGCTTTTTCTAAGTTATCATATACTGCAGGATTTTTAACTAGTTTCCCAACAGTCCCTTGTCCATTCTCAATACCCTGTGTAATGGCATTTAAGTTTTCAAGAGTCGTATTTATTTTTTTAGACAGGGCCACCACGTTTACCTGTGCCAATGAATCTGAAAACTGAGAGAAATTTTCTGTCAGGTGCTCCACATTGTCCATAGATGTTTTAAGCGTTCCTCTATTCTCTACAACCAACATCTCAGCATTCTCAGTAACGCGTTGTAAATTTGCCATCGTTACATCCATAGAAGCCAAAGTACTTCTGATGTGTTTTCTAGAAGGAACATCTAAAATACTATTGATATTCATCAATAAAGAGTCCGCATGTACAATTACCTTTTCAAGTTTTGCTTGGAGTGGATTCAACTTTTCACCAACAGAGGAGAAAATATCTGATTCTATTTCACCTTTTAGGAAATCTCCAGGCACAGCTGGCTTTCCAACAAAGGAAGGTACAATTGCCAAAGATTTACCGCCCATCAGACTAGCACTGTATATTTTTGCAATACTATTTTTTGAAAAACTGAATGGCTTATCAATGCTAAATTCAACCAACAAGCTTCCCGGTTCTTTGGAATCTTGATCAAAACTAATCTCTATTATTTTTCCAATTGTATATCCATTTACGGTTACTACACTTGCCGTGTTCAACCCTTGAACGTTTGCATATTTAGTAAAATAGGTATTGGAAGGACCATTAAAAAGGTTGAAACCCTTTAGGTAATTGAATCCCCATATAAAAAGAACTATCACCAACAGAGCAACCAAGCCTGTTTTTAACTCCCTAGAAATTTTCATCATAATTTTAAAGATAAAACATTTTATTCACTTTCAAAAATACTACAATACTATTTAATTGCATCCTTTAAACTTACTTTTTTACCACCTTTAAATGCAGTTAAAAAAGCAGAGGTATAGCCTTGTTTTTTTGCCTTTTTCAAATTCATTTTTGCGGTGGCGTAACTCTTTGTATTTCCGTAATAATATTTAAAAAAACCAGCCACTGAAACACAAGCAACTCCATTGAGACCTTTAAAGTTATAACTCGCTGTTTTAATTTTTGTTTTTCCTGAAGCAATTTGAACTTTAAAAACATAGCCTTCAGTATTATTTTCTGAATCAACTTCGGTATGTGTAGGTAAAGTTACCCGATTTACTTTGGCTTCATTTATATAATTAATGATTGCTTTTGATATCGAAGCAGACATTTCCGATTTCCCTTTTTTTGAATAAAGGTAAGCGCCTTCTTTTTTATTAGTTAAAAAGCCTGTTTCTATCAAAATACTAGGCATATAAGTTTGATGTAACACCACAAACCCTGCTTGTTTCACCCCTCTATCTACACGTTTCAATCTTCCCTTAAAATTTTCTTGTACTGTACTTGCAAGGGAGATACTCTTGTCTAAGTTTTCCTCTTGTTCTAGGGTAAGACCAATCACTGACTCCGGAGAGTTTGGATTGAATCCTTTGTATTTTTCTTTGTAATTATTCTCTAAGAGTATCACTTCATTTTCGGCTTTGGCTACTTCAAAATTTCTTCGATTTGCATGCAGTCCTAATATCCATGTTTCAGAACCAGAGGCTTGAGAGTCATGTGCGTTGCAATGCACGGAAACAAATAAATCTGCATCTGCTTTGTTGGCAATCCTTCCTCGTTCCCACAAATCGACAAAAACATCTTTGCTTCTCGTGTAGATAACTTTTACATTTTTTTGTTTTTTTAAGATAGCTCCTACTCTCAATACAATATCCAATGCAATATCCTTCTCTTTGTATTTGCTTCTGTACGCGACCTTACCAGGATCTTTACCTCCATGCCCCGCATCTAAGACAACTGTAAATGGTTTTTTTTGAGCATTAACTACCGTATTTGCTACAAACAGAAAACAAAAAAACACCGCAAAACAACTGTATGTTATTTTCGTATGAATTTTAAGGAATTGAAAGGAGTTCATCAACATTTTTTAATTAATTTTGGCATATTAATGTTTGGCATGAAAAAATAGTGCCATCCTACACAAAAATAGTATATAAAGCATTGCGAACAAATTTATACCATATACTTTTCACTTGTTGTTTCCTGTTTTTTGGTGTGCATCAGAGTTACACACAAATAATTGATAAGAATAACATTGAAACACAGAAAACCAATGATAGTATTCCTCTGAATTTACCGTTGGTGGCAAAAGACAGCGTCGTAGCCTCTAAAAAAGAAGCAGTAGATGCGATTATTGTTCATACTGCAGATGATTATATCATTGAAGATGTCATCAACAAGAAGGTCATGCTCTATAACAATGCGGTTATTGATTATAAAGACATTAAAATAACCTCTGGAAAAATTACGATTGATTACAAAACAAATACCGTTGTTGCCCGAGGAATTAAAGACAGTCTAGGGACTTACAGCCAGCTACCGGTTTTCACACAAGGAGCAGAAGAATCTACACAAGATTCCATTGTCTTTAATTTTAAAACCGAAAAAGCGCTAATTTACGGCTTGAGTACGGAACAAGACGGGATCTATACATTGGGTGAAAAAACAAAAAAAATGAACGACTCTACTATTTTTGTGAGAAAGATTCGTTTTACAACTTCGGACAAGAAAAATCCAGATTATTACTTAGAAACCAACAAAGCGAAAATTGTACCGAATAAAAAGATTATTGTCGGCTTGACACATTTGGTTGTCGTGGATGTGCCCACTCCTCTCTTTTTACCATTTGCCTACTTACCACTTACAAAGACAAAAACATCCGGTGTGATCATGCCTAGTTATGGACAATCCAACAGACAAGGATTTTTCTTACAAAATGGAGGGTATTATTTTGCTGGAAACGATTTTTTTGATCTTACCTTGCTCGGTGATGTCTATTCCAACGGAAGTTGGGGTTTTAGTACAGAAACCTCCTATAAGAAACGCTACCGTTACAACGGTCGTATGAGTTTTAACTTCGAAAACTTACTTTTTGGAGTCAAAGGTTTTGACGACTATAGTAAAAGTCAAAATTACAACATACGATGGTCGCATTCTCAGGATTCGAAAGCGAATCCAAATGCTAAACTTTCAGCCTCTGTAAACTTGGGGAGTAGCAAATACTTCCGTCAGTCTGTCAATGAGTTCAACAGTAGAAATGCTTTGACCAACACCTTAAGTTCTTCTATATCATACTATAGAAAACTAGTAGGTACTCCGTTTAACTTTTCGGTAACAGCCTCGCACACACAAAATACAAATACAGAAAAAATATCCATGTCCTTGCCTTCATTTCAGTTGAACATGGACCGTATCAACCCATTTGCACCAAAAGTAGGAAGCCAGAAAACAGCCATTCAGAAAATAGGATTGAACTATTCCTTACGAGCTGACAATAGAATCACCACCACTGATGATGAATTCTTCACTCCTAAAATGTTTGATGAAGCAAAATCGGGAATTCAACAAAATGTATCCTTGAGTACCAATATGAAACTATTGAAATACTTGACACTTTCTCCCAATGTGAATTACAAGGAAGTGTGGTATTTTAAATCTATTGATAAAAACTACGATGCTGAGAGACAAGAAGCCGTTACGGACACTATTAACGGATTCAATGCTTTTAGGGAATATTCTGCTGGGGCCTCTTTGTCAACAAGTATCTATGGGATGTTTAAATTCAAAGGAAAAAACCTAAAAGCCATTCGACACACAATGCGTCCCTCGGTTTCCTTTAACTACAGACCCGACTTTGGTTATTATTACGAGGACGTACAGCGAAGCGCAGACCCATTGGATGTAGTATCCTACTCAAGATTTGACGGAGGAACCTACGGAACTCCTTCCCGTGGTCTTTCTCAATCTGTTTCTTTTTCTTTGAACAATAATTTAGAAGCAAAGGTTCGTGAAAAGGATACTTCCAAAGAAGAAGAGTTTAAGAAAATAACATTGATCAACAACTTGAACCTGAGTACGAGTTATAATGTTGCAGCAGACAGTCTCAAATTGAGTCCTGTAAATATCACCGCTGGAACACAATTTTTCAAAAATAAGTTGAGCTTAAACACGGGAGCTAGTTTAGACCCTTATGCACTCAATGCCAATGGCCAACGCTACAATACATTAAACATAGACAACAACGGAAGTCTATTTAGATTGACTAGGGCCAATGTCACAATGAGCTACTCCCTTTCGAGCAAGGACTTTGAAGAAAAGGAAGAAAACACTAGCAAGGGTAAAGAAGAAGACGATGCGATATATAACAACCAGAATACGGATATGTTTGGACAAAGCATGACCAATAGCTTTCGAAACAACCAAGAAGCAGACTCCGAAGAAGAAGAAAAAGAAGCAGACGTCCAGCTCTACAAGAACAAAATACCTTGGTCTTTGCGCCTCTCCTATTCGAGTACGTATAGCAATAGTAGACGACAAGATGAAATATCAAACAACAGTTTGATGTTTACTGGAGATATTGAATTGACACCTAAGTGGAAAGTAGGACTTTCCTCTGGGTATGATTTTAGAAACCGAGGCTTTTCGTATACACAATTTAGATTCTCTCGAGACTTGGATAGTTGGAGGGTCAATTTCAACTGGGTCCCTTTTGGAAACAGAGCTTCTTATTATTTCTACATCGGTGTAAAATCACCTTTGTTGAGCGATTTGAAATACGACAAAAGAAATGTACCCGATCAACGATTATTTTAAAAAACTATAATACCAAAAACATTACTCACAAACCAAATATCATGGAAAAAGAAATCATCTTACTAAACATTTCAGGACAGGATAAACCAGGACTTACTGCAAGCCTCACAGGAGTATTGGCTTCCTATGGCGCTAAAGTTTTAGACATCGGTCAGGCAAATATTCACGACACACTTTCGTTGGGGATTTTGTTTGAAATCAAAGCAAAGTCGAGTTCTGCCCCTGTATTAAAGGATTTACTTTTCAAAGCCTATGAGCTAGGAATCAACGCAAAATTCAAGCCTATCTCACTAGAAAACTATGAAAAATGGGTAGATACTCAAGGTAAAAACAGGTATATCGTAACTATCCTTGGAGAAAAATTAGCTGCGGAACAAATCTCTGCGGTTACCAATGTAGTATCTGACATCAACTTGAACATTGATTCTATAAAGCGATTGACAGGAAGATTGTCCTTAATCAAAGAAGAAGAATACCCAAGAGCCTGTGTGCAATTGTCTATTCGTGGAGAAATCAAAGACAAAGCCGCTGTTACTGAAAAGTTCATGGAAATATCGCAACAACTCAATGTAGACATTGCCTTCCAAGAAGACAACATCTTCCGAAGAAACCGACGACTAGTATGTTTTGATATGGACTCTACATTGATACAAACAGAGGTGATAGACGAATTGGCTGAACTAGCAGGAGTCGGTTCCCAAGTTAAAGAAATTACAGAGTCTGCCATGAATGGTGAGATCGACTTCAACGAAAGTTTTAAAAGACGTATGGGACTTTTAAAAGGCTTGAGTGAAGAAGTATTACAAGAAGTAGCTCAAAGACTCCCAATCACCAAAGGAGCACATCGTTTGATGAAAACCTTGAAAGCATATGGATTTAAAACTGCAATCTTATCGGGTGGATTCACCTATTTTGGAAATTACCTACAAAAGGAACTCGGTATTGACTATGTGTTTGCAAACCAATTAGAAATCAAAGACGGTGCCCTTACAGGTGGCTATTTAGGTGAAATCGTTGACGGTAATATGAAAGCCAAATACCTCAAAGAAATCGCTAAAAAAGAAAATATTGATATTGCACAAACGATTGCTGTTGGTGATGGTGCCAATGACTTGCCTATGTTGAATTTGGCAGGGCTGGGAATCGCTTTTCACGCGAAACCTAAAGTAAAAGAAAATGCCCAGAGTTCAATCTCTAGTATTGGGTTAGACGGAGTACTATACTTACTAGGATACCACGATCGTTATATCGACTTGAAAGCCTAAACAATTTTATCCTAGAACATAGGTTGATACTGATTTAGAATACTAATACACAACCTATATCATTAATATGATGTAGGTTTTTTTTATTTCCATATTTTATTGACTTTAGTAAGGTGTAAACATATTTGTTTGTTGCAATCCATCATTAAACTCCTTGAAATACAAAAAAACTGTACTCTTTAAACTTAGAGGTATAAATTGATCAGATAATAACTGTTTAGAAGTAAAAAAAAGAAGAAACTCACTATATTTATACTTACATACAAACTAAATTCAAACATGAAAAAAATAATTCAAACTAAAAATGCCCCTGCGCCATTAGGCCCATACAATCAAGCAATATTGAGTAATGACACTTTATACATCTCCGGACAGATAGCTATCAACCCAGCAACGAACACATTGGGTCTAGGAACCATAGAAGAAGAAACTACACTCGTGATGAAAAACCTAAAAGCCGTTTTAGAGGCAGCAGACATGACGTTTGAAAATGTAGTAAAGTCTTCTATATTTATCTCAGATATGAATAATTTTTCAAGAATCAACGAAATTTACGGAAGCTATTTTAATGAGGTGACTGCACCTGCTAGAGAAACTGTAGAAGTTTCAACACTTCCAAAAAAAGTCAATGTAGAAATCTCAATGATTGCACAACGCTAAAGAATTTACATTGCGAAAAAAAATAATAAAATTTCTTCTAGAATTGGCACTGCTAATTGCAGTGCTTATTTCCCTGTTTATTGGTATTGTGTATATTGGTGGGTTCGGACCTATTCCGAGTACCCGAAAACTCACTCAGATGAAACAAGCACAAGCTTCTGTAGTTTATAGTGAGGACCAACAAATATTGGGTCGTTATTTTCAGAAAAACAGAACTCAGGTTCGTTTTAAAGACATTCCAAAACATCTTATAGAAGCTTTAGTAGCGACAGAAGACTCGCGTTTTTACAAACATGATGGTATTGATAAAATCGCGCTTGCGAGAGTGTTGGTGAAAACTATTATCATGGGAAATCGTTCTGCAGGTGGCGGAAGTACTTTGTCTCAACAATTGGCAAAAAACTTATTTCAAAGAAAAGATTTTGCATTTCTCTCCATGCCCGTCAATAAAACCAAAGAAGCGATACTCGCACATCGACTCGAAAGTTATTATAGCAAAGAAGAAATATTGACTTTATACCTAAACACAGTTCCTTTTGGAGAAAGCGTGTATGGCATTGAGGCTGCAGCACAACGCTATTTTTCAAAAAGAACAAAAGATTTGGAATTACACCAGGCTGCCGTTCTCGTAGGAAATCTAAAGGCCAACACTTACTACAATCCTAGACTGCATCCAGACCATGCTAAAAAAAGGAGGAATGTGGTATTGAAACAAATGCTCAAAGCCGGATACATCAATGAAGCTTCCTACCAAAAAAACAGTAAAAAACCATTAGACACCCACTACAAAAACTTACTAAAGAAAAATCCAAATGGTTATTTTTTAAAAGAGGTTAAAAAGGAAGCGGACAGTATCTTGAGTACGCTCAGAAAAGACAATGGAGAACCTTGGGATATACTCTATGATGGTCTTGTCATCGAGACCACGCTCAATGCCGAACTACAGAACACAGCATTGAGAGCGCGACAGCAGCAACTAGAAAAGCTACAAAAGGCTATGGACAAATACTGGAATATATTGGCTCGCAAGAAAAGTAGTAAGAAATTAATTGCAAACAAACTCGCAAAAACCAGTGTACAAAACCCAAAAAAAAAGACAGTACGTAGGGTATTTGATTGGAAAGGTGAAGCAGCAAAAATGAACCACAAAGATTCCATCGTACATTACCTAAAAATGGTTCAAGCTGCAGTATATGGAATAGCACTCGAGCATGGAGGGGTACAAGTCTATATTGGAGGAAACAGTTATGAATACCTGCCTTATGACCTGGTCAAAAGTCAACGACAAGCAGCATCTGCATTCAAACCCTTTGTATTTGCAGCAGCGTTGGAAGATGGACAAAAACCTTGTAAATGGATCAACAACGAAGTCAAAACCTACAAGGAATACCAAGATTGGAAGCCTGAAAACTACGACCATTCTGATGGAGGCTATTATTCTATGGGAGGTGCCTTGGCAAAGAGTATGAATATTCCTACCATAGAGACCTATCTTAAATTAGGTAGTAGTAAAGTTCAAGAAACCTGTTTGAATTTGGGTTTATACAAGCCTTTAAAGGATGTGCCTGCAACTGCATTAGGAACTACGAATTATTCTTTACAACAATTGGTACATGCCTATACTGCCTTTGCTACCGGAACACACTTGGTAAAACCACATTTTGTAAGCAGTATCAAAAATGCAAAAGGAAAGGTTTTATACAAGTTTAAAAAGAGCAAACAGGTCGCAATTGCATCAGTGAGCACTAACACATTAGAAACCCTTCAATATTTACTCAGAGGAGTGGTAGAAAAAGGAACTGCTAAAAGACTAAAAACTACTTACAAAGCAAATGGGGCTTGGGCAGGAAAGACAGGAACAGCACAGAACTATAGTGATTCATGGTTTATTGGCTTTAACTCAAAGTTCATCATGGGAAGTTGGGTTGGATGCTCTTATCCGAGTATCAATTTACCCAAATCTATCGGCGGGGGTTCAGTAGCAGCGATGCCCATCGTTGGAAAAGTAATTGGCAAAAAACACATTTCAAATAGCATCAATGGCAATTTATCTGCAGGGTTTCCAGCTGTTTCTTCTGCTATAAAAAAAGCCTGTGACTGTGAATTTTACAGGGATGAAAACAGCATTGAAAAAATATTTGACCTTTTTGACGCAAAGGAAGAAAAGAAGGAAACAAAAGAAAAAAGAAGTTTTTTCTCTCGCTTGTTTGGCAAAAAGAAAAAATAAAAACTATTTGTTACCCCCTATTTGTAGTGATTTTATCAATAGTGAAGCCGTTGCGGGATTGGTTGCCAAAGGAACATTGTGAACATCACACAGACGCATCAGCATCAAGATATCTGGTTCGTGTGGATGTTTGTCTAGTGGATCTCTAAAAAAGAGTACCATCGCTACTTTTCCCTCCGCGACACGTGCTGCGATTTGTGCATCTCCTCCCAATGGCCCTGAAAGGTATTTACTTACTTTTAAGCCAGATTTTTCAGCATGAACTCCTGTGGTACCGGTAGATATAAGTTCCACATCGTAGGACTTTATCAAGTGCTTATTTTCCATTAAAAACTGTACCATATCGGCTTTTTTTCCGTCGTGTGAAATGATAGCTATTTCCATACTGTGTAATCTATTTGTGAATTAAAAAACAATCCCGTTTTGATAACTCAAAACGGGATTGTTTGTACTTTAAAATATAGTGCTTATAAAGAAGCTGAATATTCGATCAAGTCTACAATCTTAGTTGAGTAACCAATTTCATTGTCATACCAAGATACAACTTTTACAAAGTTATCCGACAAAGCGATACCAGCATTGGCATCAAAGATTGAAGTACGTGTATCTCCGATAAAATCTTGAGAAACTACTAAATCTTCAGTGTATCCAAGAACACCAGCCATTTCGTTTTCAGAAGCGTTTTTCATTGCCTTCTTGATATCGTCATATGAAGTCCCTTTCTTTAACTTTACAGTTAAATCAACCACAGATACATCCATAGTAGGAATACGGAAAGCCATCCCTGTCAATTTGCCATTCAAAGCAGGAATTACTTTTCCAACTGCTTTGGCAGCACCAGTAGAAGATGGTATGATATTGTGGATCGCAGAACGTCCACCTCTCCAATCTTTCATAGAAGGACCGTCTACAGTTTTTTGAGTAGCAGTAGCAGCGTGTACAGTAGTCATCAAACCTTCTTCAATTCCGAAGTTGTCATCCAATACTTTTACGATAGGTGCCAAACAGTTAGTTGTACATGAAGCATTAGAGAATATAGTATCTGTAGCTTTTAATTCATGATTGTTTACTCCCATTACAAACATAGGTGCATCTGGTGATGGCGCAGAGATTGCAACTTTTTTAGCACCACCTTCGATATGTTTAGCAGCAGCTTCTTTTGCAGTAAAGAATCCTGTAGATTCGATTACATATTCAGCATCTACTTCGTCCCATTTCAAATCAGCAGGATTGCGTTCAGCAGTAATTCTAATTACATTTCCGTTTACAACCAACTTTCCATCTACAACCTCAACAGTTCCTTTAAATGGTCCATGTACAGAATCATACTTAAGCATGTATGCTAAATAATCCACATCCAACAAATCGTTGATTCCAACAACTTGAACATTTTCACGAGCTACAGCAGATCTAAAAGCAAATCTTCCAATTCTACCGAATCCATTAATACCAATTTTAATCATCTTATTTATTTATTTAATTTCTATTCAAACTTATTTATACAGTAACGATTTCAGAAACTCTCAAGAGTTCATCGTCAATTTTGTGGTGTTCTTTCACCGCTTTTTCTAAAGGTGTATACTTGATTTCGTTGTTTACAAATCCTACCATCAATGTAGAAGAACCTGAGAGTAAAAGTTCTGTAGCACTCACTCCGAATCTACTCGCTAGCACACGGTCAAAACAACTTGGAGCACCTCCCCTTTGCATGTGTCCTAGTACTGAAACACGAATATCATATTCTGGTAGGTTTTCTTCAACATACTCTGCCAATTCAAAAATGTTTTTTCCGATTTTCTCCCCTTCAGCTACAACGACAATACTAGATTTTTTTCCTGATTGTTTACTTTTTACTAAAGATTCTAACATTTTTTCCAATCCAATGTTCTCTTCTGGAATAAGGATTTCCTCTGCTCCAGCACCTATACCTGCGTTCAACGCTATAAAACCTGCATCTCTTCCCATTACCTCTACAAAGAACAAACGGTTGTGTGAGGAAGCAGTATCTCTGATCTTGTCAATCGCTTCAACTACAGTATTTAAAGCAGTGTCATATCCTAGGGTATATTGAGTACCAAAAATATCATTGTCTATCGTACAAGGAATACCAATAATTGGAAAGTTAAATTCTTGATTGAACACCATACCTCCTGTAAAAGTACCGTCTCCTCCAATAACGATCACACCCTCTATACCTTCTTTTTTAAGGTTTTCGTATGCTTTAGCTCTTCCCTCTTTGGTTCTAAACTCTTTGGACCTTGCAGATTGAAGCATTGTACCACCTTTGTTAATAATATTATTAACAGATCTTGGGCCCATTTTGACAAAATTACCTTCAATCATTCCCTGATACCCTTGGTAAATACCAACACATTTTACTTTGTAATATGCGCAGGTTCTAACAACAGCTCTGATGGCAGCATTCATTCCTGGAGAATCTCCCCCGGAAGTCATTACAGCTATTTTTGATAATTGTATATTCATATTTTTTTATAATGTATAAAATTACTGCTTTTTAACCTGTGTACGGTATTTAGGATACTTATGTACGAAAACGTTTTCGATTTTTCTAAATAAAAAAACATAAAAAAAAGTGATAAAACACTGGTTTTTTGACTACTAAAAATACAAAAAATTATTGATATCATTATTATTCAAACAAACGCAACATGCTACACAAAAAAAAACTGCTTTCAAATCATTGGATTTGAAAGCAGTTTTTTATAAAAATGAGGATGTATTCGTTACACCCAAAGATTTTGAGGGTAAATTTTATTTTCTTTAAGGTCTTTGATTGCCGCAACAACAACAGGTCTATCTTCTGCATAGGTAACTCCCATCCACTTGGCATCTGATGTCAGTACAGTAACACTTCCTTTGTTAGCTTCAATAATATTGTTTACAACTGTTGGAATAAAAAATTCACTTTTCAACTCTGTAGATCTCGCGGCTAAAAAAGTAGTAAAATCTTCTTCTAAGGCTTCTAAGTATCTAGGAGTGAATCCCCAAAAATTCATTGATACGATCGTGTCTTCTGACATTTTTTCAAAAGTACCTTCGTCAGATTTTCTTTGGATAGCTCCGTCGATTCGTTCGATATGAGTTCTTTCAATTATATTCGTCAATAGATTTTCTTCATTCACGAAACATTCCCCTCGGGAAACGAAACCATTGTCTGATATTGTATTTTTTAGGTTGTATCCTACCATACACATGTCAAAACTATTCGTATCCAACGTATCTAATTGCTTGTGAATTGTTTGAAAAGCACCTTTGCTGTAAAAATCATCTCCATTGATTACGATAAAGTTACCATCAATTTCATCTTTGACCATCAAAGTAGCATGTCCAGTTCCCCATGGCTTCACACGATCAGCACTTACTTCATATCCTGCTGGAATATTTTCTACTTCTTGACATACATAAGCCGTCTCTATTTTTCCTGCCAGTTTTTCATTGAAAATATCTTGAAATTCTTGTTTGAATGACTCGCGAACAATAAATACAACTTTTTTAAAGCCTGCCTCAATAGCATCGTACAATGAGAAATCGATAATTGTTTCTCCTTCCTCTGTCATTTTATCTAACTGCTTTAATCCTCCATATCTACTTCCCATTCCTGCAGCAAGTATTACTAATGTATGTTTTTTCATTTTTTATTTTTTTATTTTAATGAATGCGCAATTTATCAAAAAAAATTAAAGTATCGAAGGAACTACTAAAATCAAATCGTTCTCAAATTCTTCTTCTTTAAACTCACTTAATTTTTTTCTTTTTTTTCTTTTGAAGCCGAGTTTAGAAAACATTTCTTTTAGATTTTCAAAATCAATTTGATATTCTAATCCAACACCTTGGGTATAGCCCTCTTCTTCCTCGGAGTACTGAATCTCATTTTGCCTACTAAATACGGTGTATCTAAGGTTTCCTTGGTCATCTACTAAAAATTCAACTTTTACTTCACCTATAATACTCGCCTGCGTTTTATCCCCAACAGGAACCCCAAGATTCCCATCTATTAGGATTCGGTCATTGATTTGGGTTTTCATAGAAATATCAACTTGATCGTCAATATTTAATGTTTCTACATCATTTTTTTCGCCGGATGTATAGCCTAAATCGATACGAATTCTATCGTCATCTTCATTAAAGATATCTGAAATAGCACTGGATATAATCTCTGAGGTTGTTCCAGTGATTGCTGCATTTCCATTTGAAGCAAGGTTGTCCTCATTGAAAAAACTCTTCGCAATTAAGAGTGAGAAGAATTGTCGTAAAGTAGTATTTTCATCATTTTCATTCAAAACAAAGGCCAACTCGTTTGCCACTGTTGAACTAGAGTTTGGAATTTCAATACTAAAACTCTCAGAGGAATTGAAGAGTGTACCGTCTATATCCGTAATCAAATCCACCCCAATTTTTCGATTTGTATTCAAATCATTCAATAATATTTTGGGATTTGCTTTCACACTGTGAACTGCCTGTACATCTAGATTTGCATTCATAGGATCTCCATCCCAGGAAATCATACCCCCTTTTTTTACGACAAAAGGCTTGTTGATAATTCCTCCATATATAAAATTGTAAATACCTTTTTCAATCCTATAATCACCATACATATTGAATTTACCTTTTGTATCAATCTCTATCAAAAGGTTTGAAGTACCTCTTCCTTTTAAAGAACTTCCTGAAGTTCTATCAATCACAACTTCTGCCACTGCATCTGTGGTAACATCCAAGTCAAAATTTAAAGAAACTCCTTGAATTTTCTCAATTAGCAGCTCCTTATCAAATAGATTTTTTTGAGAGTTTTCTTTAGCAACACTTTTAAAATGTACTAGTTTTGAATTTGAAACAGCTTTAATATCACTTAAAGGAATGACGAATTTAGTACCAGACAAAGTTGTTGCTTTCACATTAATTGTCAAATCATTAGTTGGACCTACAAAGTTAGCTTTTCCTTTTATGAATCCTTTTCCATAATAGGGTACATTTTCTCCATCTTCTGTATCCAAAACAAGCAATCTCTCAGAAGATAGGTCAAGGTCCATCTCCCAGTCTTTAAATGCATTGTGTCTTATAAAACCACTCAATTCCCCTTTCGTATCATAGGCAACATCTTTCAAGTGTACCTCCTCAAAAATAAAGGATTGTCCTTTCAGTTTTACGTTAGTGCTATTGTCTAATGAATAGTCTATGTTTAAATAAGGGAATTTAAAACCCGAATTCGTCAGTTCTAAATTTCCATCCATATAAGGATTGGCAATCGGTCCAGAAAGGGTAAAATCACCATCTGCTAAACCTCTGATTTTTGAGAGTGTATTTTTACCTAGAGGACTAAAAGCATTCAACTGAAAGGCTTTAAGTGCAACTTTTAAATCTAACGTAGGCTTTGTAAGATTTAAATTTACATATCCTGTAGCGTCTAAACTTTTTAGAGCATCGTTTATCAGACGTAGATCAACGCTGTATTTTTGGTATGAATCCTCGGCTAAAACTTGCATTTCAACATCTCCTTGCAAGGCATTATTTATGGATAAATCTGAAATTGAAAGATGTCCCAAAGGATTGTATACTCCTTTTTCTTGGAAAAAATGCAAATTCCCATTGAGCTCACCTCCTAATGATAAGCTGTCTATTTTCGGCAAGACTTCGGCTAGATTTACTTTTTTAAAATTCAATTTCAAGTCTTTATAGCTCGTATCTTTTAATGCTCCTGTAAATGCTATTTGCTGTTCGCCACTGTTAAATTTAAAAGCATCAAATTCGAATTTATTTTGTTGAAGATCGAATACTAATTTATTCTTCTTATCGTCATCAGGATTTAGAAACCAAGGGGTGTCTTTGAGAAGGATTTTTGATTTTTGAATTCCAATTACAGATTTATTTGAGGCGTCTATGGTATAATAAAAAGACAAACCAAATCTTTCGGTTTTTTGAGTACCTCCTGTAAAGTCAGATCTAAAAAATAATGTGTCGTTGAGTGTCTTGTTATAGATGTTTATATCGTTTAAGACATAATTAGGCATGTTTATTTTTTTGATTTTAAAATTTGTATTCAAAGCTGGATTTTTGTTGTCTATCTGCAAGTGAACACTATCTATCAATGTTTTTTTGAACCGAACCTGTTCCGTTTTAAACAACATTTTTACCTCGTTATTTTCTTCAATTACCTTTCCCTTTAGGAAGGCACTGGAGGACAAGTGTAACTTTGGAAACACTACATCCACAATAGGGTTGTATATTTCGAAATCAAAATCAAAATATTGTTTTTCAGTAACAGGGTATTCTTGGTAGTTTGTCAACATACTACCCATAGCATTTTGAATCAATTCGTCAATTTCTGTCAATCTAAATCTACCTTGAATTCTACCCTTTATCAAATCGTTAGATACTACATCAATAATCTTGACCCCGTTTTCATCTTTTGAACTCAACGAAAAGGAGTCAAAGCGATAGGTGTCAAAAGAGTCTTTATAAGCGAATTCTTTAAAACTTGCTTGTCCTTTGATATCATCGATTGTGTTTCCGGAGAGGTCAATATCTAAAATTCCCTTGAGCGTTGCAATAGAATCTCGTTTAAGTAAATTCAAAGCGTACAAATCTGCATGATGTATAGATGCTTTAAAGTCAAATTGATGTGTTTTGGAAGAAAAGTCAGCCAAGCCCATAAAATCAAGATGTAAATTGGACTCTTTAACGTGCAAATTTCCATTGAACAACTTGTCCATAAGTACACCGTTCACTTCGATATTGGAATAGGTATAATTTTTAAAAACTTGTTTTGTAATCACACCTTCCAATGAGGTACTTATCTTTTTTAACTTAAAACCCTTACCATTGACATAGCCTTCAAATGACATAGGTCCAAAATCAGTATTTGCCGTCAGACTTCCTATTTCTAAATCAGTTATTCCTATTGCTCCTTCGTATGCTATTTCTTGTTCTGTATCTAAATTGGAAAATCCTACATCTAGTGTAGCACTCCCAATACCAGATTCGATTTTAAATTGCTCCAGTTGTAATTTTTGGGGTGAAAGTGATGTGCTACCTTTTACGATAAACTGTCCAAAATCATCGAGATATGCAGGAAGTCTTTTACCCAACACATTTGGAAATAATGATCTTAGATGGGCACTATTTGTTTTTAATTGCTCAGTAGTTCCTGTAATCTTATAATCCAAAAGTGTGCTGTGTACATTTGTCAAATGATAGTTTCCTTCAACCAAAAGTGCATCATCTTTAGAGAGTTTGAAATCTAGTAATCTGAAATTAGCCATTTTCCCTTTGAAATCTGAAGAAAAAACAAAGCTATCAGAGCCAGAAAACTGATTGTAAAACTTTTGCAGGTCTTTCAAAGAAACAGAACTCTTTTCAAAATGAGCCTCAATCTGTACTTTTTCATTGAATTTTTTTAAATCTTCCAACTGATACAAAAACTCCATATCAAAATAAAGTGCAGAGTGAGCTGTATGCAATTGTGAATTCAAAAACTGCATTCTAGTGGGCGTATAAGAAAAATTAGATGTCAAATTTGTGACTTCTACACCGAAGTTATCAACAAAACTGAATTCTTTGATTCCTGTAGAAATATTTGGCCCCTTTAATTTGATTCCTGTAAAATAGCCACTCAAAGAAGAGTAAGTACCTAGTAATGGTTTTGAAATTCTATTTTCATTGGTAACTATAAGATCTATTTCATGTAAAAAAACAGAAGAAGAATACATTTCAAAACTATTTTTTTTCTCTTTATTTTCTTTTTTCAATTTGTTAGAGAAAACTGTAAAATTATCCCTTTGTTCTCCTTTATAGGTTTTGATATTAAAAACACCATCAGTAATAGCAGTAGGCCCCAATTCTAATTGCTTGTTGAGAAGCTTTGGAAAGTACAGCACTTGTGATTCTATAATTGCAACTGAAATCAAGGTATCCTTGTGGTGGTCTTTGATAAGAATCTCTTCTAAAACAAGGGTTCCATCCAACTCTAAGGATATCGAAGAGATGTCTATATCCACCTCAAAATGAGTTTTCATATAGTCCGACAAGCGTTCTCCAAGGGATGTTTGTACAGAAGGCTGCATTAAGGCAGTCGCAGTAACAAGGAAAATTAGCACTAGGAGTGCTAAAAAATTGACGAGTATTTTTCTAAATCGTATGATATGCTGTAACTTTGCCTTTTTATATCAAATAAGATGCCGAATTTATTATAAATCCAATGGAAAAACCTATTTATATTCTCGCTATTGAATCTTCTTGTGACGACACTAGTGCTGCTGTACTATGTAACGACAAAATACTGTCAAATTGTGTAGCCAATCAAAAAATTCACGCAGAATATGGAGGTGTTGTTCCAGAACTTGCTTCACGTGCACACCAACAAAATATTGTTCCTGTTGTACAACAAGCTATTCGCAAAGCAAATATCGATAAAAAAGATGTAACAGCCATAGCTTTTACGCGCGGACCAGGATTGATGGGTTCCTTATTAGTAGGGACTTCATTTGCCAAGTCTCTTGCCTTATCTCTAGGGATTCCTTTGCTAGATATAAATCATATGCAAGGCCATGTATTGGCACATTTTATAGATGAAGAAGGTTGTGAGAAGCCTCCTTTTCCTTTTTTGTGTTTGACCATTAGTGGTGGGCATACTCAAATTGTTAGAGTAGACAATTATTTTGACATGACAGTCTTAGGAGAAACCATAGACGATGCAGTTGGAGAAGCTTTTGATAAGGCTGCTAAAATTCTACATTTACCCTATCCAGGAGGTCCCTTGATTGACAAATATGCAAAAGAAGGAAATCCAAAAGCATATCGTTTTACAAAACCTAGAGTTGCTCCGATGGATTTTAGCTTTAGTGGATTGAAGACCGCTTTTTTATACTTTATCCAAAAAGAAGAGAAGACGAATCCTAACTTTATTGCAGAAAACTTAAACGATATTTGTGCATCCATACAAGATACGATTGTAAATATACTGATGGAAAAACTCAAAAATGCGGTCAAAGAGACAGGAATCAAGCACATTGCAATCGCAGGAGGAGTATCTGCTAATTCACAAATTAGAGCCACGCTTAAAGAAGCGGAAAACAAGTTCAAATGGACTACTTATATCCCTAAGTTCGAGTATACGACAGACAATGCAGGGATGATTGCTATTGCGGGCTATTACAAATACCTAGAAAAGGACTTCAGTAGTTCAGAAATCTCTGCAAACCCTCGCTTAAAAGTGGATGCAAAAGATAGTTGATTAGCGTGTAAGTTCGTGAAACAAGCTTTCCAAATTTTTATTCTTGGTATTTAACTGCAGTATTTTAAGCCCATTTTGGGTAGCAAAATCAAAAACAACAGCGCGCATATCTTCTTGTGTGTCGAAAGTTAACTCCCAATTAGTACCTCCAATATTTACCAAGGCATGCAAATTAGGGATGGCCTCAAAAAAACGTTTCTCAATTTGATAGTCAAAAGAAACAGCTATTATTTGTTGTTGTTGTGCCTTGAGTACTGATAATTGTTCATCTGCAACAATTTCTCCCTTCTTTATTACCAAAACTCGGTTACAAACTGCTTCTACTTCTTGAAGAATATGAGTAGAAAAAAGAATAATCTTATCCTTTCCAATCTCACGTATCAAGGCGCGTATTTCCAACAATTGATTAGGGTCTAATCCCGTAGTTGGCTCATCCAGAATCAGTACGTCTGGATTGTGAATCAAAGCTGCTGCTAGGCCAACTCTTTGTTGGTATCCTTTTGAGAGTTGCTGGATGGTTTTATGAGCTTCAGGCTGTAAGCCCACTTTTTCAATAGCTTCTTGAACTTTTCCATTGGATAGCTTGTGAATGTCTGCGATAAACGCGAGGTATTCACGGACGTACATAGTGGCATACAAGGGGTTGTGTTCAGGTAAATAACCAATCGTACTTTGTACTTTTATGGGATTGTCAGTTACGGATATCCCATTTACGTGAACAGTACCTTCAGAGGGTAGTATATAACCCGTCAAAATCTTCATCAGTGTGGATTTACCTGCTCCATTGGGGCCTAAAAACCCTACTATTTCTCCTTTATTGATTTCAAAAGAAATAGCATGCAATGCCTTTTGATCTTTGTAATATTTTGAAACGGCGGTAATTTTGACAGACATGGTAAGTGCTTTGTCACAAAAATAACATAAAATGGCTAAGATTCTAAAAGAACTATAAGTAAATTAGAGGCAGGTTGAATACTCATTTATTTTTCAGACCTTTGTAACACAGAAAAAATCATTCCCTAAAACAGGAGATGCATTTTAAAGTAGCACACACACAACATCCCTATGAATAAAAAAGTAGTTGTACAGGATTTAGGCGAAATAGAATACAAAGATGCTTGGGACAAACAGGTGGCTATTTTTGATACAATCGTCGGTCAAAAAATGAAAAACCGTTCAGAAAACTCTAAAGAAGCAACGCCCAACCACCTACTTTTTGTTACGCACCCTCATGTGTATACACTTGGGAAAAGTGGAAACTTAGACAATTTACTATTGAACGAAAAACAACTTGAAGCAAAGGGGATTACTTTTTACAAAAGCAATCGAGGGGGGGATATCACCTATCATGGACCTGGACAAGTTGTTGGCTATCCTATATTTGACTTAGAAAACTTTTTTACTGACATTCACAAATACCTTCGTTTTTTAGAAGAAGCAATCATCTTGACTCTCAAAGAATATGGTTTGGAAGCCGGAAGAAGCGATGGAGAAACTGGAGTTTGGTTTGACAGTGGGACACCCTTTGCAAGAAAAATATGCGCCTTAGGAGTACGTTGTAGTCGCTGGGTCAGCATGCATGGTTTTGCCCTTAATGTAAATGCAAACCTTGGTTATTTTGACCATATAATTCCTTGTGGTATCAAAGGAAAAGCTGTCACTTCTATGGAAGCAGAGCTAGGGGAAAAAGTAAGTGAAGAAGAAGTCAAGGGAAAAATTTTAAAACACCTACAACATTTGTTCGGCTTTGAAGTTCTCAATGCTTAAGAAGAAAGTTTGTAAGGAATTTAAAATTTATACACCATCGCGTTGATATTCATCCCTGCTCCTACTGATGCAAACAATACTACTGCTCCTTTTTCAATGGTATGAGGTGGTAATTCGTTATTTTGAATCAAATCCAACAGTGTTGGGATAGTTGCCACTGAGCTATTTCCTAATTTTTCTATACACATAGGCATACAATCGGGTGGCATCTCCATATCATAAAGGCTGTAAAACCTTTTTACTATGGCTTCGTCCATCTTTTCATTGGCTTGATGTATCAATATCTTAGAAAGTTTCTCGATAGGAAATTCACTTTTATCCCAAGCAGATTTCATTGCATTAGATACATGAGTCAATGCAAATTCATAGATTTTCCTGCCCTGCATTTTTAAGTAATTACAATTCGAAGTCAGCGTTTTGTTGTAGGATTTACCAGAAAACAAATAATCCAATTCATTTTCAGAAAAAGTCTGTGCAGCATGACTAAGAACACCAGTAATCT
This sequence comes from Flavicella sp., assembly GCA_042091695.1. Classification (GTDB taxonomy): domain Bacteria; phylum Bacteroidota; class Bacteroidia; order Flavobacteriales; family Flavobacteriaceae; genus Flavicella. The sequence continues at coordinate 40,656 of JBELHA010000003.1, forward strand.
CAGTAGTATTTTTAGCTTGAAGTAGCGTAGCCCCCGCTCCATCAGCATAGATCATAGAGTCTCTATCAAAATCGTCTATAACACGAGAAAGTGTTTCAGTTCCGATTACAAGAATGGTTTTAGCCATACCCGATTTTATAAAAGAAGTTGCTTGCAACATTCCTTGCAACCACCCAGGACATCCAAAAACAATGTCTAAAGCCACACAATTGGGGTTTTGAATACCCAATTTATGTTTTACTTTAGAAGCCAAACTAGGCAACATATCGCCTTGAATACTCCCTTTGGATACATCTCCAAAATTATGTGCAAGTAAAATATAGTCTATCGTATCTTTGACAATAGTGGCTGCGTCTATTGCATTGTTTGCAGCAATAACCGCTAGATCAGATGCATTTTGAGAATCCAATGCGTATCTGCGCTCTTTGATGCCTGTTATTTTTTCAAACTTTTGGATAATATTTGCAGTATTTCCCTTAAAAGGTGTACCATCTTCCTGTAAAAATGAATGTCCTAAAAAAGCTTCATTTTTTACAACTACAGTTGGGATACAAGAACCGGTGCCAATAATTACTGATTTTATAGACATCTTATTTTTTTAAAGAAAAAAGCTTAGCAGTGACATCATAAAGATAAAACCATATAGACTTAAAAGAACTAAAGTAAAAACACCTATAAATTTATAGTGAGATTTCAGGTTTTGAATAGCTACTAAAAACGTAGTTTCATCATTATTATCAAGGGATGTTTTTATTTGCATCCCAAATTTGTACAAATAATTGACTGGAAAAAAATAAATGCCTGCCAATATAAAATATACCGTAGATAAAGTGGCACTTGGTATTTGTGCTAATTCTGATGCTCCCAATAATTTGATAAAGTAAGGAGTTGTAAAAGAAATCAACAGTAAAATACCAATCCCTACATAACCTACAATTCCCAAGAAGCGTGACCATTTTCCAATTTCTAGGAAATAAGCACTAAGCGTATCGTTTAGTTCTAGATTTTTTTTCATCCTTAAATATTTTCGAAAATATCTCCTAAATCAAATGTCAAAGAAAAACGCAGTGTTCTCGCCAATGGGTTGTTTACATTCGAAGTATTGATTAGGTAAGAAAGGTCGATATTAATAGATTCAGCTTTTATACCAGCTCCAATAGTGGCATATTTACGATTCCCTTTGTTTTCGTGTTCTTTAAAGTATCCTGCTCGTAATGAAAAAGAATTGTTGTAAACGTACTCTGCTCCCATACCAAAAGTAAACTCTTGCATTTCCTCTTGAAAACCACCAGGTGCATCTCCAAAAGATTGGAACACTCCTTGCAACCATTCCACATCATCATCTTTCCCTGCAACAATTTCTCCATCAACACGTGTTGGTGGTGTAGGCACCAATAGCTTTGAGGTTTCCAGAGTAACACCAAAAGTATTGTAATCGTCTACGATAAAATCGAACCCTCCTCCAAGACGTAAACGAGAAGGAATAAAGTTTTCACCACCCGAAGTGTATGATACTTTAGGTCCAAGGTTAGAAATATTAAAACCAGCACGCACACGTCCGTTGAAATTGCCGTAATTTTTTTCTTGTGACTGGTAGTATCCAGAAATATCGACTCCTATTCCATTTATTGGTGAAATATCTAAATCTTGAGAGTTGATCGATAAATCAGAACGAATATAACGCAACGCAACTCCCATTGAATAATTGTCGCTTAATTTTAAAGAATAAGAAACCGCAGCTGTAAATTCAGAAGGATTTTCGATTCCTAAATCTTGAGGCCCATCAGGACCATTACTATCTCCATAAAGTTGAATCGTTCCTAAAGAAAACAATCTAATATTGGCTCCCCAAGCAGATCTTTCATCGATACGCTTGATCATTGAACCACCTCCTATAAACAATCCGTCGATTAAATCTTGCAACCATGGCGTATAATTGAAACCTGCTTTGTATTCGGAAGTACTAAAGGCCATCTTTGCACTATTGTGATATATAGAGCTAGCATCTGCACTGGTGGCAACACCAACGTCTCCCATACCGGCAGATCTTGCATCAGAATTTATCAATAGCAACGGTGCTACTGTTGAAATAGAATTTTGTGCCTTAGAATTCTGTATAGCTAACAACGCAAGCAAGAGAAATATTCCTAATTTTAAATGACTGTTCATTTTAATTTTTTTTATTTATTGAAGTATTACTAACTTTTCTATTTTTTCTGCAGAGATGCCTGTATCGGTGTTTGTGACAATCAAATTGTATACATATACTCCCTTTCCTATTTTCTGTCCAAACTCATCTTTTCCATCCCAAGTTATAGAGCGTGATAAACCTCCTGTTGTTTGTACATTTTGATAGAGTGTTTTTACCAATTTTCCAGAAACTGTGTATACAAATACTTTGACCTCTAATGGAGCATTGGGTTGGTTGTGATTGAACCAAAACTCAGTGTAATTGACAAAAGGGTTTGGATAATTCAACACATTTTCCAATGAAAAACTATTCGACAGTACTACATTAAAAGATAACGTCGCTTCAGATGAATTATTATATGTATCCCAAGCTTTAATTTTTAATGTATGCGTACCCTCAGATAAATCTCTTAATTTATAAGTGACATTCCCTTTTTGGTAATCGTTCACTTCTGACTCATAATAATTGTTTAGAGAAATAGGATTGGCTTCATCGCCATCTAAAACAGCCGTAATATTGTGACCAATTGAAGACAGTGATGTGTTGATTCCACTATCATCTGAAAACTGTGCAATTAAATTGGGAGAACCGTTAGTGATACCCCCGTCTGAAAATGAAGTATCGTTTAAAAACATGGAAATCTGTGGCCCTGTTGAATCTTCAGGCGCATTCTCATCAACACCTCCAATGATTGTTTCTTTGTCTACACCTGCTTTACTATTTTTGTTAGCGTCTTTTGCATACATACTAATTTTAGCAGGGCCTAGGGCACTTTTTATATCTTTTGGCACTATAAATTCAAAATCAAATTTACCGTTTTCAACCAATACGTCACCTTTAAACACAATACTTTGTTGCAAATCATAAGTCATTACAAGTGGGTTTCCTTCGCTATCATTTAACCCGTCATTATTCAAAGTGTTTTTTTCAATTTCCTTATCGTAAATAGTACTCGTTAAAATCCCATTATAACTCGATATGATTGTACCATTCTTATCGGTAACCTCTCCTTCGATACGTATTTTACTCAAAGCTTTTAGTACATCTCTTTCAACAGAAACATCCTTGTTGTTTATTTTAGTAATTTTTATGTTTTCGGAAGGAATACCTAGTCGCATTGCCGGATCACCTAGATTAAATATAAAGAAACGCTGGCTTGAATAAGAGTTTACTGTATTTTTAGTAAGCATCAAAGCATCAGCTATAGAATTGTTCGTTCCACTTGTCTCTAATAAATTTGGCATTAGAAACTTGTTGAACTGTAAACCGTAATTAATAAATACAGAACGAGCCGTTGATATTAAACTGGAAGAACCTCCATTTTTACTTAAAATCATTTCTTCACCAGCAGTGACACGTGTAGGATTGTCAAACTTTGAAAACTCACAAGTAACGGTTATAAAAAGTGGTGATTTGTCAAAATTAACCCAAGACTTAATGTCAGGAATTCTTAATAAACCTTCAGATCCCAAACCAAGTTCTCCTCCATGTCCAAAATAATCAATCACCAAAGTACCTGTTTCTACAGCATTTGAAAGGGCAATGTTTAAGTCAGGATAACTTGCTGTTGAATTGGTGTATTTTTTCTTAAATGAATCTGCATATAATTTGTTTATATTGAATTGAGGGAAATCATTTTTAATTCCATCTGCAATAGCCTCCATATCGGTCTGAAAAACAAATTCAGATTCATTGTAAAAGTCATCTGTAAAGAGACACAAGTTGTTTCTCCAATCTCCCAAGGACGCCTCTGAATAATAGTTTAATATTTTATCAACAACATTCTTAGCTTCTTGGTTATTAGAAACTAAAATTCTCCCAGTAGCAACATCTTGTTTGTCATTGGAAGATAAATTACCTTCATTTTCATCCATAATACCGTAGTAGTCGTCTGTTGCATACGAATATGCATCACTCACACTGTTAAAAGACTGAAAAGTTGGTATTATATTGTTATTATTCAGCAATCTATCTTTATAGTCATAGGTTGCATCGCCAAAAAGACAAACGTATTTTATTTTTGTGTCCTCTGAACTAGCGTTGTCATAAAGGTGTTTTACAAAATCTCTAATAGCGGTAATATCTGGAGAACCCGAACCGAATTCATTGTATATCTGATCCAAAATAACCACGCGAGAATTCAAATTAGAGTTCGCTTGATGATAGTCAACCAAACGCTGTGCTTGACCTACCATATCTTTTCTGGCAATTACGACATACTCAATATCATGTAATGCGTGTAAGTTTTGATTTTCAATAGGGTTTTGAGAAACAATTTCAGGAACGTATAAATCGTTTGTATTGACTACAACATACTCTGATAAGGTACCAGAAACTTCTTTGAAAGTGAAGCTATTTGAATCCGAAGAAGCATTGCTTATCAGTTTGGGTTGAGAGGGGCTTGTCACATCCCACACCATATCAATAGCACTTTTGTTGTCTATTTGATATTCTAAAACTTGTCCACTTAAAGATGATGAGAAATTTCGAAAGGAAAATTGATTTCCGTCAGCTATTAAAAGTTTATCGCCAATAATCTCAATATAATCTAAGTAAGCTTCTGCAGAGGGAACACCATTATTATTGTAAGATATATTCAATGCTATAGCATCGCTTGTAAGGTTTGCCTCTATAAAATTGTCAGATTCATCTGCTTTTTTATGAATGGCTGGATTTGCTGCACTATAAAACAGGGAAAAATCATTACTCGCATTGTCGTTTATAGAGACAGACATCGAGGAAGACTTTGATGAATTTGCAATTCCACGAACAACAACCTTTACAGGCTTTGAAGTATCTAGGTTTTTAAAATCAAAATTATATGTTTTTGAATTAGTCAATGAAAAAGAGTCTCCAAACCATTGTTGTCCAATTCCGAATAAATTATAGCTATCTTCTTCGAAGTAAATATAATCTTTCTGTGTATTTATAATGGCAGTTGTCGTAAGATTAGTACTTGTATTTTCTTGCATCCTACTTCCTGTTCCATTATCTATAGATATAAAATAATAGGCTTTGTCTGAGTATATATTGTGAGTATGCGAAATTGAGTTTTCATTCAGTAAATTCCATGAATGAGGACCAATACCGTAAAACAAAACATAATCGTTTGTATCAAATGTACCATCATCAGCCCCAGAGACATACAAGCTATTCTCTAACAAATCCGAAGGCCTAATATCACTATTTAGTTGAGGTAGCATTGTTCCTCCGTTACCGTAGATACGTATATCATTTGGATTTAATGAACTGGTGGTAATTCCCAAGGATTCTAAAAAATTTTTATCGAGCTTAAAGACACCTGTTTTGTCAATCGAAATCTTGTACCATGTTCCGTTAGAGAGTACGGAATTTGAAACAGCTTTTATAGCTTTTGATTTTCTACGGATACTATTCTTTGTAAGCTTGTATTGCAAATCAAAAGAGACAACCCGTTTTACAACGCCATCTTGAGATACCACTGGAACAATATTTATATGAGCGAGAGCTATTGATTTCGCCTTATTCACGGTAAACGTGCTTATCAGTTGGTTAGAGAGCTCTTCTAATGGAAAATTTTTGAGATGCTCGGCAGAAAAATTCTCATACTGAACATTTGTTATAGTATAAGAACTTACAGATGTTCCATTGGGCACAGACCAAGAATTATTGAAAGTAGGAAGTCCATTTTCAGATAGAAACTGACCTTCAATTAAAGGAACATTAAAATCGATTCCGTTTGAAGCACTAACTTTAGCCGTAAGATCCCACTTTAACTGAAATGTTTTATTCGAGGTATTTTGGGAAAAAATAAAAGATGAAATAAGTATAAAAAACAGTAAAATATTTTTTTTAAAATCAATCATTTTTTTTAAATTGAGTTATGGAAATTTAACTGGTGCAAGATACATTATAATAAACATAAAAACCAATCGTTTCTGTGTATATAAAGCAATTTACACAAACTAAAAACTATTTTTTAAGCTTTTTATTGCAAAGAATCATAATTAGTGTAAATTGCATATCAATATAATACAATTAGATAAAAAATAAATTACCCTATGCAAAATTTATCTGTGCTAAAATACATTACACTTATCATAGTGAGTATTACACTTGTACGTTGTGGTCAATCGAATTCTTTTGACATTGATGGATCAAAATCTACATTAACTGGTTGGAAATTTAACGACCCTGATTACGGCGGATTTGCCATAAACAGCCAATACCAAGAACATGAAACACCTCCATCAATGGTTCTTATCGAAGGTGGTACTTTTACTATGGGAGCTGTTCAACAAGATATTATGGCTGATTGGAACACCACCCCTCAAAGAATTCAATTGAGATCATTTTATTTAGATGAGGCAGAAGTTACAAACTCTGAATACTTATTTTATTTGTTATGGTTGGAAAGTGTATTCCCTCCAAATGTAGATGAATATGCTCATATATATGAGTCTGCACTACCGGATACATTGGTATGGAGAAATCCATTAGGAAGCAATGAATCTTTGAGTGAAACTTACCTACGTCACCCAGCTTTTGCAAACTATCCAGTAGTTGGAATTAGTTGGGCGCAAGCCAATGATTATTGCGAATGGAGAACCGATAGGGTAAATGAAAATATCCTTATGGAACTTGGAGTTATCAAAAATTTATTCAATGAAGACTCGATTAGAGTTGAGGGGAAAAACCATTTCAACACCAAAACATACTATTCTAACCCTAAGTTATTATTTGACGGAGACCCAAATATTTATGACAGAGGACTTGAAAGTTTGAAGCGTCAAAATGAAGCTGACACTTTAGACAATGGAGAACCCGCTTTTGAAGGTAGACATGTAAAGCCATATGACGGTATACTATATCCAGATTTCAGATTACCTACAGAAGCAGAATGGGAATACGCTGCAAAAGCTTTGATGGAAAATAGAGAATACAATTCCTTGAGAGGAAGAAAGAAATATCCATGGAGTGGAAGATACACTCGAAACAAATCAAAAAAACAAGCTGGAGATCAACTGTCAAACTTTAAACAAGGTAAAGGAGATTATAGTGGACTAGCTGGATGGAGTAATGACAACGCAGATATTACAAACCGAATCAAGTCATATCCTCCAAATGCTTTTGGACTTTATGATATGGCAGGAAATGTATCTGAATGGGTATACGACGTATACAGACCACATATTGCTTCTAATATGAATGACTTCAATTATGTAAGAGGAAATATATTCAAAAAGAAATTATTGAATAAAGACGGTAAAGTAGTCATTGCAGATTATGAAGATTTAATATACGACACGATTCCTAACGGTAAAATTAGAGCTAGAAATATTCCTGGTAAAACTATCTACGTTCCTATCACAAAAGATGATGCAAAATTGAGAACTAACTATAGTAAATCAGACAATTCTAATATTGGTGATGGAGACTTACTTTCTTCAAAACATTACAATAAGGACTTGAAGAAGATGGAGAAAAAACCAAGAATGTATAATTCTCCATTAGACCCTGTTATTTCCTACAATGAAAACTCAGGAGATTACGAAACAAAATACGATGGAAAAAGAAGGTCTACTCTAATTGGAAACAAAACAAGAGTATACAAAGGAGGATCTTGGAAAGATAGAGAATACTGGTTGGACCCAGCACAGAGAAGATACCTTCCTGAGTATATGGCCACCGACTATATAGGTTTCCGTTGTGCTTTGGATAAAGTTGGTGAAATGCACACCACGAGATCGCCATACCACAAAAGATAACAACCTTTTTTTTAAAACATTCCGATAACCTCACTAACAAAATTAGTGAGGTTATTTGTTATACAAAAATACTTTAATATGACACTTAAAGAACTTTATACAAAATTCACAAAAAGTAAAGGCATCACTACAGACACCAGAAACATACAAAAAGGAAGTATCTATTTGGCACTGAAAGGAGCTAATTTTAACGGAAATAACTTTGCGTTAGAAGCACTAGAAAAAGGAGCTACTTACGCAATTGTAGATGAAGTAATTGCAACTTCAAACAAAAAAATAATCCAAGTCGACGACTGCCTAAAAACACTTCAAGATATTGCAAACTACCACCGTTTGCAACTCAATATTCCTATTGTAGCGCTAACGGGGAGTAATGGAAAAACAACAACAAAAGAATTAATCAATGTTGTCCTTTCTAAAAAATTCAAAACAGCTGCCACTAAAGGTAATTTAAACAATCATATTGGTGTACCCCTTACCCTATTAGAGATGGACAAAAACACCGAAATAGGAATTGTTGAAATGGGGGCCAACCACTTGAATGAAATTGCTACTTTGACAAAAATCTGTGCCCCTAACTTTGGTTATATTACAAATTTTGGAAAGGCACACCTTGAGGGTTTTGGAGGTGTAGAGGGAGTTATCAAAGGAAAAAGTGAATTGTATGACTACCTAGAAGCTCAAAATAAAACTGCTTTTATAAACCCTAAAGACCCACTACAATTAGAAAAAACAAAAAACATAAATACGATTGCTTTTGATGCGATGACAAAAACAATTCCTTCAGAGGAGTTTTTAACAATTGTAAGAGACGAACTAACAATTAACACACATCTAATTGGTTCCTATAACATAAGTAATCTAGAGGCTGCCATTGCAATAGGTAAGCATTTTGGAGTTTCGGAAATTGACATGAAAGAAGCTATTGAAAGTTATCATCCGACAAATAATAGATCTCAAAAAATAATTAAAAAAGACGCTATTATAATTCTAGATGCCTATAATTCAAATCCAAGCAGCATGAAAGTCGCACTTGAGAACTTTAAAGTATTGAAAGGAGACAAAAAAATCGTAATCTTAGGAGACATGTTTGAATTGGGAAAATCTAGCAAGGAAGAGCACTTCGCAATAGCCAATTTAGCACAAGACTTAGGCTTTGATGAAATACACTTGATTGGTGCAGCATTCTCACAAACAGACCTGCAGCACGCAAATACCTACGATACATTTGAAATGTTTGAGAAAAACTTCCAACAAAAAAAAGCCACTTACTTGATAAAAGGATCAAGAGGAATGGCTTTGGAACGTGTTGTTTCGCTTTTTTAAATCAATCCAATAAAAACTCTTTATGATAGGAGATTAAATTCCCTATGGGTCTTTGAATTACCCCAGTGATTTTCAAATCGTGATTTACGGCGACCTTGTCTAATATCTCAGAAAAATAGTGGGCAATTGACCCTATAAAGTAAATCGGAGTCTCTTTAGATTTTTGATACGGAAGCACTCTCACCTTAAAGAATGCGTCAAATCCCTGCTCTATCAAATTCAAAATATAGGCATCGTCTTTGAATTCAAACATAAAACTAGCAAAGTCCGCCAAATAAGTATTTGGATTGGGCTGTCTGTATAAATTGTATTTAATTTCATCTGCATCTAGATTGAATGACTTCTCAAAAGCAGTGGCAATATGTGATGGCATAGACTTGTAATAGTACCCCTGTAATAGTTGTTTTCCAAAATAATTACCACTTGCCTCATCCATAACTATATACCCTAAGGACACAGCATTGGAACTAATAGAATTACCGTCAAAATAACTACTGTTAGAGCCTGTTCCCAAAATACAAACAATCGCAGGGTCCTGTCCCGCTGAAGCATATACTGCGGCGAGTGTGTCTTCCTCCACTACAATAGCAGCATTTATAAAGAGTGAACTAAAAACATTGTTTAGTATTGTCGTGGCTATTGCTGTTCCACATCCTGCTCCGTAAAAAAATATATGGGTAACATTCAAAAGGTGTTCCGATAATTCTGAAGACTCTTTTATGCGTTGTTTCAGAACTTCAGATGGAACAACTGCTGGATTGAGACCTTTAGTTCTTACTTTAAATAATTCGTTTTTATTAGAATCCAAGGCAACCCAGTCAACTTTGGTAGATCCACCATCAGCAATTAATATCATAATGTAAAGTTTAGTAACTTCAAATATATTGTTTCAATTCTTAATACACAATTTGTTTAGAAACTACATCGATTTCGAAAATCAAACTTTTTAATAGACCTCAAAATAAGTATAAAACGGAAATAAATAATAGGATATAAAATAATATTTGATTGAGATATTGTGAAAAAAAAATTAAATTTGTAGTTCAAATTATTAGTCGTGTTTACATTATTCAAAAAAAGCAAACCTGTTTCAGAACTATTTCCCGTCAATTTTGTGGATATTCATTCTCATTTACTTCCTGGAATTGACGACGGCGCCAAGAATCTTGAAGATTCTATTTCTCTTATTACAAAATTAGACGCCTGTGGAATCCAGAATTTTATCACAACACCTCATGTTTTAGAAGGTGTTTGGCCTAATAGTAGTGATGCTATTTTAGACAAATTAGAATTGGTTCAGGAAGAGTTAGAGCGACTAGATATGTCTTATATCTCTATCGATGCTGCTGCTGAATACATGCTTGACGAACAATTTTGTGAGCTTTTGAAAAAAAGAGACTTGCTGACTTTAAAAGAGGACAACTTACTGATTGAGATGTCGTACTTAAATGCCCCTTTTAATCTATTTGAAATACTATTTGACATACAACTTGCGGGCTACAACCCAATTTTAGCACACCCAGAAAGATATAACTTCTACCATAGAGATTTTGATGTATACCACAAACTCAAAGAAGCAGGGTGTAGATTTCAAATCAACCTACTTTCATTGACCGGCTATTATGGGAAATCTGTTCAGAAAACAGCTGAGAAATTGATAAAACTAGACATGATTGATTTCGCTGGTTCTGATACACATCACCATAGACACCTCAATGCTTTGGAAAAATTAGGGACGACAAAAAACAGTAAACTGTTAGAACCCATCCTAAAAAGAAATAGTGAAATATTCTACTAGCACTAAAATTTACTCTACAGCTTGAATACTATCCAAAGTTCGGAGGGTATCTTGAGTTTGGACGCTATCTTTGACTTGCAAAAAAGATTTCTCATCCATTAAGGAGTCTAAAGGTTTTTCTAGCTCTTTTGCTACTGAAAATTCAATTGCCTGAATCGACAAATCTGAAGCGTACTGATACAAGTAAACTGCAGTGTTTTCAACACTACGCTCATATAGACTGTCATTGTATTGGAATGAATTTATCAATCGTGTTGACTTCTGATCAGAAAAAGCAGGTTGTGGGCATAAACCTAACGAAGAAGCCAAACGCATAAGCACATCATACACTACATCAAAACCTCTAATAGCATATTCTGAAGGATATGTTTTATTTTTATTTAAAAAAACTTTGTGAAAATCATTTCCCCTTCCCAAGGAATCTATGTCCTCAGAAGAAGCCGCATACACAAATTCCATTTGTCCCAATAAGTTATTGTTCACCTTGTCAAAGTTTGCTTTTTTCTCTATTGCAAATAATTTGACATTGGGCGCATTCGGTAATGATTTCAAATTATTGACTACATCTGCAGTCACCACCTTATCGTTTGTAGCTAACAAAACCCAATTTGTCCCAAGAGTATCTGCGACTGCTACGAATCTCTCATTGCTAATATATCCGTTTTCAGGTTGCAACATTGCAACTGTATCTATAGAATCGTGATTTTTTAAGTCTGTTGTTATCGAAAGCATTTCAATCTTTGACGTGATTTTTTCATCCCCGACAACGATGATGTTTTCGTCGGTATAAATACTTTTAAAGTAGTCTACTACTTTTTGCTTGAACAACAATCTTGGCGTAGCTGTCTTTATCAAGTTCGTCTGCTCAAAAGTAGACTGTTTGCTAGAATAAAATGGAAAAACTACAGGGACATCCGCAACATTAGAAGCAATAAAATCCGCATATTTACTATATACTGGTCCAAAGATAACGGATAAAGAATCCAAATTATGCGTGTCAATAATTTGCTGAATACTGTCTTTGTTATTTGAGGTGTCATATACATTTACATTGAGTGCAACACCCTGTGCACGGATAGAGTCCATTGCTATTTCAGCCCCTAAATAAAAATCAGTAACGATACTTATCAAATTGTTTTTATTGGAAAATAATTGACTCTTATTCAAAGTATCGTTTTTGGAAAACTTGAAAGGCAACAACATGGCAATATCTATTGGCTTAGTCACAACGATACTGTCAGTATGGTATGCTTGTTTTGTCGGTAACTGAGCAACATCATTTGCTGAATTGATGCTGCGTATTTTTAGATGCATCCCTAGTTTTAAACCTTCAACAAGAATTGGATTCAACAACAATAGTTCGGATTCAGAAACCTCATAAAATCGTGTCAAACTGTAAAGAGTATCGTCTTTTACTACGGTGTGTAGTTGAAAATTACTTTTTAACTCTTCTAACTCTAAGGCTTGTAGTTCTTCTGCAGTCAATTCTTTTTCACCAGGAATCTTTAGCATCGCTCCTATCTTCAGCCCCTCTTCTTTTAAGGTCGGATTGAGACTGTACAAACCTTCAATACTAACTTGATACTGTTTTGATATTCCAAATAAGGTTTCTTTTGCCAGCACCAAATGCTCTAATACTACTTTATTTTGAGGGTTGACTACTTGTTGCTTCTTAGGTATCAATATCAATGTATTGGGAGCTGGTTTTTTCTTCAATCCAGGATTCATTTTCAATATTACCCTAGTTTTTACGCCGATTCGCTTGGCAATATCACGAATGGTCTCTCCCTCTTGAACAAAATAAGTCGTGTATAAATTACTTTGTGCATTAGCAACACAAGAATGCAACACGATAAAACAAACAAACAAAAACTTTTTCATAATTTATGATATAAAATAACCATTCTAAAAAACTTCAGAATGGTTATTGCAATATGATTAAAAAAAACTTGATACACAAGCTTATTATTCCCATTCAATAGTCGCAGGTGGTTTTGAACTGATGTCATATACAACACGGTTTACCCCTTTGACTGTATTTATAATTTTATTTGAAGTCTCCTGCAAAAACTTGTATGGTAAATCTACCCAATCAGCAGTCATACCATCTGTAGATTCAACAGCTCTCAGAGCGACTACTTTTTCGTAGGTACGCTCATCACCCATCACTCCTACTGAGTTTACTGGCAACAACATAGCACCTGCTTGCCAAACTTTGTCATACAAGCCCCATGCTTTCAATCCGTTAATAAAAACAGCATCCACTTCTTGGAGGATCCTCACTTTTTCAGCCGTGATATCTCCTAATATTCGAATTCCCATTCCTGGTCCAGGGAAAGGATGTCTTCCCAACAACTCCGGATCAATGCCTAATGATTTTCCAACCCTACGCACCTCATCTTTGAATATCATTCGAAGCGGTTCTACAATTTTAAGTTTCATAAAATCAGGCAAACCACCCACATTATGGTGTGATTTGATAGTTGCTGATGGTCCTCCAGTTGCTGAAACAGACTCAATAACGTCTGGATAAATAGTTCCTTGTGCCAACCACTTAACATCCGTCAAAAGGTTTGATTCTTCATCAAACACTTCTATAAAACAACGTCCAATAATCTTACGTTTTTTCTCAGGATCAGATTCCCCTTTCAAAGCATCCAAAAAGCGTGCCGAAGCATCTACTCCTTTCACATTTAAGCCCATACCTTCGTACTGCTTCAATACATTTTGAAATTCATCTTTTCGCAACAAACCGTTGTTCACAAAAATACAATGCAAATTTTTCCCAATCGCTTTATCTAGCAAAACTGCAGCTACTGTAGAATCTACACCTCCTGACAAACCTAAAACAACTTTATCTGATCCAACTTTGTCCTGTATCGCTTTTACTGTAGTGTCCACAAAACTAGTAGGTGTCCATGTCTGTGCTACGTCTGCAATTTTTACCAAGAAATTCTCTAGCAATTGCAAGCCGTCTGTAGAATGGTAAACCTCTGGATGGAACTGTATGGCATATGTATCTTCGCCTTCAATAGCATAGGCAGCATTTTCTACATCGTGTGTACTCGCTATTTTAGTATAATTTTCAGGTAATTTTAGAATAGTATCTGAATGACTCATCCAAACTTGACTGTCCTCATGTATCCCCTCAAACAAGGGACTATCAGTAGCTACAAATGAAAGGTTTGCCCTTCCATATTCTCTGGTCTTTGAAGCACCTACTTCACCTCCATAAAAATGAGCTAAGTATTGCGCACCGTAACAAACCCCTAACAAAGGTTTCTTTCCTTTTATCTGAGATAAATCTGGTTGTGGAGCTTCTGTTCCTCTTACTGAATGCGGACTTCCTGAAAGGATGACCGCTTTAAAATCATCCGCTGAAAACTTTGAGCTGTTGTAGGGATGTATTTCGCAATAAATGTTGAGTTCTCTAACTCTACGTGCAATAAGTTGCGTGAATTGCGATCCGAAATCTAAAATAAGTACTTTTTGTTGCATGCGCAAAAGTAAAATTTAATTCATTAACAAACGAATGATTGTTCTGATTTTTATGGAAAAAAAGCTTTTTAAAATATCTAAAAAAGAGACAAAGCTTTTTTCTATTTCGCAAACCAACCTGCATATTTTATATAATTCTCAGCGATTCTATGAATTTCTCCTGTCAACAACTCCTCACTGATATCTTTTATTTTTTTGGCTGGAACACCTCCATACACAGAACCTGATTTTACATGAGTACCCTTTGCCAATACAGCACCTGCAGCAATAATACAATTGGATTCTATGATACAATCGTCCATAACGATAGCCCCCATTCCGATCAATACATTGTCTTTTAAAGTGCAACCATGTACAATCGCATTGTGTCCAATTGATACATTATTACCTATCACCGTTGGTGACTTTTTATAGGTAGCATGAATGACAGCTCCGTCTTGAATATTAACTTTATTACCAATGGTAATGGAATGTACGTCTCCTCTTATGACAGCATGGTACCAAACACTACAAGCGTCTCCCATAGTAACTTGACCAACAATAACGGCATTTTCAGCAATAAAAACTGGATTTCCAATTTGAGGTGTAAATCCTCTAACTTCTTTTAACAGCATATTTCTATTTTTGAGTGTAATTTAATTCAAATATACACTTTAAAAGAAATAACTTGTATTGATATTTGGACAAGCTGATAGGCGCGATTTACGAACAAAGACATTCATACCTAGTGTGAATTGATGGTAGCCCCCTTTGGTACTCAATCCAACACCTCCCAACTGTTCCGAATAGGCATAAGAAAACATGTAATTTTTATAATTAACCCCAAAAATAGGCGTTATAAACTCACGAGGCGTCAAACTAGGATCCCCTGTAGTTGTACTGTAAGAGATGGCTCCCCACACCTGAGCTTTTTGCATATTTGTGTAAAATTTACAATTGAAATCAAAGCGGTTTCTTTCAAAATAAGGCTCGTGCATTAACATTAATGAAGGTTCAAACTGAATGGGATAATCTTTCCCTAAAAAACAGCCTGCAAATAAAATATATTTACTCAAATCAACTGCTTCCAATACGTCATCTTCATTCGTTGTTAAAAATATATTTTTTACTGTTAAGTAGCTAAAAAATTGATTCCAATGAAAAGACATCCCAAAATCCCCATTAAAATAACGATCACTACTATTAATTGCTAATAGAGAAGTTTCTGTGGTATTGGCCAAAATACTTGTGTCAAAAAGTTGTTGTACCACAGCAAGCGATAGACCAAAAGAAAGTTGTTTAAAAGATCTATACCCTTTTGACATATTGATGTGATAAGCATAAGTCAACTGTACCCCTTTACTCGCATGATAACCATTCTCATCATTGAATAAAATCGTCCCAAAACTAGAGCCCTTTCCAAATCTATTGTGAAAACTTAATGTTTGTAATGATGGTGCGTCCTTTACACCTCTCCACTGTGTGTTATTTGTGAGTCGAATTTTGCCGGAATTACCAATACCTGCTGCGGCAGGATGTAACAAATAGACATTGTCTGAAAGATAATCTGAATTGATTTTCAAGGTCTCCTGAGCCTTTGTATTCACAAGGCAAAAGCAGGACAAAATAAAAATCAAATAATTCATAGGGAGGCTATTATTATAAAAATTTACGAAAAAAAAACAAGTAAAAAAAACAGAATCCTAAAGAAGCATTTGTGAAATCTTCAAAAAGCTTAAAAAAGTAGGAGAAATTGAACTTTATTCAATGCATTTTTTCTAAATTGTGCCATTGAAAATAAAAAAACTTACATGCGAAAAATACTTTTTACCCTCCTTGTATTACCCTCTATTTTAATTGCACAAAAAAAAGAAATCACACTTTCAGAAATTTGGAAAGGAGGATTTAGAGAACAATATCTTGAGGCATACCGCCCGATGAACAACAATTACTATAGCTTGTTAGATTACGATTATACTAACAAAAGTACTTCTATAGATATTTACAGTTATGAGACTTTAGAAAAAACAAAAACACTTGTCTCGAGTCGCGAGCTTGAAAACATCGCTTATTTTGATGATTATTCGTTCAACAAGGATGAAACACAGGTACTTTTGAGTACAAAATCACAACAGATTTATAGACGTTCCTCTAAAGCAGTTTTTTACCTATATGATGTAAAACTTAAAAAAGCAGTATTGATCGATGCAGAACCGATACAAGAACCTACTTTTTCTAAGGATAGTAAAAAAATAGCCTTTGTAAAAAACAACGATATTTACATCAAAGACATTGCGAGTAATAGCACACAACAAATTACCTATGATGGAAAATACAACCATACAATCAATGGTATCGCTGATTGGGTCTACGAAGAAGAATTATCAATGGTCAAAGCTTTTATCTGGAGCAAAGATTCTAAAAAAATAGCATTTCTAAAGTTTGACGAAAGTGAAGTTCCTTTCTACAGCATGGATATTGTAGGAAATGGTTTGTACCCAAGCCAACAAACTTTTAAATACCCAAAAGCAGGTGAAAAAAATGCAATAGTTAGCCTTCATACCTATGATCTTAGTTCAAAAATCACAAAAAAAGTTGCTATTGGGGACTATGAATATATTGCTGATTTACGATGGACCGAAAAAAATGAATCTTTTGCTGTAATAACCTTAAACAGGCATCAAAATCATCTTAAATTACATCTTGTAAATACAGAAAACAACAATAGCTCAATTCTATTAGAGGAGCAAAACAACACCTATGTTGATATCGTAGAAACTAACAACTTGACCTTTTTAGAGGACAACTCTTTTTTATACAGCAGTGAAAAAAGTGGTTTCAATCATTTGTACCACTATGCAGCCAACGGTGCACTCAAAAAGCAACTCACAAAAGGAGATTGGGAAGTCACCAAATTTTATGGGATTCACAAGAAAAGCAAGACACTGTATTACCAATCAGTAGAAACTGGAAGTACCAATAAAAGTATTTATCAAATAAGCATAAAAGGGAAAAATAAAAAACTGATAAGTGCCGCAACAGGAACTAGTGATGCTGATTTTAGCAAGGATAAATCTTATTGTATCCTCAACCATTCAGACGCGACTACTCCTACTACTTATACTTTGTACAAAAGAGGAAAAAAAGTAAAAGAAGTGCTTAATAACAATGTTGTTTTAGCCAAACTTGACGATTATACGTATTCAGAAAAAGAGTTCTTTCAATTGGAAACAAAGGATGCTACTTTGAACAGTTGGATTTTAAAACCTGCAAATTTCAACCCGAACAAACAGTATCCATTATTGATGGTACAATATTCAGGTCCAGGATCCCAAGAAGTGCATAATTCTTGGAACAGCTACAATGATTACTGGTACCAGCACTTGGCACAAAAAGGATATATCATTGCTTGTGTAGATGGAAGGGGTACTGGATTCAAAGGGTCTGCATTTAAAAGAGTCACCTACAAAGAATTGGGGAAATACGAAACAATTGATCAAATTGAAGCTGCAAAAGTATTGGGAAAAAGAAGTTATATCGATGCCGATAGAATAGGAATTTGGGGCTGGAGTTTTGGAGGTTTTATGGCTTCTAATTGTCTGCTCAAAGGAAACGACGTCTTCAGTACAGCCATTGCCGTAGCTCCAGTAACTTCTTGGAGGTATTACGACAGTATCTACACAGAAAGATACATGCAAACCCCACAAGAAAACCCTGAAGGTTACGACGAAAACTCTCCTCTATTTCACGCAGAGAAACTCAAGGGAAATTACTTGATCATTCACGGAACTGGTGATGACAACGTACACGTACAAAACACTTACCAAATGGTCAATGCATTGATCGAAGAAAACAAACCTTTTGAACAAGCTATTTATCCAGACAGAACACATGGAATTTATAGAGGAAAAAACACCCGTTTGCACCTGTTTACTAAAATGACAGAATTTTTGGAAAAAAACTTAAAAAAATAATATCAAATACTAAATATGAGTACTACAACACATAAAAGCACAGAAAAAGAACTCTTTGGACATCCAATGGGGTTGTATATTTTATTTTTAACTGAAATGTGGGAGCGTTTTTCCTACTACGGAATGCGGGCTCTATTGGTATTGTATTTAATGGCAAAAACAACAGATACAAATGCTGGATTAGGATGGTCTCAAGGAGATGCCCTAGCGCTGTACGGATGGTACACTATGTTAGTGTATGTAGCTTCCATACCTGGAGGAATCATTGCCGATAAATTGATTGGACAGCGAAAATCTGTATTGTATGGAGGTATATTACTCTGTTTTGGTCACGGTATCTTAGCTGTCGAAGAAATGTGGGCTTTTTACACAGGTTTGGGTCTGATTATTGCAGGAGTTGGAATGCTAAAACCTAATATCTCTACTATGGTAGGAGGGCTCTACAAACAAGGAGATATTCGAAGAGACAAAGGGTTTACTATCTTTTATATTGGCATCAATTTAGGGGCACTGCTATCAAGTCTGATTGTTGGTTATGTCGGAGAAGTACACGGTTGGCATTACGGTTTCGGACTAGCTGGAATCGGTATGTTGTTGGGTATGTTGGTTTTTTACTATGGTAGAAATCATTTGAATCATGTGGGAAACTATCTTGGTGACACCGCTAATAAAGAAGAAAAAGCGGCATTAAAGAACCCTTTGAGTAAAGTTGAAAAAGACAGAGTCATCGTATTGTTTATTTCTTTCTTATTGGTCATCATCTTTTGGGGTGCCTTTGAACAAGCAGGTGGTTTGATGAATATTTATGCCAAAGAAAAAACAAGTAGAATGTTTTTAGATTGGGGGGAAGTACCTGCTACTTGGTTCCAATCGCTAAACGCCTTATTTATCATATTCCTTGGTACCACTGTCGCAGCTATTTGGGCTAAGCGAAAATTAAAAGGAAAACTATCTTCATCCCTTTTTAAAATGTGCCTTGGGTTGATCATCATGGGAACTGGGTTTTTATTTATGACCGCTGCCGCTATGGAATACGAAACTACAGGAGCATCCGCCATGTTTTGGTTGGTATTGGCCTATTTGTTCCACACTGTTGGAGAACTATGCCTATCCCCAGTTGCCTTATCTTATATAACTAAGCTTGCTCCCGTAAAATACGCATCTATCATGATGGGAGTTTATTTTGCCATGACTGGATTTGGAAACAAACTCGCTGGACTACTAGGAGAATCAGCGGAGGAGTTAGGAGAATTCACTATTTTTACAGGGATTGCTACTTTTTGTATCCTTTTCGGACTGTTGGTATTGACAATAAGAAAAAAGTTAGACCAATTGACTCATGGTGCTGAAGACAACGAAACACAGATGGCTTAGGACAAAATATCATTTAAAATAAATCACAATTTATGAATGTATCAACTCAAGAAAACTTTTTCGCAACAAAGGTATTAGGACACCCAGCGGGACTTTTCGTTTTATTCTTTACAGAAATGTGGGAGCGTTTTTCTTTCTACGGAATGAGAGTGCTTCTCATCAATTTTTTAACCTATGCCGCAGTAGGAGCCAACCCAGGTTGGGCTTGGTCTGCAGAAAATGCAGCAGCTCTTTTTGGGACCTACGCAATGTTGTTATATTTAACTCCAATTCTTGGAGGAATCATAGCCGACAAACTAACAGGGTATCGATGGGCTGTTGTGATTGGAGCCGCTATTATGACCTTAGGACATGCTGCAATGGCTATTGAAACTGAATTTTGGTTGTATGTTGGACTTGCATTGCTTGTTATTGGTACTGGATTTTTCAAGCCAAACATCACCTCAATTATCTCTGAAATGTATAAAGATAATACTGAGAAAAAAGATGGTGCTTATACTATTTTCTATATGGGAGTAAATGCAGGAGCCTTTTTTGGAATGATGCTTTGTGGGTATTTGGCTGAAAAAATAGGATGGTCTTGGGGATTTGGACTCGCAGGAGTTTTTATGCTACTAGGAACGTTACAATTTTGGCTAGCAAAACCATTATTTGGAAGTATTGGCGATGTACCTACTAAAAATGATGTTATAACAACCACTAAAGTTGTTGATAAAAACGAAGAAAAAAGAAATGAATTTACTTCTGTAGACAAAATATTAATAGTTTTATCTACAGTTATAGGGTTGATGTACGCATTGAATGACCCATTGTCAAAAATTGGGAATATTGACTTATTCCCTTTCGAATTCAATGGAATTGCAGGGCAGTATATAGCTGTGCTTTTCGGTTTACTACTCTTTTTAGTATTGGTCATCACTCGTATGTCTCGTTATACAAAAATTGTACGTGACCGTATGATAGCTATGGTTATTTTTGCCTTATTTACAGTTTTTTTCTGGATGAGTTTTGAACAAGGAGCTACCTCTCTTGTATTGTTTGCTCGTGACAATGTCGATAGAGCATTATCTGGAAATAGCCAACTCATCTTCAATACAATCAATGCATTATTGACAATTATCCCTCTGGGAATAATTACTTGGGTGTTGGTATTACTCGCAAAAAGTACGGGTAAAAAAATTCTAGGATCTAACATTGTTTTGGCGGTTTGTTTTATTGGAATATGGGGGATTGCTTTGTGGATGCTTAACAAAGAATTCAACGCAGAGTCATCTGAAATTACTGTTTCTTGGTTTAGTATCTTAAACTCCTTTTTCATAATAGCTTTTGCCTCTTTTTTTTCTAAATGGTGGGAGTCAAAGTACAACCCTTCAGCTGCAGTAAAATATGGATTGGGCTTGATCATTATGGCAATAGGTTTTGGTTTATTAGCCTATGGCGCTAGTGGTGTTCAAGAGGGTGTGAAAGTAAGTATGATTTGGTTGGTATTGGCTTACTTGTTCCATACACTTGGAGAATTATGCCTATCACCTGTTGGACTGTCTTATGTATCTAAACTTGTACCTCCTAGAATGATTGCCTTTATGTTTGGTATGTGGTATTTGGCCATTGCTATTGGAAATAAATTAGCCGCTATTTTAGGAGGTCAAATTGAAAATATCACTAAGGACTACGGACTGTCTTCTTTCTTCTTGATATTTACAATTGTACCTACTGTAGCTGGGCTATTAGTAATTGCTTTAAACCCAGTTCTTAAAAAACTAATGCATGGAGTTCAATAAACATAAAATAACGTTAGCCGTTTTAGTACTGCTAACGCTTCAGACTTTTGCACAAAAAGTCAATTGGGTGAGCATCGAAGAAGCGGTTCGTTTGAGCGAAAAGGAACCTAGAAATATACTGATTGATGTCTATACAGATTGGTGTGGCTACTGTAAGAAAATGGATCGTGAGACCTACGAAAACAAAGTAATTGTAGGACTTATTAATAAGAATTTTTATGCAGTAAAGTTCAATGCTGAGCAAAGAGATTCTCTCGTATTCAAAGGAAAAACATTTGGATTTATCAACCAAGGAAGACGTGGTGTACATGAATTTGCTGCCGCATTGCTCAAAGGAAAAATGAGCTATCCAAGCACAGTCTTTTTAGATAAGAAACAAGGAATTATCGACAGAGTCCCAGGTTATTTAAGACCTAATTTTATGGAACAAGTACTTGGATTTATTGGGGAGGATCGCTATAAAGACACAACCTTTGAAAGCTATCAAAAAAACCATACAAGTAAGTTGTAAAAACAAACAACTTAAAAAATACAGCGCGCAATTGTTTTTGTCCGCTGTATTTTTTTTGTCTCTGTATATACAAATTCCTTCACAAAATATATAGATTTCGGCACTTCATATGCCTCCAAAACAGGATGCGAAAGGAATGTAAGTATCGCTTGCTTGTCGTGAATTGGCTTTCCTTCGCCTTCGACTAGCAACACTACTTTTTGACCCAAAACAGCATCTTCTAGCGCATGAATAAAAAAAGTACCGCGACAGGTTATAGCCAATTTGGTTTCAATTTGTTCTGGAATGAGTTTGACTCCCCCACTATTGATTATAGAATCGTAGCGACCTAACCATTCAAAATGTTTACTGTCTGCAATGCGAACCAAATCATTGGTCACAACTGCTGCGTCTGAAAGTTTAGGAGCGTCTATGACCAAACAACCTCTAGCGTCTCTATCTATATTTACTCCGGGCAGTACTTTGTACAAGCCTGTTGTGTTTTCCTGGACATGATTGAGCTGTTGTACTGCAATATGTGTGATAGTTTCAGTCATTCCATAGGTAGCGTATACTTTTGTTGATAGCGCTTCTAATTTTGCTTTTAAAGGGGGTGCTACTACCCCACCTCCGACAATCAACTTGTCTATATGATGTAACTTATCAATAGAATTAAATAGCTGTAAGGGCACCATAGCCGCAAAATCATAGGTCTTTTGTATGCCGTCCAATGGTTTAGAAGTAACAGCTTCCAAGTCCAAATGCCATCCCAATTCCAGGGCACGTACCCACATCATTTTTCCTGCAATATACTGACTACTCATACATAATAAAGCAGTCGTTGTTGGTCCCAAACCAAAATAAGCCCCCGTTGCAATTGCAGAGTTGCGCATGTATTTTTTTTGCAATAACATCCTTTTAGGAGTTCCTGTAGAACCCGATGTCTGAACTTCAACAGTGGCAGTAATATCAAACCAAGCAGTTAAAAACAGGGCACTTTCTTCTGAAAGTTCAGCGACATATGAAATTAAAGCAGCTGAACTTGCAAAGGAGTTACCTTGTAATTTAAAATTAACATGTATGTTGGGCTTATACTGCATCTTCATCTAACACAGGAGCTTTGACAGGTCCAAACAATTTTCCTTTCCAATCAGTCCAACCGTATTTTTTAGCATAAAAAACCAGCAGCAAAGGAAAGATAATTAGAGAAGGTAAGATCGACAACCATAAATTAGGTTCAGAAACGTCTTTAAATATTGAATAAGTCTGAAAAACTTGCCAATCTGCGGTAACTAACAAAGCAGTAATCAAATTATTTGCAGCATGAAAACCAATACTCAATTCTAGACCGTCATCCATCAAGGTTAGTATCCCTAGAAACAATCCAGTTCCAATATAGTAAATCATTAAAAGTGGTCCTAGCTTATTGACTTCTGGATTAGACATATGCGCCAAACCAAATAAAATCGAAGTAAATACTAGTGGAAACCATCTGTTTTTTGTCATTACTCCCAAAGCCTGAAGTAGATACCCTCTAAAAAAGTATTCTTCCAAACTTGTTTGAATAGGCACCAATGCAACAGCGATAAGCAATAATAGTAAAAACTCAGTTGGTTGAAAGTTCCAAACCAAAGTATCTGGCATGACTACATATTGAACTCCTACAAGTAGTACTGTAAGTCCAGCCCACATTAAAAAGGAGAATAAAATGCGGCTCCAATCGATAAAAAACCTTCCCGTTGTTACATTTTTAAACGCTTGATTGTGTATGTATTTTACACAAAAAAATAAAAATATAAACCCTCCTGTAAAAGGCAATAACATATACATCAAATTAACATTAGAATCGAACAAGGTCATTATATAACTAATATCTTCCAGTCGAGAAGTATCTACTAAACCTGCTGCAGCTTTTACCCCTATAGCAATAGATTGTGGAAATGAAAATAGCCCCACCCCTGTTACCACAATTAAAAGTGTCAATGGGTATCGCCACCAATCTGTTTTTCCTAAAAAGCCTTTTTGTAAATAATTCATAGTTTGTTATTTATGGATTGTAATTAGTTGTTTAGTTGAATAAAATCCCAATTCAGGGCTCTTTTATAGTATAACTTTCCAGATGCTACTTCTAAGGGAGCTGTTATATTGTTTGTAAAAAGTCCTCCTGTTCCCAAACCTTGCGGCATTGTAGTTCCCAATGTACTGGTCCATTGAGCAATAGCATTCAATCCAATATTGCTTTCCAACGCGGAGGTTATCCACCAATCAATTCCGTATTTTTCTGCAAGGGTAATCCATTCTTGACTCCCGCCAATACCTCCTACCAAACTAGGTTTAAGTATGATATATTGTGGTTGTATTTTCTGCAACAAAGCTTCTTTTGCCGCCTTATCAAAAACACCGATCAATTCTTCGTCTAGGGCTATAGGTAATGGTGATTTCAAGCAGAGTTCCTGCATGGCCGCTGCTTGTCCTTGTCGAATGGGTTGTTCTATAGAATGAATGTCAAACCTCGCCAAGCGCTCCAATTTTTCTAAAGCATTTTCAGGAGTAAAAGCACCGTTGGCATCTACTCTAATTTCTATTTCTTCTTTAGAAAAACGCTTGCGAATTGCAGCGAGTAATTGGCATTCTTTTTCAAAGTCTAAGGCACCAATTTTTAGTTTTATGGTTGTAAACCCTTGGGCCAATTTCTCTTCTATTTGTTGTTCCATAAAAGAAATTTCTCCCATCCAAACCAAACCATTGATGTTTATGGGAGCCTCATCATTTACAAAAGATGAAGAAAATAAATCAAATCCATTCACAGATTCAAGAGATAGAAAAGCTTGTTCCAGTCCAAACTGAATAGAGGGATAGGCTTTTAGATTTTCTAACAAATAAGTGAGTCCTTGGTTGACATGCGCACAGGCCCATTGTAACTTTTCTTCGTAATCTGGAAGGTCATCTGCACTCAAACCACGAAATAATCCCGTCTCACCATAACCGACTTTAGCTCCCTGCTTGAAAACGAAAAAAAAGGTTTCTTTAGTTTTCAATACTCCACGGGATGTTCCGCTTGCCTGTTTAAAATTTAAAACATAACGCTGGTAAGTTGCCTGTATCATTTGTGCTAGATTATCTAATTATATGCTTTTGAGTATGCACACTAACAAATGTACTTATAAAATGGGAAAGAGATAAATATCTTCCGTGACACTTGGTTAAAAATAACTTAAAAAAAGCCTATTTTTATAAACTAAAAAAAACTCTAACTATCTTCACGTTGAAATTTAAAAAACCTATTATGAAAGCAACATTTATAAAAATTATGCTATGTGCCTTTGTCTTTGTAGGACAAGCGCAAGTAAAAACTCCAATGCCAAGTCCTAAAGCAACAAACCAACAAGTCGTTGGATTGACGAATGTTACAGTCGAGTATTCTCGTCCTGGTGTCAAAGGAAGAAAAATATTTGGTGATCTAGTACCTTACGGGAAATTGTGGAGAACAGGAGCCAATAAAAACACAACAATTAACTTTGACCAAGCCATTACTGTTGGAAAGACAACAATTCCTGCAGGTACCTATGCCCTCTATACAAAACCAAATAAAAAAAATTGGGAGGTTCTATTTTACAAGGATGCAAGCAATTGGGGAACTCCTAGGCAATGGGATGAAAGCAAAGTCGTAGCGAGTACCTCTGTACCTGTTACTACACTAGCGAATTCAGTAGAGACTTTTGCCATTGATTTTAGAGCGCTTCACAATGAGGGAGCTTCGTTGGTATTCTCTTGGGAAAACAGCCAAGTAAGCCTTCCTTTTACAATAAACACAAATGAAGTAGTGCTTCAAAGTATAGAGGCTAACATGGTGAAAAACCCGAAAGCAAAAGACTATTACAATGCTGCTAATTATTTTCTTGAGCATAACCTAGATTTACAAAAAGCAGAACAGTGGATTGAAAAAGCAAATCAGATGACGGAAAAAAAACCACGTTATTGGTTCCTGAGAAAGCAAGCTTTGATCTACGCAAAAAACGGAAAGAAAAAAGCAGCTATCAAAGTAGCTCAAAAATCTATACTATATGCTGAAAAGGCAGACAACCAGGAATATGTAAAAATGAACCAAGCGTCACTAAAAGAATGGGGTGCATAATTAAGTGTACAACTTTTCAAAACCTCAATTAAATAGCCTTATTTAATTGAGGTTTTTTTTGAAATCCATTTAAAATAATCGCCAAAAGCATCACTGTTACACAACCTAAAAGGTTCAACCACAAATAAGGCAATAGGTCCAAGAACCAAACCACTACAATAAAAACCTGCGTGAAGATCGCTGCTGTAAAGACAGCATTTCCGCGTACCTTTTTCACAAAGAAAGCCAACAAAAATATTCCCAAAACATTGCCATAAAAAATAGAACCTATGATATTGACCAATTGTATCAAATTATCAAATAAATTGGCTACACAAGCAACAAAAATGGCGAGAACCCCCCAGCCAAAAGTAAACCATCTCGTGGCCTTGACATAATGTGCTTCCGTTTTGGGTACCCTACTATTTCGCTTGTACAAATCCAAAGCAGTAGTAGAAGCCAGCGCATTCAATTCAGAAGCGGTTGAAGACATCGCAGCTGAAAGTATCACAGCCAATAACAAGCCTATCAATCCTCGAGGAAGGTTATTGAGTATAAAATGTAAAAAAACATAATCCTTATCGTTTGTTTCAATGCTAGCATCTGCTTCTTGGATCAAGGTTTTGGCCTTGTTTTTTAAAAGGCGGTCTTGCTCGTTCAAAGCTTGTATTTTATCTATATTTTCAGCGGTAAATTCTTTGTGTAATAGTTTTTTCCGCTTAGATTCTATCCCTTGGTGTTGTACTTGTAGTGCTTTGTATTGTTCTTTTTGATATCCCACAAACACCTCTGTATTCACTTTGGGATTGAAATGCAAAGGAGCAGTATGGAACTGATAAAATACGAATACAAAGACCCCAACCAATAGTATAAAGAATTGCATGGGAACTTTTAACAAACCATTGAAAAGCATTCCCATTTGACTTTCACGTACGGACTTACCAGACAAATAGCGTTGTACTTGACTTTGATCGGTTCCAAAATAAGAAAGCATCAAAAAAGTCCCTCCTAAAAGCCCCGTCCAAATCGTATAGCGGTTGTTCAGATCAAAAGAGAAATCCAGAATATCCATTTTACCACTTACAGCAGCAATTTCCAATGCCTTTACAAAGGAAATATCTTCTGGCAGGTAATCTAGAATCAGGTAAAAAGCAACAAACATTCCTGAGAAGATGATGGCCATCTGTTGTTTTTGCGTCACACTTACTGCCTTTGTTCCTCCTGACACGGTATAAATAATCACCAAAACACCGATGGATATATTCAAAGGTATGAGCCCCCAACCCAATACTGCAGAAAGTACTATGGCAGGTGCAAAAATAGTAATCCCAGCTGCCAAACCACGTTGTACCAAAAACAAAATTGCGGTTAGCGTACGTGTTTTCAAATCAAAACGCTGCTCTAAAAACTCATAGGCAGTAAAAACATTCAACTTGTGGTATATCGGAATAAAGACCATACAAATGATAACCATGGCCAATGGCAATCCAAAATAAAACTGCACAAAACCCATTCCGTCGTGAAAGGCCTGACCTGGAGTGGATAAAAAAGTAATCGCACTCGCTTGCGTCGCCATAACGGATAGACCAATGGTCCACCAATTGGCAGTACTTCCTCCTTTTACAAAATCAGTGACACTTTGCGTCCCCCTAGTTTTGTATACTCCATAGACAACAATACACAATAATGTTCCTAATAAGACAATCCAATCAATCGTTTGCATAGGTTATAGTTAAAAGGTAAAACGTTTCATGATGAGATAAAAAACCACAATATAAAGTATATTGCCGAGCAACACTGCTGTATATATAGGTTTCCATTTGAATTTATTTGTAGCCATAGGATGAGTTTATCTATTTTCAAGAGACAACAAGTTAGCAAAAAGTTTATAGGCCCCAGGAACACCAGCAGGTAATTCTCTAAAAAAGCTCAATCCTGTGTAGATATAATTTCCTTTTCCATAAGGAGCCACCAAAAGGCTACCATTTTTTGGAGTTTCTCCAGCATCATTTATGGAGAGTAGTGGCGTATATTCTTTAGACCAACTATTTGGAAAATAGAGGCCTCGTTCTTGCACCCATCCTTCAAAATCTTTAGAAGAAATTTTATTTGGACTATTCAGCAGTGGGTGCTCAGGTGCCAAAAAGCGAACCTCAGCTTGCTCATCCGTCACACGGTCTCTAGAAACCTTCAATTCAAAAGGCGCTTTTACATCGATTCCTTTGCGACCTGCAGTATTATATTGCACAATCAAATTACCTCCATTCTTCACATAGTCCAATAATTCTTTTTGATGGAAATGTAAATCCTCCAAGGTATTATAGGCGCGGATCCCTACTACTACTGCGTCGAATGCGTTCAAACGTTCTGCATTGAGTTCTCTTGGCTGCAATTCTGTTACAAAATAACCGATCTGCTCCAAGCATTTCGGAATGACATCTCCTGCTCCTTGTATGTATCCTATTTGAGTTCCTCTCTTTGCAATTTCCATACGCGCCACCTTCGCCGTTGAAGGGTACAACATCGATTGCTTTGGAATATGCGGATACTGTATTTCTATGAGTTCTTGACTAAAAGTTGCCCCCTCGTGGGAGACCACAGCATTCAATTCACTTTCTGACTGATTTCTTGGAGGTGTCACTTTAAAAGAAAAAGATTGCAACTCCCCTTTTTCAACCAATTCAAAAGGGATACTTTTTGGAGATACCTGCCAGCCCTCTTTAGACTCTAAAGACAAGCTACCTGCAACGTTTTCTTTTCCAGACTGTACAGCAACGTGAATAGTCTTTGGACGATCGTTTGGAAACAAAACTACATTTTCCTCAATCTTTGTGGTAACAACAGGCAACACTTCAAAGGGTTGGTACATCTCACCTTGGTCTCTTTTTGAAAATCGATATACTACGTCTTTTGCGACCTCAATATCGGTTCCAAACATGTTTAGAACAAAAGACACCTTGATGTTTTTAGGGGTAGTAGGCAGGCCAATATGTAATGGATTTTCGACGGAATACATCCCTAAACTAGCAGGAGTTTTCAACCAATAGGGTGTTGTATAGGCTTCGTTTTGCAATGGAATCGTTGCTTGCAAGTTTTCCCTTTTGTTTGCTTCTAAATTCAAGCCTATTTCTCGGTATTCACCAGAAGGATGCAAAGTCAGCGATTTTAGTATCACAGGAACTTCTGAACGGTTGATCGCTTCTATTTTTAGAGCAACTACCTCGTTTGGACTTGTAGATGCTTCTTTAGATGTAGCTTCAAGGTATAAACCTGCACAAGCGAGTATAATATCTGTAATTGCTTCTTTTTTAAGCGTTTTCCAATGGGTATCTTCCAAGGCTTCAATCAAAGCATAGGCTTTGGTCAACTGGGCTAAGTGAACCGAAGGATTGTTAAAATTAAAATTTTCTTGTATTGGTTCAAGGATGGCTGCTATTGCTGCCCCACCTTTGACACGCCTCCAAGAGGTTTCAATTCCAGAAAACAATTCCTGGCCGTCTTTAGGCATTTCTCCTTTGAGTAATTCTATGTATTCTTTTTGACTTCCTCTTTGTGACAGGCGACCAAAACCTTGGCAACGGTGTTGACTACTTGCCAATGCAGCTATTTCATTGTTCGACAACCCTTTGAGCGGATAATAAGTACCAATATCAAAAGAAAGCATGTGCGACTTTCCAGCTTTATTGAACCTATCTTTAGAGCCATAAAACCACCAAGAAGTATTAAAAAAAAGTCGTTGGGGCTGCCATACATCAGTGTATTTGAGCTGCTCCGGAAAACTTGCTTTTTGAGCTGCTAAGTCAAAAGCTTCTACAGAAAGCATGGCAGAAGCTGAGTGGTGCCCGTGTGTGGTTCCCGGCGTTCTATGGTCAAATCTATTGATGACAATGTCAGGTTTTAAGGTGCGAATGGCCCAAACTACATCGCTTAGAACTGCTTTTCTATCCCATATCTTAAACGTTTCTGAGGGTACTTTGGAATATCCAAAATCTACGGCCCTTGCAAAGCGTTGTTCTGCTCCGTCAAAAGACCGTGCTGCTAACAATTCTTGCGTACGCATTACTCCTAAAGTTTCACGAATTTCCGGTCCTATTAAATTTTGACCACCACCTCCTCTTGTAAGTGCTAGATAGACTGCTCTGGCCTTTTCTTTGTGAGAAATATAGGATAACAAACGGGTATTTTCATCGTCGGGATGTGCAGCGATGTACAAAACAGTTCCAAAAAAATTCAAGCTTTGAATTTCCTCATAAATCTGATTGGAATTGCGTTTTTTAGGTGCTTGAGAAAAAGTGTTTTGGCCATAATAAAAGGCTATTAACATACAAAAATAGTACTTCATCTAAGGATTGAATATAGGGTGATATGTTATAGTTTTACAAGTAAATCATTTCAAAGATAAACAAAAAAAACGGTGCCTTTCAGCACCGTTTCTTATATAATTCTTAAAAATATCTTTAGTGTCCACCAAAAGCATATTGCAATCCTGTAGTCACTACAAAAGTACTTTTCATTTGGATTCCATTGACATCTTGAAAGACAGGAAGCCCTGCTTCAATTTGAAAACGCAATCCTTTTAGGCTTCCCTTGAATACCCCGTAATTGAGTCCTAACAAAAGATCTAATTGTTGTTTTCCAGTATTGTTTGTATTGAATACCGGAGACATCATTGTATTCATAAAGGATGCATCTTTTCCTTCTATAGCTGCACTATGTTTATAATTGGCACGCAAAGAAGTACTCAAAGCAGGATTGAATGCATAGGCTGTCCAAAAAGTGGCATGTACCTGATTGCCCAAAGTATAGTCTTCAGAGTTTGTTCCCAAACGAGTAAGATAATTGGCTTGAACCCCATAAGAAGCGTTTTCATATTGTTTGAGATAGGTAGTTCCCAAATTTAAATCCCAAGTTCCCGACCCCAATTGCATGGCATAGCCCAAACGTTGTTCGTTACTTGAAGACATGTCCATTCCCATATCCATCGCTGCAATTTCTTTGATTGACCCTACTGGTATAAAAGCGGTTATATTTACATGCATCGCCCGTCTATTTCTATTGAAGAATTGGTACAAGGCACCTAGCTTCAAATCACCAAATCCCATTGATCCCATCTGTGACGAAGTGGTTTCCATAGGTATAGACATTGCTGAGCGCATCATTGTCATGTCTGAATGTGTATGCATGTGTGTGTCCATCTTTAATGATTCCATAGTATTGTCTCTATAAGAAGTCATTGCCAACAAGGTAAGTTTGTCACTAGGTGCAAACATCACACCAAACATGTGCATTTGCATTTTCATAAACTGAGGCGCAGCGTGGTACTGCTCTAAAATTGTTGCATTTGAAACTTCAGAACCTCCTTGTAAGTTTGCTTTCATTTCCATGTGCATCATACGGTAAGAAAACATAAACTCTCCTTTGTGGTGAACATGGTCAGCCATAACTCCCATTGGAGCGTGACCGTCTGCCCTACTTGAGGTCCACCTTATATTTTTTTCAGAGGTATCGGCTCTGTTTTGTGCTATTAGTATTTGTTGCCCTATTGAGAACAAGGCTATTGTAAAAATCCATTTAAAATTCATTACTGTGTGTTTGAAATATCCTTGCGTTCTATTTTTTTAACAGGGATAAAAATTAAGTAAAGTATTATACCCCATGACATAACAATTTTAGTGAAGATATATCAAAGGTATAATGCAATTTGGTTGAAAAACCGTGTGTATGAATTAGGATAAAATGGGTGGTCTAAAAAGACTTTCTTGTTCATATTGAACTGCACTATGATAATCGTTCCAATATAGTTTTGAAATATGTTGCACATAGCCCTCTAATAAAAAAGGAGTATTAAGCGGCGCTACAGGGTATTTGCTCAAATCTATTTGTGGTAACTGATTCTCGTGCTGGTGTTGGTGCTGTGTAATTGAAGAAAAAGTAGCGAATTCTTTGGCCAAATAACACTTCCCATTACAGGCCATTGTTGGCTTGTCTCTGTTTTCACAAAGTACAGTAACAATATAATCTTGATTGGCATAATACTCCAATATGGGAATTAGGGGTCGCATCATTGCAACACCGTACAAAACATAAAAAAATAGTGCTATAAACTCCTTTTTCATCATCGATTATCAATGGTACAAAACTACTACTTAAAATCTTTACAAAAAATAGTTTCAATCTAATTTAGTGCAAACAAGGGTAAGTATTATTCTAAAGAACCTGTCCCAAACCAAATAAAATCGAAAACAACAGGGTGCTCAAAGCGAGCTTTTTTAATTCTGGATCCAGATCTTTAGGAATTTGGTTGGTATAGACTGTTTTAAAATGAACTGCGATCGGAATAAAGGCAATCGTGAATAAAAATTGAGTCGGCGAATGATAATCACCTATGACATAAACCGTAGCAGTCACGAAAGAAAGTACTAACAGCGCATAGTGGTATCTTTTGGCCCATGAAGCTCCCATTTTAACCACCAGTGTATTTTTATTAGCGAGTATATCAGAAGCACGATCTCTCATGTTATTTAAGTTCAAGACTCCTACACTCAACAAACCAATTGAAAAAGCAGGTAAGAAAGCTGTTTTATCAAATTCATGTGTGTACAAAAACAAACATCCTACGACACTCAACAATCCAAAAAAAAGAAATACAAAAACATCTCCAAAACCACTATATCCATATGCATTTTTACCCATGGTATATTTTACGGCGGCTATGATGCTCGCTATTCCAAGAAAAAAGAAAAGCAGTGAATAGGCAAAATCTTCCAAGCCAAAAGCTGCGTAAATCAAACCGATTGCAGTACCTAAAGTAATGGTTGTAGTAAGGTAAATTGCACGTAACATTTCTCGGGGAGAAATAGCGCCACTTTGCAAGGCTCTTTGGGGACCTACGCGTGTTTCGTTGTCAGTACCTTTGACACCGTCACCGTAGTCATTCGCAAAATTGGAAAGCACCTGGAATCCAATCGTTGTAAGTACTGCCAATATAAAAGTTAAAATATCAAAGAAATCTTTTGAAACAGCCAAAAAACCTGCCAAAAATATCCCTGATAAAGAAAGTGGTAATGTACGTAGTCGAGCTGCTTGCAACCAATGTTTCATATATTTTTATCTATTCGTTTGTAAGACCTTTTTAAGAGGTATCAGTTATTTATTATGAGATAACACCAGAGCCTAATAATTCATCGTCTGCATACCAAGCGACAAATTGCCCTTCAGTAATAGCAGATTGAGGGTTTTCAAATGATACATACATTCCGTTTTTAACTTTATATAGCGTTGCTTTCTCTAGGGTTTGACGGTAGCGAATTCTTGCGGCAACATCCATATGTTCTCCTTCATGTAAAGATAAATCTTCACGAATCCAATGCAATTCTTCATTAGTCACAAACAATACCTTTCTATACAATCCTGGGTGGTTTTTTCCCTCTCCAGTATAAATCACGTTTTCAACCACATCAGTCTCTATGACAAATAGAGGTTCTACAGTTCCCCCAACAGCCAAACCTTTGCGTTGTCCTTTGGTGAAATAATGGGCGCCTTGATGTTTTGCTACTGTTTTTCCTAGAGAAGTATTGTAGTCGTATTTTTGTGCATAAAAAGCCAATTCAGCTTCCTTATTTTCAAAAGCGGGTATTTCTCTGTTGTAGATTGCTGCTTCATTTGGAATTGTCACAATCACTCCCTCTTTAGGTTGTAATTTTTGTTGTAAGAATTCAGGAAGTCTCACTTTACCAATAAAACATAGGCCTTGAGAATCTTTTTTATCTGCTGTAATCAGATCCATTTCTTTTGCAATATCCCTAACTTGTGGTTTGGTCAATTCACCAATAGGAAAAAGCGCTTTTGCCAATTGTTTTTGCGAGAGCTGACACAAGAAATAGGATTGGTCTTTATTGCTATCTTTACCAGCTAAGAGTTGGTGTATTTCTTTGTCATCTTTTTGAAAAGTTGTCTTTCTACAGTAATGACCTGTAGCGACAAAATCTGCTCCTAAATCTAAGGCGATGTCCATAAATACATCAAACTTAATTTCTCTGTTGCACAAAACATCAGGATTTGGGGTTCTTCCCATTTCGTATTCGCGAAACATATAATCGACAATTCTATCTTTATACTGCTCGCTTAAGTCGACAACTTGAAATGGGATTCCTAGCTTTTCTGCAACTAACATCGCATCATTACTATCTTCTAACCAAGGACATTCGTTCGATATCGTCACTGAGTCATCATGCCAATTTTTCATAAACAAGCCGATAACTTCATACCCTTGTTTTTTAAGAAGATAAGCAGCTACACTGCTATCAACACCTCCGGAAAGACCAACTACAACACGTTTCATTTCGTAAATTTTAAGGCGACAAAGATACGCATTTGTATTGTAAAAAAGAATGAATTAGTTCGAAGCGCTATTTTGTCTCATTTTAATACGTTCCAACATCACTTTATAAGGAATTGGTGCTCTTTCTTTCTTTTTATTGGGTTGTACTATCTTTTGAAGTTTTCCATCCAAATAAAGCTTCCAATCTCCAACTTTTTTCCCATTGATATAGTAACCATTTTCAAGAATAACCCCGTTGTTGTCATAATAAAACACTTCACCGTTAATTTTTCCTTCAAAATACGGAATCTTGGACACTAACTGACCTAAATCGGTATATCGTATGCTATTTCCATGCATAATACCATTTTTGTAATTTATTTCCTCAGTAAGGGAACCGTCTCTATAAAATATTTTAACTGGACCGTGAAAAACTCCGTCTTTGTAGTTCTCCTCTAGTACAATTCGCTTACCATTTGGACCGTAATACAACCATTTACCCACATGTACTTTACCTAGCATTTTACCTTCACTTTCTAATATTCCTGCTCTGGTATAAAACCGAACGGAACAAACAAGATTGTCCTTCGTGAATTCCTTTATCAAATAAGGGGTGGTGTTGTTATATTCCGAAAAAAAATAGAACACACCGACTTCTTTGTCTTTTTCAAACTGACCTTTGTAACGGTAATTTCCATTGACGTACTTACGCTCCCACTTACCGGTTTTCAATCCATTTTCATCAAATTGATTGACTTTTGATTGGCCGTGAATAGGTAGGACTGCATAAAAGAACAAGAGTAATAGTGGGAATTTCATGAGGGTAATTTATTTTCATAGTTCTGCAAATATAAATACTCCGAAGCTAATCTACCATAAATCAATGCATTATTTTAAACAGTAACTCTTTCAATATATCATGTTGAGACAAATTACCACCTACTCCCTTGCTTGTAACATCTGCTTCTCTAAGATATGTTATAATTTTTGACACTTTTCGCATCGGATAGTTTCTAGCAGCTAGCACATAGTCATCAACAAAATAGGGATTGACGCCTAGACTCTTGGCTACATTTGATTTTGACTTATCATTGAGACCATGGTAAATAAGTAATTGAACAAAGAAAGAGTTCAATAATGCGATGGTCATCACCAATGGATTTTTTTTGGGATTATTAGAAAAATAAGTGACTATTTGATTGGCCTTAGCAATACTTTTGTTTCCAAGTGCTTTTCGCAATTCAAAATTATTAAAGTCCTTGCTGATACCAATATTCTTTTCGATATGGTCAGCATTCAAAATAGTTCCTTTGGGTGCAATAAGCATGAGTTTGTCCAATTCATTGCTAATTTTTCCCATATCTACTCCCAAAAACTCAACGAGCATTTGAGATGCTTTGGGTTCCATTTGATATCCTTTTCCGTTCAATACCTTTCGGATCCAATCTGCAACTTGATTTTCATACAAACGTTTGCTTTCATAAACAACGCCAATTTTTGAAGCCAATTTCAAAATCTTTTTACGTTTGTCTATTTTTTTATACTTGTAATTGATGACCAAAACGGTGCTAGGCTGGTAATTTTCAAGATAGGCCGCCAAGTTTTCAATACTTTTCCCTAAATCTTGTGCTTCCTTGACGATTACAACGGTTTTTTCAGCCATCATTGGAAAGCGTTTCGCATTGGCCACAATATCGTCAACAGTAATATCTCTTCCGTATAGAACCACTTGATTGAAGCCTTTTTCTTCCTCAGAGAGTACATTTGCTTCAATAAAATCAGAAATTTTATCAATATAATATGCCTCCTCTCCCATCAAGATATAAACCGGTTTGGTATTGCCACTTTTGATATCAGAAACTATATGATTTATTTCGTTCATTCTTATTTGATACTTTAATTTCGATTCATAACGAACCAATTGCTTGGATGCTATTTTTTGCTTGCTTTAAAAACAGTAGTTTTGTAACATGACAGAGTTGAACCTTCCTCCTTACAACTACAAATTCAAAAGTAGCGAAAATAAGCGATTCATATTTGATACTATTCGAAAAAAATTTATGGTCTTAACTCCTGAGGAATGGGTACGTCAGCATTTTGTTCACTATTTGATTCGTTACAAAAAATATCCAGTTTCTTTGATTGCAATTGAAAAACAACTGACTGTAAACGGCTTAAAAAAAAGAACCGATATCCTAGTGTTTGACAAAAAAGGAAACCCTGATATTATTGTTGAATGTAAGGCCCCTAAAATACCAATTGATCAAAGTACCTTTGACCAGATTGCACGTTACAATTTAAGACTAAATGCAAAATATTTAATTGTAACCAACGGACTGCAACATTTTTACTGTCAAATGGACTTTAAAAATGAACGCTATGTTTTTTTAGAAAACATACCTGATTATTCTTAAAAACAGGTGTCAAAATTTAACAGATTCAAACGGTTTGTAAGTATTAAAAAAAGTATGTTTGCAGCGGTTTAAGAAACAAAGAATTTAGAAAATGAAAATCGCAGTAGTTATATTGAATTGGAATGGAAAAAAGTTACTACAAGACTTTCTTCCTTCTGTAGTTGCTTTTAGCAAAGAGGCTACTGTGTATGTTGCAGACAATGCATCAACTGATGATTCGGTTCCTTTTATATTGGAGCATTTCCCCAGTGTAAAGATCATTCAAAATAAAGTTAATGGTGGTTTTGCAAAAGGCTACAACGATGCCTTGCAAAAGATAGATGCAGAAGTTTACGCTTTGGTAAATTCGGATGTTGAAGTCAGTGAAAATTGGCTAGTTCCAATTATTGAAGCTTTCGAAGCTTCAAAAGACATTGGGATTATTCAGCCTAAAATACTAGATTACAATAATAAAAGTACATTTGAATACGCAGGAGCAGCTGGAGGTTTTATAGACATGTTAGGATATCCTTATTGTAGAGGACGTATTTTTCAGTCTCTAGAAAAAGACACACAACAATACAATGACAGCATACCTATAGATTGGGCTTCTGGAGCTTGTTTTTTCATACGTTCAGAAATTTATCACGAATTGGAGGGCTTTGATGAGGACTTTTTTGCACATCAAGAAGAAATTGATTTGTGCTGGAGAGCAAGAAACAAGGGACATCAAATAACGTATATTGGTACATCAACGGTATACCATGTAGGAGGTGCTACCCTGAACGAAGCTAATTCTTTTAAGACGTTTTTAAATTTTAGAAATAGTCTTTTTTCCCTTTTAAAAAACTTACCATCACATAAAATACCCTTCTTAATTTTTACACGCATGGTCTTAGATGGAGTTGCTGCAGTCCGTTTTGTGGTACAATTAAAAATACCACATGCCTATGCCATCCTTAAAGCACATATGAGTTTTTATAAAAACATGTCAAGAATGTACTCCAAAAGAAATGCTTTGGATTACAAAAAAGAGTATAAAGTTATAAGTATTGTTTGGAGTTACTTCGCACAAAATATTACAACATATAACAAACTAAAATAAAATACCTTTTTATAATATATCGAGACTTCCCTTTCCTTCTCTTATAACTTCAGGCATATCCCCTGTTAAATCAATAATTGTTGAGGCTAGATTGTCTCCATAACCACCGTCAATCACAATATCCACGATACCTTTCCATTTTTCGTAAATAAGTTCAGGGTCTGTGGTATACTCTAATAACGCATCTTCATCATGAATGGAAGTAGATACGATAGGATTCCCCAATAAATTCACCAATTCAATTGCTATTTCATTGTCAGGTATACGAATACCAACTGTCTTCTTATGTTTAAAACTATTGGGAAGTGTTTTACTACCAGGTAAAATAAAAGTATAAGCCCCAGGTAGTGCTCTTTTTAGTAGTTTAAATGTTGTAGAATCTATCTGTTTGACATGATCAGAAAGGTTACTCAAATCTTTACACACAAATGAAAAGTGTGCTTTTTCAAGCTTTATTCCTTTTATTTTAGCAATTTTCTGTACCGCTTTGGCATTGCTAATATCACATCCCAATCCATAAACAGTGTCTGTTGGATAAATAACTAAACCACCGCGCTTGAGAACAGCGACAACTTTTTGAATCAGTCGTGGGCTGATATTTTCTTTATAAATCTTTATGAGCTCTGCCATGTAGTACCTTTTTCACAAATATACACAATATCAGTGTTCAAAACTGAGGAAAACACTAGATAAATCATAAATTTAAGCTTTCATCCTTCACAGAAAAAACTTCATTGGATTTAAAAATTTGCACTACATACTGACAAAAACTAAAACATTTTAATTGATGTTATAGAAAGTAAAAAAGGATAGAAGTTAGTCCTAAGAGTTAATATTGAGTAACTTTAACATTCATTTAAAAATTAATAGAAGAACTCCTTGCATGGAATACAATACAAACCAAGAACAGTTTAATGGGTTTCTTAACAGCCAACCCATATTTAAGGAGAAATCAGCCTTACTTCCCTATGCAAATTTCGATATCAAAAAAGGTGTTATACAGCATAATATCAATTTTAATTTCAAAGATAACTTAATGCTAGGCAAACGTGTAGAGTATTATTTTAAAAAATACATTGAATTACAATCGGAATACAGAATTCTTGTTGAAAACCTCCAAATTATACACGACAAAATAACCATTGGTGAAATTGACTTTATTCTAGAGAGAGAAAACCTAAAATACCATGTCGAACTAAGTTATAAATTTTATTTATACGACCCGACCATTGGCAATGGTGAAATTGAAAATTGGATTGGTCCTAACAGAAACGACTCTTTATCCAAAAAAATAAACAAACTAAATAAAAAACA
Source organism: Flavicella sp. (assembly GCA_042091695.1). Lineage (GTDB taxonomy): Bacteria > Bacteroidota > Bacteroidia > Flavobacteriales > Flavobacteriaceae > Flavicella. The sequence continues at coordinate 80,060 of JBELHA010000003.1, forward strand.
ACTTCCGTTACTTACTAAAACAGCAACTAAAAAAACTCTTGATAGCTTAGGGGTTCACTCAGAAGATTGCATTCAAAATGTATGTTATTTGGGGCAGTTATTTGTTCCTAAACACCATTCTTCGCCTGTTTTTAAAGAGGTCAATCGAGCAACAATACAAGGAACATATCAAAACTATCAAACATTTTTAAAAACAGCCGATACCCAATCAAAATACTTTTTACCCTCAAAAACAGATTGGTTGAGTAGGCCACAACAAGAAGTTGCCTGGAGTACATTTAAAGAAATCAAAAATATAATTGAAGTTCAAATCAATCAAAAGAAATCGCCTATGCTTTGGATTCAAAATCAAAAAGGAACCTACAGCAAAGAATTTATCACTTGGTGGTAGTATCAAAAAGAGGAAGAAAACCAGATTAGTTACTGAAAAAATAACCGCAAATAAAGTGTGCATATAAGCGGGGTTTATAAAATTCAATTCCTCTGTAAAAGTTTCATTCAAAAGAGTATATTTGCGACTAAAAATTAATCTAAAAACAACATATATGTGGTACGAATGTAAAATAAAATACAGCAGAATCGACGAAGACGATAGAACTAAAACTTTCAATCAGCCATATTTATTTGATGCGATGTCTTTTACCGAAGCAGAAGCTAGGGTAACAGAAGAAATGCAACAATACATTTCTACAGAATTTAAGATCACCAACATAAAGGTTGCTAACTTTGCTGAAATTTGTCCGAACGAAAATGGAGACAGATGGTTTAAATGCAAGCTTTCATGTATTACATTAGACGAAGAAAAAGGAAGTGAAAAAAGATCAAATTCTTATATACTCGTTCAGGCAAACGATGTAAAAGACGCCTATGATGTATTAGCAGAAAGCCTAGCTGATACTGTGGGTGATTTTGAAATACCAAGTGTACAGGAATCTCCAATTTTAGATGTATTTCCTTACTACAGCGGAGAAGAAGAAGCAGCATTAA
>JBELHA010000004.1:0-14183 GCA_042091695.1 Flavicella sp.
ATCTCCCTTTTAAGGAGAGGGTCCTGGGTTCGAGCCCCAGCCCGGTCACAAAAACACAGTAGTTGCTACTGTGTTTTTTTTTACCCAAAAATGAGTGTAATAGCTATCTATGAAGTAACCCTTTATTAGTCTTTTTGGTTTTTGAATTCACAGAATATATTTTAATGCGAAAACAACCTAATCGCTATTGGTTACTAACAGTTATTTTGTTTTGAGAGTCTAAGAAGTTTTTATAAAGTTATCTCTGACTATTAGATTTTATTACGAATAATTTCAGCAAGTAATTTTTTGGCCCTCAGTAATTTTATTTTTACGTTGTTTACTGGCTCATCCAGCTCTGCAGCAATCTCCTTATAGCTCATTTCCTGGAAATAGCGCAGTTGAATTACTTTTTGATAATGTGGTTTTAGTCTTTTTATAAACTGTAGTAATTCGGCTAAATTTTGTGCAATGATCAGCTGATCTTCTGGAGTGGGAGCTGTATCTGAAATATCATAAGCCGCTACCATTTGATTGTCTATGATCAAATCTGTTTTACCTTTTTTTCGCAAGGTATCAATGTGTACATTTTTTGATATGGAGAGCAACCAGGTTTTAAATGAGTAGGCTTCATCGAAAAGGTTGATTTTATCAAATGCTTTAGAAAATGTTTGAATGGTGATATCCTCGGCTAGATTTTCGTCCTTTGTTTTTGTCAATTGATAGCTGTAAACATCGTTCCAAAACTGATTCAACAAAGCGTTAAATGCGGTTTGTTTTTTCAATTTTGCGTTTGAAATGTGGTTTTGTACTTCTAATGGCGTCATCGTATTTGTTTTTACCAGCCTTGAGAGCGTGAAGTTTTATTTTTAAAAAAAAGATAGCACTGCATAAAAATAAGAGATATTTCTGTAAGCGGCCCCATGAACAATAAATCTTTTTCTTTTAACAGGTTTCCCCATCTATATAAAGCACACATAAAGGCTGTATAACGCATACAAATCAAAAGTATAACATAGGTGACTTCTTCAACAGTTAAAAGCAAATAAAGGGCTAGTATAGGGAATACTATCTGAGATAGGAAAAACAATCCCAGTAAAAATTGATGCCCTTTTTTATAATGACTTGCCGTTGAAATATGCCTTCTCTTTTGTTGTATCCATGTTTTTAAGGTGGTCTTGGCTCTTGAAACTGTAAAACTATCACTGTGCAAACATATAGCTGTGTTAGTCTTTGTTGACACTTCATTGATGAATAGATCGTCGTCTCCAGATGCAATCGTTGCATGTGAACTAAAACCATCTACTTTTACAAACAATTCTTTTGCATAGGCTAAGTTCCTACCAACCCCCATATATGCATAGCCCAAAGAAGCATAAGAGCAGTATTGCATTGCTGTTAAAACTGTTTCGTAACGAATTAGTTTGTTAAGAAAGGAGTTGTTTATTTTTTCATAGGCTCCATAGCCTAGTACAATACTTTTATTATATGTAAAGCTAGCACTCATATGTTGCACCCATTTTTTGCTCATTGGTATACAATCTGCATCCGTACACAACACATGCTCATGAGAAGCTGCTGAAATACCTTTTGTAAAGGCTTTTTTTTTAGAACTTTTTTTATTTTTCTCGGTAGCGATTGTTATTACTTTTACACGTGTATCCTTTTTGGCATAGCTGTTAAAAATAGTATTGGTGTCATCATTTGAACCATCGTCAACAAGAATGAATTCTAAAGCAGCATTGTATTCTTGCTCTAATAATGAAGGGAGAAGTTTTTCTAGATGTAGGGCTTCGTTCTTAGCACAAATAATTATTGAAATGGGAAGTTTAGCTTGTGCATCTTCTAAATAAATAGGTTTCTTTTTTTTTAAAAAAAAAGAAAAGCTAAATACAGTGTAGTAGGAGCACTGTATCACAACTACCGCTACAAATAGGGATAGTATTAAAGACATTCTTTATTTATTGTCACATTCTTCTGGCATCTTACCACAAAAACCACAAGGCTCACCCTTTTCATTGAAATTTGTGTTTTGACTTGCACAAGTACCTGAAAATTTACCGTCTTTTTTTGCCCAAATTTTAATAGCAATTCCAGCAAAAGCCAAGGCTAGTAAAACAAATGTAAGGAGTAATAACTTCATGATATAAAAATATTTTTTGCAAAGATAGTTAAAACCGAGAACTAAGCTTTGTATTTTCAATGATTTTAGAAAATAGCAGTCAGTTCTCGGTAATTTTTATGTTTTAGAAATCGTATTTGTTATCTGCAATCACTTTTGCCGCAATTGTTGTACGCAATGCAGTGATATTTGGATAGTTTGTATACTTGGTAAAACGCTTCAATCCCATCAACAACATGCGTTGTTCATCTCCTTCTGTAAAGGATATAATAGCTTCCTTTCCTTTTGTATTGATTTTTTCGACCGCATTGAACAAATTCAATTGTACCATTGCGACTTTTTCTTTACACGCTTCTTCTGATGTTCTTGCTACTAATTTTTCAGTTTTTAGGAGTACAGATTCAGCCATGTAAATTTCAATCATCATTTCAGCGGCAGCTAGAATAATTTGTTGCTGTTGTTCTAGTTCCATTCCAAAAGTCTCAACGGCTTTTCCAGCGACCATTAAAAAGCATTTTTTAGCTCTTGCTATGATGTCTTTTTCCTCTGAAAATAGTTCGCTATAATCGGGTGTTTCAAATGAAGGGATCCCAATCAATTCTTCTCCTACTTTTTGAGCTGGTGTAATCAAGTCTAATTGTCCGGTCATCGCTTTTTTAAGTAACATACCAACACTCAACAAGCGGTTGATTTCATTCGTTCCTTCGTAGATTCTTCCGATTCGAGCATCTCTCCATGCCGCCTCCATTGGCGTGTCTTTTGAGAATCCCATTCCTCCAAAAATTTGAATTCCTTCGTCACTGATGTGTTGTGCTGTTTCAGAAGCATATACTTTTAACAAGGCACATTCAATTGCATATTCTTCAACACCTTTCAATTCAGCTTCTTGATGTGTTGCACCGCTTGCGATATATTCGTCAATCTTATTTTGAATGTCTTTCGCTGCACGGTAACTACCAGATTCGGTAACATAAGTTTTAGTAGCCATGTCTGCCAATTTCATCTGTATCGCTCCAAAACTTGAAATAGGTGTTTTGAACTGTTTTCTTTGGTTGGCATAGTTTACAGCTTCATCTGTAATACGTCTACAAGCATCCAAACAAGCTGCTGCCAATTTGATACGTCCTACATTTAAAGAATTCAAGGCAATTTTAAAACCTTTTCCTCTTTCAGATAGCATATTTTCAACCGGCACTTTGGTATCCGTAAAAAATACTTGACGTGTAGAGGAGGCGTTGATTCCTAATTTTTTCTCTTCGTCTCCAAGTACAATACCATTGTTGTTTTCAGCGTCGTATTCAACGATAAACGCAGAGATATTTTTATCGTCTTCTATACGTGCAAATACAATCATCAAAGAACAAAATCCTGCATTGGATATCCACATTTTTTGACCACTGATCAAATAGTGTTTTCCATCTTCAGTTAGTGTTGCTTTTGTCTTTCCGGAGTTGGCATCTGAACCAGCTTCTGGTTCTGTCAAGCAATAGGCTCCGTACCATTCTCCACTTGCGAGTTGTGGTATGTATTTTTGTTTTTGAGCTTCGGTTCCGTACAATAAAATAGGCATAGTACCAATTCCTGTATGGGCTCCATACGCTGTCGCTAAAGAACCTGAAGCTCCCGAGATATAATCACAGACAAGCATAGTAGATACAAATCCCATTCCCATACCTCCATAGGCTTCTGGTACTGAGATTCCTAATAGGCCCATTTCAGCAGCTTTGTTCATGACTTCTACAGTAAAACTGTATTCTCCATTTTCAAAACGCTCTTTATGTGGCCATACTTCTTTGTCAATAAATTCTTGTATGGAAGTTTTCATCATCTGTTGTTCTTCTGAAAAATCTTCCGTTATAAATACGTCTTTAGCAGCCGTTTCTTTCAGTAAAAATTCACCTCCTTTTATCGTTTCCATCTGTGTTGTTTTAGTTTCCATTTTTCTAATGTTTTTTTATTTAGACCCTATTATTTTAAAAATTCATAAATACCAGCAGCTCCTTGTCCTGTTCCCACACACATAGTGACCAGTCCGTATTTATTTTTGCGACGTCTCATTTCGTTGAACAACTGAACAGATAGTTTCGCTCCTGTACAACCGAGTGGATGTCCCAAGGAGATAGCACCTCCATTTACATTCACAATTTCTTGGTTGATGTCTAGTTCGCGCATTACTGCTAGAGATTGCGAAGCAAAAGCTTCGTTCAACTCAATAAGGTCAATATCGTTTAACTTTAAGCCGGCATTGTTCAACGCTTTTGGAATGGCTTTTACAGGACCGATTCCCATGATTTTTGGAGGTACTCCAGCTACGGCAAATGAAACCATTCGCGCTACTGGCTCTAAGTTGAGTTCCTTGACCATGGCCTCACTCATCACCAATACAAAGGCCGCTCCATCACTCATTTGAGATGAATTTCCTGCGGTTACAGATCCTTTGTCTGCAAAAACAGGCCTAAGCTTAGCCAAGGCTTCTGTAGACGTACCACGGCGAGGTCCTTCATCCTGTGTTACTTTATAAGATCTTGTTTGTTTTTTGCCAGCAGCATCCATATAAACTTCTTCGACATCAATAGGAACGATATCTTGTTTGAAGATGTCATTGTCTAGGGCGTGCAAAGCTTTTTTGTGAGAATTAAAGGCAAAAGCATCTTGATCCTCCCTTGAGACATTGAATTGCTTGGCTACAGCTTCAGCAGTCAAACCCATTCCCCAATAATAATCTTCATTTCCTTCTGAAGTAGCCTTGTAGTTTGGTACAGCTCTGTAACCTCCCATAGGAATATAGCTCATACTCTCAACACCACCTGCAATGATACAATCCGCCATTCCAGATTGAATCTTTGCGGCTGCGATACTGATGGTTTCCAATCCAGAAGCACAGTATCTATTTACTGTCATACCTGCTACGGTATCAATTTTCAGTCCCATTAATGATACCAAGCGCCCCATATTCAATCCCTGTTCAGCTTCTGGCATGGCATTCCCTACAATGACATCGTCAATTCTAGATTTGTCCAATTGTGGTACTTCTTTGAGTAGATGTTCTATGGTCTCAGCAGCCAATTCGTCTGGTCTTTTAAATCGGAACAGTCCTTTGGGAGCTTTCCCAACGGCAGTTCTAAATCCTTCAACTATATATGCTGTTTTATTCATATTTGTGTTTTTTTGACACGTGTGGTTCTACACGCATTGGTTAATTTTATCGTACTAACGATGTATTTATAACGTTTCGATAAACGATTAGTTTCTTAATGGTTTTCCTGTTTTCAAGGTATGTTGTATACGTTCTAGGGTTTTTCTTTCTGTCAACAAAGAGAGAATTGCTTCCCTTTCAAGGTCTAGTAAATATTGTTCTGATACCATCGTAGGTTCAGATAAATTTCCACCAGCCATGATATAACCTAATTTATTGGCAATTTTTTTGTCGTGTTCAGAGGCATACCTCCCTGCATGTAAGGTGTCTGTTCCTACTTGAAACATTCCCAAAGCTTGTTGCCCTAATACTTTTACCTTTTTAGGAGCAGGTTGTGTGTATCCGTCATCTAGCATTTGCAATGCGTGTTTTTTTGCGGTTGCAATTTGTCTATTGGCATTGACAACAACAATGTCCTTTGAGTGTTTATAAAATCCTAAGTCGTAGGCCTCATGTGCTGAAGTCGCAACTTTCGCCATGGCGATATTGATAAATGAATCACGCAAACGGTTCAATTTCACATCGTCTTTTAGAAAGGCTTCAGAAGCTCTCATAGTCATTTCTTTGGTTCCTGCTCCGGCTGGAATAATACCGACACCAAACTCCACTAAACCTGTATAGGTTTCAGCTGCTGCAACCACTTTATCAACGTGCATACTCATTTCACAAGCGCCTCCAAACGTCATTCCTCTAGGTGTCATCAAAGTCGGTACTGAAGAGTATCGCAAACGCATTACGGTATCTTGAAATAGCTTAGTCGCCATGTTCAGTTCATCGTACTCTTGCTCTATCGCTAGTAAAAAAGCCATGGCTAGATTGGCACCTACAGAAAAATTAGCTGCTTGATTTCCGAGTATAACCGCTTCGTATTCCTGCTCTGCGAGGTCAATTCCTTTATTGATAGCTTGCAATACTCCGCCACCTATCGTATTCATTTTAGATTGAAACTCTACATTTAAGACACCATCTCCAAGATGCTGTATGCTCGCATCTTTGTTGGACCAAATTGTTTTTGATTCTCGGATATGATCTAAAATGATAAAACTATCCTGTCCAGGTTTCTTTTTGTAGCTTTTTGATGCAATATCATAATAATATGCCACTCCTTCTTTTACAGTATAAAAGGAAGTGATATTGGCTTCCAACATCTCCAACACCCATGGGTTGACAGATAGATTTTCTGCTTTTATCAGTTCGATTCCTTTTTCAACACCAATGGCATCCCAAATCTGAAAAGGACCGTGTTCCCAACCAAAACCAGCTTGCATTGCGTCGTCAATACGGAAGGTTTCGTCAGATATTTCTGGAATTCTATTGGCACTATAGGCAAATAATGCCGCAAAAGTTCTTCTGTAAAACTCTCCTGCTTTGTCTTTTCCTTTTACCAACACTTTGAAACGATCGATGATGTTAGCGATGCCTTTTGTTTTCTCTAAAGTCGCAAACTTTGCTTTTTTAGAGGGAGCGTATTCCAAGCTGTCTAGGTTCAATGCTAGAATGCTTTTTTTGCCTTTGGCATCGATTTCCTTTTTATAGAAACCTTGTTTCGTTTTGTTTCCAAGCCAATTGTTTTCCATAAGTGAGGAAACAAAGTCTGGCAATTGAAACAAATCGTGTGCTTCATCGTTTGGACAGTTTTTATGCAGCCCATTGGCAACATGCACTAAGGTATCCAATCCAACAACGTCTACGGTTCTAAATGTAGCAGATTTTGGTCTTCCAATAACAGGACCTGTAAGTTTGTCAACTTCCTCAATTGTCATTCCCATTTCTTTGACTATATGAAACAAGCTCATAATTCCAAATATTCCGATTCGATTTCCGATAAACGCAGGTGTATCTTTTGCCAATACTGCAGTTTTTCCTAAGAATTTCTCACCGTATTGCATCAAAAAGTCAACGACCTCTTGTTTACAGGCAGGGCCTGGAACTACCTCAAATAATTTTAAGTAACGCGGGGGGTTGAAAAAATGTGTAACTGCGAAATGTTCTTGAAAATCCTGAGACCTTCCTTCATTCATAAACTTAATTGGTATTCCCGAAGTATTAGAACTGATAAGCGTACCTGGTTTTCTATGTTTTTCGATTTTATCGAATACCTTTTGTTTGATGTCGAGTCTTTCTACAACGACTTCTATGATCCAATCTACATGTGCAATCTTTGCGATGTCATCTTCTAAATTACCCGTAGTAATTCTAGATGAAAATTCTTGCTTATATATAGGAGATGGCTTTGATTTTAAAGAGGCCTTTAAGCTATCATTTACTAGACGGTTACGAACACTTTTAGATGTTAGTGAAAGCCCAGAAGCTTTTTCTTTATCAGTTAGTGCGTTGGGAACGATGTCTAATAGGAGTACTTCTACACCGACATTAGCAAAGTGACAAGCAATCCCTGACCCCATGATTCCGGATCCGATGACGGCGATTTTTCGAATGTGTTTTTTCATACTATAGTTTTCTATTTATGTAGTTGGTTATATTATGGTTACTATTTATTTTTTGATGGTATCAAAAATTGATTTTTCAGATATCATATCTCTTATTTTATGAGTTACTTCAAAAAAGACATCTAATTCTTTTTTTGAAAACTCACTTTGCACAGTTTCATTGAACCGTTGTACACTATTTTTTGAGGTCGTTCTTTTTTCTTCTCCTAGCGAACTCAATTTGATCAATACACCACGACCATCGTTTGGATTTTTTTCTCTATATATCAATCCGTTTGTTTCCATTCTCTTGAGCAAGCGAGACAAACTTGTTGGTTCCATACCCATTTTAGGTCCTAAAGCTGTTGAAGCTGTACCGTGTTCTTTGTCAATTTGTAATAATAGAAAAGCAACGGCCATCGTACTGTCGTATTTAGAGGCCTCTTCGTTGTACATCTTTGCAATAGCCATCCATGTGGCCCTTAATTGATGGTCAACAAATCTTTGTTTTTTTTGTTCCAATAGAATTTCGTTTTAATATTACTATGCACGCACAATAAATTTATAGTATTTTTTTGAATAAACAAAAAAAAGATACAATTAATTATAGGTATTAAATCTATATATTTGATTTCCGAAAAATATATACCAGTGTTAGCAGTAAAATCTATATCAAAAACATATGAAGGGGTAAAAGCTCTAGACAATGTAAGTCTGACGATTCCCAAAGGAAGTATCTATGGATTGTTGGGACCCAACGGTGCAGGAAAAACAACTTTGATTCGAATCATCAATCAAATCTTAGTTGCAGATTCAGGAACTGTCTCTTTGGATGGAGAACTTTTAGAAGCAAAACACATTGCTCATATAGGGTATTTACCTGAAGAAAGAGGTTTGTATAGAAATATGAAAATTGAAGATCAGGCAATGTATTTGGGACGTTTGAAGGGACTTTCAAAAGAAGCTGCCGCCAAAAATATTACTTATTGGTTTAACAAATTTGGAATTGATGCTTGGAGAGGAAAAAAAATTGAAGAACTCTCTAAAGGGATGGCACAAAAAGTACAGTTTATCATTACGGTTTTACACAAACCAAAATTATTGATTTTTGACGAACCTTTTAGTGGTTTTGATCCTGTAAACGCAGCCTTGATTGCAAATGAAATTTTACAGTTAAAAGAGGAGGGGGCTACCGTAATATTTTCTACTCACCGAATGGAATCTGTCGAGAAAATGTGTGATCATATAGCTCTAATCCACAAATCCAAAAAAATATTAGAAGGGAGTCTACAGGAAATTCAACAAAAATTTAAATCGAACCGCTTTGAAGTGATTTTAGATGTAGCCAGGTCTGACGCTTTTTACAAAGCATTGTCTTCAAAATATACTTATGAGTCAAACTTGATCAAACCTCATGTAAAAGGGGAGCAGTTTGAAGTTGTTTTAGGCGAAAATGATGAGGCAAATACACTGCTGCTATTTTTGGCAAACTATGGAGAACTGATACATTTTTCGGAGAAAACACCCTCTGTTGATAGTATTTTTATAAAAGCCGTTCAGCAAAATCCAACCTTTTAAGTTAATATACACACTTATGCTTCAACTAATTATATATAGGGAGTTTTTTAGTAAAATAAATAACAAGTCTTTTAAAGTGATGACTTTTTTAAGTCCTATCTTATTTATAGGTATGGGCTTGTTTATTTTCTATATGAACAGTCTCAACGATGCTACTTCTAAAAAGGTTGCTGTTGTGAAAAATTCAAAATCAGCCTTTGAAGGTGTTTTAGAAAATACAACAAGTTTAGAGTTTGTTTATCTTTCGGATATCGATTTAGAAGCAGCTAGAATATTGCAAGAGCAACAACAATTTTATGGTGTTTTGTCCATCTCAGAGTTCGATACTATAGCTAGAAAATTTAAAGAACCCCTCAATTTTTATTCTGAAGAAAGCCCAAGTATTCTTTTTATCAATCAGTTAGAAGGGGCTGTTAGAGAATGTCTTAAAGAGATGCAATTACAAAAGCTAGGTCTTGCAACTGACGTATTCGATTTTTCAAATGTTGTACAGATCGAACAAAAGAATTTTGAAGGAGACACATCTTCTAAGTTGAGCAAAGGTCTTAGGGTTGGCTTAGGAATGGGAGCGGGTTACCTCATTATGATGTTCATCGTGATATATGGAACTGGTGTCATGCGCAGTGTTATTGAAGAAAAAACAAGTCGTATTATTGAGATTGTCATTTCTTCAGTTCAACCATTTCAATTATTATTGGGGAAGATTATAGGTAACACCTTAGCAGGTCTTTTACAATTTACCATATGGGGTGTTTTTATATTTACGATAATCGCAGTGTTAACCTCTTTTTTTGGAGTAGATGTTTCAACAACTGAAATTCCTATAGGGCAACTTCAGGAATACTCCGAAATGCAAGCATTGCTAAAAGAAATCTTTGATCTTCCATTGTTCAGTATATTCTTCTTTTTTCTTTTGTATTTTGTGGGTGGTTTTTTCCTATACAGTGCTATCTATGCAGCTATTGGTGCTGCTGTAGATAGTGAAACTGATACTCAGCAATTTGTATTGCCGGTAATTCTTCCGTTGGTATTGGCTGTTTATGTGGGATTTGCTGCTGTATTGAGTGATCCGCATGGACCCGTAGCAATAGCTTTTTCTATAGTTCCGTTTACAGCTCCCATAGTGATGTTGATGCGTATCCCTTTTGGAGTTCCGATGTATCAATTGTGTTTATCAGTTTTTTTATTGGTAATCAGTTTTTTAACTGTTGTGTTTTTTGCCGCAAAAATCTACAAGCAGGGGATTTTGATGTATGGCAAAAAATCGAGTTACAAACAACTATTCAAATGGCTTAAAAATTAAACCTTTTTAGATTCAATGGTAATTTTTAGCTATTTTAGACTAAGGTTTTATCAATCACAAATACTATCACAAAAACTATCACAAGAACTATTATGAGTACTATACTAATTATAGAAGATGAGGCGGCAATACGTAGGGTATTGACTAAGATTATTTCAGAAGAAAATGACAACTATAAAATTGACCAAGCAGAAGATGGTCTGATAGGCATTGAGAAATTGTCAAAACAAGAATATGATTTAGTCTTATGTGATATTAAAATGCCTAAGATGGACGGTGTTGAAGTTTTGGAAAAGATTAAGAAATCACATCCTGAATTGCCAGTCATTATGATCAGTGGTCATGGGGATTTGGATACGGCAGTCAATACCATGCGTTTGGGTGCATTTGATTATATCTCAAAACCACCTGATTTGAACCGTCTTTTAAATACCGTTAGAAACGCCTTGGATCGAAAGGATTTAGTGGTTGAAAACACACGCCTAAAGAAAAAAGTTAGCAAGAAATACGAGATGATAGGGGAGTGCGCATCTATTCTTCAGATCAAGGAAATGATTGAAAAGGTGGCCGCTACTGATGCTCGTGTTTTGGTTACGGGTCCCAACGGTACTGGGAAAGAATTAGTTGCCCACTGGTTGCACGAAAAAAGCGATAGAAATAAAGCTCCTATGATAGAGGTAAATTGCGCAGCAATTCCCTCCGAATTGATAGAAAGTGAGTTGTTTGGACATGTAAAAGGGTCTTTTACAGGTGCCAATAAAGACAGAGCGGGTAAGTTTGAAGCAGCTAATAACGGAACTATTTTTTTAGATGAAATAGGTGACATGAGTTTGTCTGCACAAGCCAAAGTATTGCGTGCATTGCAAGAAAATCGTATCAGTAGAGTGGGGAGTGACAAGGATATAAAAGTAAATGTTCGTGTGGTAGCAGCCACCAATAAAGACTTAAAAAAAGAAATAGCTGAGGGTCGTTTTCGCGAAGATTTGTACCATCGTTTGGCTGTTATTCTTATTGCAGTACCAGCTTTGAATGATCGTAGGGATGATATTCCTTTGTTGGTATCCTATTTTTGTAAAACTCTTTCAAAAGAGCAAGGTATTGTTGGAAAAACGTTCTCAAACGAAGCTGTTGCGCTATTAAAAGACTATGATTGGTCTGGAAATATTAGAGAGTTGCGGAATGTGGTAGAAAGATTGTTGATCTTAGGCCAAGTTGAAATAACTGCAGCAGACGTAAAGATGTTTGCAGCAAAGTAAGAAAAAAGGCGAAGGATATTTCCTTCGCCTTTATTATGTTATTTAGAGGCTTCTTCTGTTTTACTAGAGCCTTTGATAAGTCCGTTGAGTACTTGTAACTCTCTTGCTGTAAATTCTCGATATTTACCAGGTTTGATAGTACCGAGGTCTATATTCATAATACGCACTCTTTTTAGTTTGCGAACTTCATAGCCTAAGTATTCACACATTCTTCTGATTTGTCGGTTGAGCCCTTGTGTGAGGATGATATTGAATGTATAGTCATTTACTTTCGTCACTTTGCATTTATCGGAAATCGTATCCAACACAGGAATACCATTTCCCATTTTTTTGACAAAAGACTCCGTTATTTTTTTATCAACGGTCACGATGTATTCTTTTTCGTGGTTATTTTTTGCTCTTAAAATCTTATTTACAATGTCACCATCATTGGTCATAAATATCAATCCCTCACTTGGTTTGTCTAAGCGACCTACAGGAAATATTCGTTCAGGATAATTGATATACGTCACAATATTTCCTCGAATCTTAGTGTCTGTAGTACAGGTAATACCAACGGGTTTGTTGAATGCCAAATAAATATTTTCAACTTCTTTGGTAATGACTTGATCGTATACAGTAATTGTATCGGTAGCGGTAACTTTTACACCAAGTCCTGCCTTTTCTCCATTCACTTTTACATGACCGTCTTCAATCAGTTTGTCAGCTGCTCTTCGCGAGCAATAGCCAGTTTCTGAAATCGCTTTGTTCAGTCTTTTTAACTGCATTTTATTTATCTTTTAGACACTGCTTTTACGAGCATTCCTTTCAATTTATTTTTGATACTGGCTTTGATATTTACAGGATAGGATCGTTCTCCCATAAACAAGTCCGTCATGGCTTCCACAAAATGGTTTCCAAAATTTTTCATCAAAAAGGTACGTATTTTTTCTTGTTCGTAAAATACTTTAGAGAGGTATAGACCTGATTTCAGTTCTGGTAATACTACTTTTTCCAATTCTTTTTGATACCAATCTGCGGCTTCTTTTGAGTCTAAATTCGTTTCTATAAGTGCGTTAGCAGCCATCACACCAGTAAGAATTGCATTTGAGATTCCTTCAGCGGTAATAGGGTCAGCAAACCCTGCAGCATCACCAACTAAGAATACATTTTTAGATACAAAGCCATCTGTTCTTGGGCTGATAGGTATTTGAAAACCGTGGTAATCCTCACTAATGATTTCGTGAATTCCAAGAGTTTTTAAATAATCTCTATAGTGTTGTTTAAGATTTATTTTGGAACGCTTTACTGAAGCTACACCAATAGACAGATGGTTTTTCTTTGGGAAACTCCATCCATAACCAAGAGGAACAGCATCAAAGTCAAAGCGAACTTCTTGAGACAGTCTTTCAAAATCTTCAGGTGTTACTTCGACTTCATATTCCAAGGCAGGAATCATATTACGTGTTTCTTCCCATCCAGCAATTTTTGCAGTTCTACTCAATGCACCGTCTGCTGCGATTATAAATTTGGCTTCGACAATTCCTTTAGAAGTATGCAATTGGTTGACACTACCAAAGGTAATGTCTAACAAGCGATGGTCTTCCAACAAAGTAACTCCTGCTTCTTTGGCTTTTTCAACAATCAGATTGTCAAAATCGTCTCGCATGATCATGCTTACAATTGGCGCGTCTCGTTCAGTTGTCAAGTGAAGTTTGTCTTTGTCAAAGTACAAATCTATTTTGTTGAATTCACGAGTGACTACAGAGGCAATATCAAAAGGCATGTTTTTTCTTCCTCTGTATACAAAACCACCACCACAGGTCTTATACCTTGGAAGTGTTTCTTTTTCAATGATTACTGTTTTGATTCCGTTTTCTGCTAATTGAAGGGCGGCAGAGGCCCCTGAAGGTCCACTCCCTATTACCGCTACATCAAATCTTGGTGTCTCTTTCATGTTATTCTACTTTTTAGGTATTTCGAATCTTGTTACTATCGGAAAATGATCTGAATAGGCCACTGTACTAGATTCGTATGTATTTACTTTAAAGGTGTCGTCTAAGAGGATAAAATCAATTCGGTAGGGAAAAATAAAATCAAAAGTTTTCCCAAATCCAGATCCTGCTTCTACAAATGCATCTTTCTTATTGTTTTTTAATGTTTTGTATATCCACGAAAAAGCAGTGTTGTTGAAATCTCCCGCAATGATGGTTTTGTAAGGAGAAGTTGCCTCGTGTGCAATAATTTGTTCTACTTGTGCCATTTGTTTCTTAAAACGAAAACTAAATTTTGTTACTAATTTCTCAGGGTCGATTGCATCCAAGACTTCTTTGTTTTTGTC
>JBELHA010000004.1:14283-66337 GCA_042091695.1 Flavicella sp.
ATTTTGTTACTAATTTCTCAGGGTCGATTGCATCCAAGACTTCTTTGTTTTTGTCAATTTTCAGAGATTCAAGATGAATATTATATACTCTTATCGTGTCATTATTAATTTTAATATCTGCAAAAATACTATTATTAGAGGAGTTACTAAAATTTAGATTTCCCTTGTTCACGAATTTGTGATTGGAAAGTATAGCTTGGCCAATAGTTCCACCATTATGACGGATATATTGGTATTTGTAGGAGTTTATTTTACGTGTGTTTTTGTGGTATTCTTGCAAGCAAACGATATCTACACTTTGAGTGTTGATATATGTTTTAAGTTTTTGTTCAATATCTTTTTCTTTTGTCCATTGGTAAATGTTGAACAATCTTACATTATAAGACAGTAAACTCACTTCATTTGGAGTAGCTTCATTTTTAGCTCCGAACTGATACAGTGCTATACAGTGTTGCAATCCTAAAAGCAACACGATTGCAGAGACCATAAATTGCTTTTTTAATCGCAAGATCCAATAGCCACAAAAAAGGATATTTAATAGTATAAAAATGGGTGTCACTACACTAAAAACAGAAAGAAGGGCAAATGTTTTAGGAGCAATATAGGGAACTATATAACCAATGAATAAAATCGTAGCTAGCACAGAATTCACAAGGTACAAACAGGTATCAATAAATGATAACTTTTTCATAGAAGTATATTAAAGATTGTTTTTTCCTTGGCGAAAAAGAATGTCTTTTTCTTTTTTATTTAGAGATTCATATCCGGATTTACTTATTTTGTCCAAAATAGCATCAATCACCTGTTGGTTGTCAGGCGTCTCCATTTTTTTAGTTTTAGCTGAGCTTTTGTAAACTGTTTTCAGAGTAGATTTCTTTGCAAACAATCCTGAAAAAGGATTTTGAATGCTAATTGTCTTGTTACCTTGGAAATATATTTGAAAAAACCCAAACAAGGCACCTCCCAAATGAGCTAGATGTCCACCCGCATTACTAGAGGGAATTCGAATGATGTCTAACACGATAAAAATTGCAACTAATTTCCATAGTTTTACAAACCCAATAAAACGCAATCGTAACTCATAGTTAGGCATATGCGTAGCGATGCCAACAAATATAGCCATTACAGCGGCAGAGGCCCCTACCAAAATGGTATCGCTATTTTTTAAAGCAGGGAAAAAAGTATAACTCACTAGGAAAAGAATTCCTCCAAAAGCAGTACCGTAAAAGTAAAAATCCAATAATTTTCTAGGGTTTAAATAAGCCACAAACAAATTACCGATATAGTAAAGCACGATCATATTACTCAGTAAATGAAAAAATCCTCCATGCAAAAAACCATAGCTCAATATAGACCAAGGCTGAAATATAACTTCGGAAGTATTGGAGGATAATGAAAACCAATCAAGAATAAAGTTACCATTGGAACCCGACAAATACACCAAAGTATTAACAGCAAACGTTAAGATAAACACCAAACAATTTATAGCGATCAATTTTTCAACAATTGACAACAGTCGGTATTTATTAAGAAGTATTTGTAGTTGGTTCATATCATTCAAATAGGGTATGTTGCAAAAATCTAAAAATACTATATTTTTTGTAAGTGACCTATGCTTAGTTCCATCTTTTGAATTGGTTTTGTTTCCAATACCAAGCGATACAAAACCCGATGATAGCACCACCAATATGTGCAAAATGAGCAATATTTCCTATAGAATAACTCGTTACTCCAAAAAATAAATCAGCCAGTATCATGACAGGTATAAAATATTTAGCAGCAATGGGAACTGGTAAAAATATCAATGCCAATTTTGCATTAGGAAAGGAAAGTCCAAAAGCAACTAATACCCCGTAAATAGCTCCCGAAGCACCTACGGCAGGAGTATGGTATAATCCGTAAAATTCGGAAAGCTGCTCACTCGTTAAGCTTATTATATTAGGGTTGTATCTTCTAGTATTAAGCAGTTCTTGAATATCATATGCATTCATGCCGTCAGCGATCAATTGTTCATACAAACCATTAAACTGGAAATAATTTGCCAAGGTGTAAATCGCTCCTGCTCCAATCCCTGCTGAGAAGTAAAAAAATAAAAATTTATTGCGTCCCCACATTTGTTCTAGAGGAGTTCCAAAAGCCCATAGACCATACATGTTAAAAAGTATGTGAGAAAAGCTTCCGTGCATAAACATATGCGTCAGATACTGCCAATAGCCAAAACTATCGTTTTCAGGAAAATGTAAAGACAATACATGTTGTACATCAATTCCTTTAAATAATTGAGGAGCGATAAATAAAATCACATTGATGATGATAAGATGCTTGATGCTTTCTGTAATTTTTTCCATACAGTGTTTTATTTTGTGTTAAATAGCTTGTCTAATTCGCTAATTGTGAGTGTTTCGTATATTTTTTTCCCAAAAGGAGAAAGTGTCGGTTCTTTACAAGTAAACAAATCGTTGACCAAGGTGTCTCTCTCTTTGCTAGACAGTCTACTTCCTGTTTTAATAGCCAGTGATTTGGCCAGTGACTTGGAAATTGTATCAAGTTGACTAAAGCTCGTCGCTGGAATTTCCTCTTTGACATCGTCTAGTAACTGCTCCAATATTATTGAAATTTGACTTTCTGTAATACTCGTAGGAATTCCTTTGATGACGATACTCGTTTCATTTTCAATATCAAATACAAAGCCTGTATTTTCTAAATCTTCTTTTAGGTTGGCAATGACTTCAATTTCTTCTCTGTTGTAAGATAGTTCAACGGGAAATAATAACTGTTGACTTGCGGCCTCTTTTACTGTGATGTTTTCTAAAAACTCTTCGTAGAGTATTCTCTGATGCGCCAGGTGCTGGTGGATCAAAACTACTCCTGATTTTATAGTACTTAAAAGGTATTTATTGTGTATTTGAAAGGTTTTTCCTTCGCTTTGAATTTCTGTACCCTTATCTAAAGACATTGTAGTCTGAGCTACTTCTTCTTCTTGAGGCTGAAAATCAGCATACAGTGATTCCCAATTGTCAGTGGCTGGTTTTTTAGGGTAGCTAGTGCTGTTAAAGGAAGGAGTTTTTACTTCTTTATCTACCTCAAAAGGGTTGAAGTTAGGATTGACAGTAATTTTTGGTACATCTCCTCCATATTCTTTTTTATCAAATGCGTAAGGAGTATCCATAGAGGCATCTCGATTGAAATCCAATATGGGCGAAATATTGTATTGTCCCAAGCCGTGTTTTACAGCAGCTCGAATAATGGCATACAATACCTTTTCATTGTCAAATTTTATTTCTGTTTTCGTCGGATGTATGTTGATGTCTATGCTTTCTGGTGGCACGTTGAAGTACAAGAAATAAGAAGGATGGTACCCAGGGCCTAGCAAGCCTTCAAATGCACTAGAAACAGCATGATGTAAGTAGGCACTTTTGATAAAACGGTCGTTGACAAAAAAGAATTGTTCTCCTCTTTTTTTCTTTGCAAATTCTGGTTTTGCCGCAAAACCATTGATGGTTATCACATCGGTTTCTTCAGAAATAGGAACGAGCTTTTCGTTAGTTTTTCCTCCAAATATGGCTACAATACGTTGTTTGGGGTTGCCAGCTTGTAGATTGTATATTTCTGCATTGTTGTGGTTCATCGAAAATCGAATGTCATGGTGTGCCAAAGCAACCCTTTGGAATTCATTGACGATGTGTCTCGTTTCAATACTATCTGACTTTAAGAAATTACGCCTTGCAGGAATGTTGTAAAACAAGTTTTTCACTGCAGTACTCGTTCCTTCGGGTGTTACGATGGTATCTTGAGCTACAAAAGTGCTTCCTTCGATTTTGATACAGGTTCCCAATTCTTCCGCTGCTTGTTTTGTTTTGAGCTCTACATGTGCGATTGCAGCAATGGAAGCCATGGCTTCACCACGAAATCCTTTGGTATTGAGATTGAAAAGGTCTTGGGCGTCTTTTATTTTGGAAGTTGCATGACGTTCAAAGCACATACGTGCGTCGGTAACGCTCATACCTTTACCGTTGTCAATCACTTGTATGAGTGATTTTCCGGCATCTTTGATAAGTAGTTTGATATTGGTAGCGCCAGCGTCAATAGCGTTTTCCAATAATTCTTTCACAACCGAGGCAGGTCTTTGAACCACCTCACCAGCAGCGATTTGATTGGCTACATGGTCTGGAAGTAATTGAATAATATCTGTCATTAAATAAGTGTGTGTAATTCAAAAATATAGGCACAAATACCTACAAGAATAGCGATGATGATAGCCAAACGCTTGTTGGTTTTTCCATCTGAAGCAGTGTTTTTTGATTTGACCCAACTGTTTTTTAGATTGTTTTTGGTCAAAGATACTTCGAAGTCCTGCTCTCTTTCTGCGGTATCATTGTTGTATTTAGCCTCTAGTTTTTGCAAACGCTCTTTCCTTTCGTCATAATAGCGAGGCTTGTAATTAAAAACATAATGTGCTCTTTGTTTAAAAGGAGTTCCAAACATAATCGTGGTAAAATTGTGATACTATCAAAATTAAACAAAAAACACCTGAGATAAAAATCCCAAGGTATAATTGTTTTGTGTTTAAGATGTACCTACTAATAAGAATAGTAAGAGACCAGTAGTTTATTGGTTTTACTAAGTGAGATTTTTGATGGCTGCCATTTTGATCGCTGCAATTCCACATTCTATTCCTTTGTTTCCATATTTCCCTCCAGATCGGGCAATAGATTGTTCCATAGTATCATCTGTCAAGACACAGAAGATAACAGGAGTGTCAAATTGAATGTTTAAGTCTTTTAGCCCCTGTGTAACACCGTCACAAACAAAGTCAAAGTGTTTTGTTTCTCCTTTGATAACAGATCCCACGGCTATCACAGCGTCGAATTGTTCTGAAGCTGCCATTTTTTTGGAAGCATAAATCAACTCAAAACTACCAGGCACATCCCATTTTACGATATTTTTAGGCAAAGCACCGTTTTCCGTCAACGCTTGTACAGCGCCCTCGTAGAGACCATTCGTAATAGTTTCATTCCATTCAGAAACAAGAATCCCAAACCGAAAATTTTTCGCGTTTGGGACTTTTGACTTATCGTATGCAGATAAATTAGTTGTAGCCATATCTTAATTGCTATACTTTGCTTTATTGATATGCATTTCTATATTCTTTGCAACACTTGAACTATTGTATTTTTCCTTAATTTCAGTAAAATAAGAAACAGCTTTGTCCTTTTCACCCAAATCTAATGCAGTATTTGCAGCTTTGAACAAATACAATGGAGTTGTTGCATTGTTTGTTTTAGCTTTGGCAGCTTTTTCGTAATACGCCAATGCTTCATCTGCTTGCTCTAAATCTGCAAAAGCATCTCCAATAGCACCCAATGCAGTTGGAGCTAACATAGCATCATTTGAAGAGAAGTTCTCTAAATGCGCAATTGCTTTGTCGTATTGTTTTATTTTCAAGTAAGAAATACCTGCGTAATAATTTGCCAAGTTTCCAGCATTGGTTCCACTGAATTTATCAGCAATATCCACAAAACCGTATTTTCCATTTGTTCCTTCCAATGCGATCGTATACATAGAATCAATAGCAACAGATGCATTTACAGCTTTTTCAAAATTATCACGAGGAAAAGCCAATTCATTGGCAGCTTCACGTTCGTTAGGTTCTACGATATAGTTATTGTAAGCTAGGTAGCCTAGTATAGAAAGAACAATTACAAGAAAACCAATAAATAAAGGTTTTTGATTTTTTTCCAACCATTTTTCAGATTTCGAGGCATTTTCTTCTAAATTCTTGAATACTTCAGCAGTTGTACTTTCTTCTTCTAATTGGTCTACGGGAGCAGTTTTGATTTTCTTTTGCCCTTTTTTCTTGTATGTTGCCATTTTTTTAAATGCGTTTAATGTTAAAATAAACCTTTGGAATGCGAAATGATTCCTATAAAGTTTTGAATGTCGCAAGCAAAAATAGTTTTTTTAATTGGATATAAAAAGCCTGTCTTTGTCAAAATTTTAATAATTTGCACTTCCTTATTTATAGCTATTTCCAACATGTTTTTACAAAAGCTTTCCCTCGTTAATTATAAAAATATCACACAGCAAGTGTTTGATTTTGAGCATAAAATAAATTGCTTTGTCGGTGATAATGGTGTTGGGAAGACGAATGTCTTAGATGCCATTTATTACCTTTCTTTTGCGAAAAGCTACTTTAATTCCGTCGCTGTACAGAATATTAGGCATGGAGAAGGTTTTTTTATGTTGGAAGGCGCATATAAAATTGATACTAGGGAAGAGGTGATACTGTGTAGTTTAAAAAAAGGACAAAAAAAAATAGTCAAGAGAAACGGTAAAGCATATGAAAAGTTTTCTGAACATATCGGTAAGTTTCCTCTGGTGATTGTTTCTCCAGCAGATAGAGATTTGATTGTTGAAGGTAGTGATACACGAAGAAAATTCATAGACAGTGTGATTTCACAGCAAGACCAATCTTACCTTAAAACATTGATTGCCTACAATAAAATAATAGTTCAAAGAAATGCTTTGTTAAAGTATTTTGCAGCAAATCGAACTTTTGACGCGACCAATCTAGCAGTGTATGACGACCAATTGTCGCATTATGGTACAGAAATATATAAACGAAGAAAGGCTTTTGTCAAGGTTTTTATACCTATATTTAATGAACGTTATAAAACAATTACAGAAGGCAAAGAGTCTGTGGATTTAGTCTATAAATCTCAGTTAGAAAACGCGTCATTTTCTGAGTTGTCTAAAGAGAGTTTAGAAAAAGATAGGGTCTTGCAATACACAAGTGCTGGCATACATAAAGACGATTTATCATTTCAAATAGACAGTTTTCCTATTAAAAAATTTGGATCTCAGGGGCAACAAAAATCCTATCTAATAGCTTTAAAGTTAGCGCAATTTGACTTTATAAAGCAACAATCTAAGGTGACACCCTTACTTTTATTAGATGATATTTTTGACAAGTTGGATGAAAAGAGAGTTTCACAATTGATAGCTCTTGTGAACGATGAGCAATTTGGTCAAATTTTCATTACAGATACTCATGCAGAAAGAACCGAAGCAGTCGTCAAAAATAGTAATAAATCATATCAAATGTTCCAGTTGTAATCCAACTATAGCAAGTATCAAAATAACCAAACGTTAAAAAACACAAATGGCAAAAAGACAAAATGAATATTTTTCATTAAAGGATTTGATGGGAAGTGTGATCAAAGAGAACAACTTAGAAAAAGGAATGAAAAAAATCAATATAGAAGAAAGTTGGGGTTCTATGATGGGGAATGGTGTCGCTACATATACAGAGAAAGTAGAACTTAAAGGAAGTACGTTGTTTGTAAAACTTAGTTCATCTGTACTTAGAGAGGAATTGAGTTATGGAAAGGAAAAAATTAAGGATATGATGAATGATGCTCTCGGTAGTCAGGAAATCAAAAAAGTGATGCTAGTCTGATTGTAGTTTGTCAAGTCAGTGAGGATAAGTTTATCTCTAATGCCGACTTAAATATTAGCAACCTTATCAACTAATGAAAATGATGTGCTATTATACCAATCTGATAACGGGTCCAACTGTATCGTGAATGTTTATAATTTTCAACGACTTGGTTACTTCAATACTCTTGGTCTCTTTGTTTTGAACTGAATCTTTTGTCAACACACAAAAACTAATCAGTACTACAATACTACAAAATAATTTCATTCTCATTTAATTTTACGTTTGCAAAACTAAACAGAGAATGAAATGTGTAAGTTACCTAAGTGTTAAGAAATTGTTTTCAATTCCGTAGCATCCTTATTCTCAACTATTTTTACGGTTTTTTCAATTTGTTTTTCAGGAGTTATACTTGTGTAGCCACAATCGTTACCAAATCTTTTTGATCCACAAGAAGCTATTGATACTGAGATGATAAGCGTTGTAATTGTTAAAACTGTTTTCATAAGTGTTTTTGTATTTTTTTAGTTTTTTGTAAATGTATACTTTTTTTTTAATTGAAAAAAGAGTTACGAATTCCATTTTTCAATCCAATCACACATCACTGCTACCCAGTCATCGTTGTCATTCATACAAGGGATATGTTTGTAGTTTTCTCCACCTCCTTCAACGAATTGTTCTTCTCCTTCCATGGCTATTTCTTCTAAAGTTTCCAAGCAATCAGAGACAAAAGCAGGGGTAATAACTGCTAAATTCTTTTTGTTTTCTTCTTGTGGTAGTCTTTCAAATTCAAAATCAGTATATGGTTTTAACCAGGGGTCTCTACCGAGTCTAGATTGGAATGAGTTGCTGTAAGTTCCCGCTTTTAATTGTAGTTCTTTTGCGATCTCTTTGGTGGTTTCAAAACATTGATGTCTGTAACAAGTCTCGTGTGCTTTTGATGGGGTGTCACAGCATGACCCATCCAATTTACAGTGTGATTTTGTGGTGTCAGATTTCCTGATGTGTCGTTCTGGAATTCCATGGTAAGAAAATAGTACATGATCGTATTCAAAACCTTCTAAATGGTTTTTGATATTAGCAGCCATTACTTTGATATAATCTGGCTTGTTATAGAACGCAGGCAATACATCAGTATGTATGTTTGGAAAATGCTTTTTCTGAACGTCAAAGGCTTTTTCTACGACAGTTTCGTAAGAAGACATTGCATAATGTGGATACAATGGTACTAAGAAAACCTCAGTTACCCCTTGAGCAATCAGTTCTTCATAGCCTTTTTTAATGCTCATGGAACCATAACGCATACCAAGTGCAACAGGAATGGATGTTTTATCCTTTACTTTTTTGTGAAATCTCTCTGAGAGTATGACCAAAGGAGACCCTTCATCCCACCATATTTTCTGATACGCTTCTGCAGATTTTTTTGGGCGAGTGTTTAAAATAATACCTTTTACGAGTAGCGCTCTTAAGAGGTAGGGCACGTCTATCACCCTTTCATCCATTAAAAATTCACCTAAATACCTTTTAACATCTTTGGGTTCTGGACTGTCCGGAGAACCTAAGTTTACGAGTAGTACACCTTTCATTATTAGTTTTCTTGTTTTGTAAATTGTTTGGGAGTTATTCCGAATTTCTTTTTGAATGCAGCGATAAAATGGCTCGAAGTACTATAACCTACAAGGATTCCAATTTCAGATACATTCAGCTTATTTTCTTCTAGCAGTTTTTTTGAATAGTCTAATTTGTAGTTGAGTAAAAAAGAAAAAACAGGAGCACCATAAAACTCTTTAAACCCTATTTTTAGTTTTTTGAGATTCAAGCCTACTGCTTTCGATAAATCTTCTAAGCTAGGAGGATTGGCCATGTTTTCTATAATGATGTCTTTGGCTTGTTTTATTTGAGAAATAGTTTCTTCACTAGCAATAAAAGGACAGTGGTCTGAATCTGAAGATTCGGCAATCGTAAAATACAAGCTCAGTAATTCATAAATCTTACCTTTAGTATATAAATCTCTAAGTGAACCTTGAAGGTTTTTAAAAACTATTTGATGTAAAATATTCTTTATAGAAGGGCTGATTGCTTTTTCTTCGATGACGGGTTTACCACCTTTAAAAGTGTTGAAATTAAAAGAGTAATCTCCTTCATGTGCAAATAATGAGTGAAAATAAGGAACGGAAATCAACAGTACCAATGCATTTCCATTTGGAGGTAGCGTGAATAGTAAATCTGTTTGATCTTCTTTAAAATAAATGAGTCCGGAGTCTTCCGGAGACACATTGATTGCACAATGTGGCATGTTGAATGCAATTTTAACCTTTTCATCCAAACTAAAATACAATTGAATATAATTGTCATTTAATACATGCTTTTTATAGACAGTTTCGTCTATTTCATTTTGTATGTTTAGGAGTGTAAAAGTGTTTTTATCAGCAAAAATTTCGACTGAACTTTTGTCGATGTTTTTAAAATGTGACGTGTCAAAATTCATATTTATTAAAACTAATATCCGTTTACAAAAATAAACTATTCTTCAATGATTACAATCCTTTTTGATTGTATAATTTTAATTTTATGATTTTTTTAAATATGCCTGTTTTACTGATGCACAGAACTTACTTGGCTGGTTTTTAGCTATATAATGTTGTTTAGAACAAGTCTAAATTACACCATTGAATCGGATAGCGATATTTTAAGTCCTTTTGGCGATGTTTTTATCTAAAGTAAGGTAGTACTTTTGTCGTTGTTTTTAGAAACTAGTTATTTTTGACTAATTTTTTGCGGCGTTTGATTGAAGCGCTCATTAAAAACAAAAATTTGAAACGTGAGCTACATGATTAACGAAACAAGAGGAGCTAAATTATACAATGTTGGATTGAGTTACAAGAAAGCGGATGTGAAAACACGAAGCGATTTTAGTATTTCAAATGAAAATCAAGTTTTGCTTCTCAAAGAAGCTAAGGAGAAAGGCATTGATGGTTTGTTCGTTTTATCTACTTGTAACAGAACTGAAATTACTGGTTTTGCAAACCATCCTTATGAATTGATTTCATTGTTGTGTAAGTATTCAAATGGTTCTGTAGAAAACTTTGTCAATGTTTCAAATGTTTACAAAAACAATGAAGCGATCAATCATCTATTCAAAATAGCTACGGGCTTAGACAGTCAAATTCTTGGTGACTACGAAATAGTAGGTCAATTAAAAAAAGCGTTTAAACTAGCCAAAGAACATCAAACGGTCAACGCATATCTGGAGCGCTTGATGAATTCAGTTTTACAAGCGAGTAAAAAGGTCAAAAACACAACTAAATTGAGTTCTGGAACCACTTCTGTTTCTTATGCAGCTATACAGTACTTGATGAACACACTTCCTGATTTTGAAACTAGAAACATTTTAGTGTATGGCTTGGGAGATATAGGGAAGAATACCTGTAAAAACTTATTAGAATACACAAATGCTAAACATGTAACTCTGATCAATAGAACAGCTTCTAAGGCTGAAGACTTTGTTGCAGAACACCCAGGGATACGCCAAGGTTTTCTCGAAAATTTATCAGAAGAAATTAACAATTCAGATATTGTTATTGTTTCTACAGGTGCAGAAATCCCTACCATTACAAAAAACCACATTGCTGTTTCAAAAAAACTCATCATTTTGGATTTGTCCATGCCTAAAAATGTCGACCCAAGTGTTGTTGCTCTTGAAAATGTGTCTTCTGTAAACATCGATGAGCTTTCCAAAATAACCAATGATACAATTTCGGAACGTCAAAAGGAAATTCCTAAAGCTGAAGCCATCATTACTACTTATAACGCAGAATTTATGGAGTGGTTGGACCATCGTAAATTTACTCCGGCAGTAAATTCTCTAAAAGAATCACTGCAGATCATCCAAGCTGATGAAATCAATTTTCAACGTAAAAAAATTAAAGATTTTAATACGGTACATGCAGAAGTTGTCACTTCACGTATGATACAAAAGATAACAACTCAGTTTGTCAAACATCTTAAATCTCAAGATACTTCAGTAAATCAAAGTATTGATGTGATAACTAAAATGTTTGAATTTAAAGAGAACGACAAATAAGCATAACACGAAAGACGGGTTGCCCCCATCGGAGCTTGTCAAACTTTACAACCCTATGAACACACCTATCAGAATTGGTACTCGTAATAGTGAATTGGCATTGTGGCAAGCGCATCTAGTACAAAACAAATTAGAAGCACTAGGGTATTCAACACGTATAGTTGAAATATCCTCTACTGGAGATGAAATTTTAGACACACCACTCCACAAAATTGGAGGTATGGGATTGTTTACAAAAACTCTAGACCACGCCATGTTACAAGGGAAAATTGACATTGCAGTCCATTCCTTAAAAGATGTACCTACTGATTTGCCAAAAACTATTGTGCAAGCAGCTGTCTTAGAACGTGCTGCTATACATGATGTTTTGATCTACAAAGGAGATCTTAATTTTTTAAATACTTCTGAGGGACTTATTGCAACGGGAAGTCTGAGGCGTAAGGCACAGTGGCTACACAGATATCCAGACCATAGCGTTACTGACCTCAGAGGAAATGTGAATACACGTCTACAAAAATTACAAGATAACCCATGGAATGCAGCTGTCTTTGCTTTGGCAGGTTTGCAACGTATCAACTTACTTCCGAAAGATCATATTATTTTGGATTGGATGATTCCTGCACCAGCACAAGGAGCTATTATGGTTACAGCATTGGAGGATAAGTCTAATATTTTAGCATCCTGTGAAAAAATGAACCATCGAGAGACGGAAATAGCAGTGGGAATAGAAAGGCAGTTTATGAAAACCTTAGAAGGAGGTTGTACGGCTCCTATTGGAGGAAATGCTGTTATTAAAGATGAAACGATCTACTTCAAAGGAATCTTAAGTGCTTTGGATGGAAGCGAAAAAATAGAAATTGAAAAATCGACATCACTCTCAAATCATGCTGACTTTGGAAAAGAGTGTGCTTTAGAGGTCTTGAGTAACGGAGGTAAAAAGCTGATGCAGACTATTAAAACAGAAATGAAAGGATAGAAATGAAACACTCCTATAAAATCTTAAGTACAAAGTTGTTGCCTGAAGCAGAAAAAACACCGCTTTTTGCTTATGATTATTTGGAGAAAGCTTTTATCAATGTTACTGCAAATGACAATTTCCAAGTAGAACGTCTTGTTGATTTTGCTGTTTTTACAAGTCAAAATGCGGTAAAAGCTATTTTTGAGCATCCAATATATAAGACTACGGTTTTCAAACAAGTATTCTGTGTTGGAGAAAAAACAGCTCAGCTGTTAAAGGCACATAATGTTGAAGTAAATATTGTGTGTTTGAATGCAGCAGATTTGGCAAAAGCGTTGATTCAGACCGTAACGAAATCAGATCTAATAACTTTCTTTTGTGGGGATTTAAGGAGAGATGAATTGCCAGACTTACTGCGTGACCACGAAATTGAGGTATGTGAAATAGAAGTATATACCACAAAACTAGTGGGAGAAAAACTAAATGCTACTTTCGATGCGGTACTATTTTTTAGTCCCTCTGCTGTCAAAAGCTATGTAGCTTCAGAAAACAGTTTGAACACGATAGCTTTTTGCATCGGCAATACAACTGCCGTAGCAGCTATTATGGAATTTGAAAATGTATATGTAGCAGAAACACCAACAGTGGCATCGGTATTTGCGCTGTTGCATGAAGTGTTACCAACAGAATAATATCAATGTTCTTAAATTAAAAATTATGCATAGAACGCGTAGACTAAGAAAAAGAGAAGGAATTAGAAGACTGGTAAGAGAAAACCAATTGACTGTCGACGATTTGATTTATCCATTATTCGTTGAAGAAGGAACGAATATAGAAAAAGAAATAGTTTCCATGCCAGGTATCAAAAGATTCTCATTGGATCGCATTCACAAAGAGTTGGATGAAGTAGTAAGTTTGGATATACCTGCAGTACTTTTGTTTGGAATTCCAGCAAAAAAAGACGGTGTAGGGACTGAAACTTGGAATGATGACGGTATCATGCAGCAAGCGATTCGTTATATCAAAAAAAACTATCCTTCTTTGTACGTAATTACAGATGTTTGTTTTTGTGAATATACCGATCATGGACATTGTGGGGTACTTTGCGACAACGATGTCGATAACGACGCAACACTTGTAAACCTTGCAAAACAGGTCATTTCTCATGCCAAGGCAGGAGTTGATATGGTTGCACCTTCGGGGATGATGGACGGTACTATTGCCGCTATTAGAGAGGCATTGGACACTACAGGTTATTATAATTTACCAATCATGGGCTATTCTGTAAAATATGCCTCTGCTTTTTATGGTCCTTTTAGAGATGCTGCTGATTCAGCGCCAACTTTTGGAGACCGCCGTACCTATCAAATGGATCCTGCGAATAGAGATGAAGGATTAAGAGAAGCCGCTTTTGACGATGAAGAAGGTGCAGATATACTAATGGTAAAACCTGCATTGTCGTATTTAGATATCATCAGAGATTTAAAGAATACCTATGACAGACCAATTGCCTGTTACAATGTGAGTGGAGAATACGCTATGGTCAAGGCAGCAGCTGAAAAGGGGTGGATAGACGGAGAGCGTGTGATGATGGAATCTCTACTATCCATGAAGCGAGCAGGAGCAGATATCATCATTACCTATTTTGCGAAAGAAGTCGCAAAGCTATTAAAGAACAAATAAACATACTGAGTAAAACTCATATAAATACCTTAAAAAGGTACTAAAGATGTAAGCATGAAATTCAAACAATCAGAAAAACTATACCAAAGAGGTTTAGAAAATTTAGTTGGAGCTGTGAATTCTCCAGTAAGAGCCTTTGCTTCTGTAGGAGGAAATCCTTTATTTATAGACAAGGCTAAAGGGAGTAAGATTAAAGATGTCGATGGGAATTCATATATTGATATGGTACTCTCTTATGGTCCTATGATCTTGGGACACCGCAATAAAAAAGTAGAAAAAGCAATCGGGAAAGCTCTTAAAAAAGGGTATTCCTTTGGTGCTTCTACGAATGCTGAAATTAAATTAGCCAAAATTGTTTGTGATGCTTTTCCGGGAATGGACAAAGTACGTTTTGTAAATTCTGGAACTGAGGCGGTATTGAGTGCTATACGATTGGCGAGAGCTCATACAGGAAAAAATAAAATTGTTAAGTTTTCAGGCTGTTACCATGGGCACATGGATGCAATGTTGGTAGCTGCTGGGTCTGGTTTGGCAACTTTAAGTTTGCCTGGTTCTCAGGGAGTTCCAGACGCTGCAGTTCAAAACACCTTGATTGCGGAATACAATAATCTGGACTCTGTACAAAAGCACATCGATGCACATGAAGACATCGCTGCAGTTATATTGGAGCCTGTAACAGGAAATATGGGGGTGGTACAACCCAGTGACGCTTTTATCAAAGGGTTGCGAAAATTGACTCAAGAAAAAGGAATTTTATTGATTTGTGACGAAGTGATGACCGGTTTTCGTTCTCATTTTGGTGGAGCTCAGGAACTTATTGGGATACAGGCAGATATCACATGTTTAGGAAAAGTAATTGGAGGTGGTTTCCCCGTGGGAGCTTATGGTGCTTCGAATGAAATCATGAACAATGTTGCTCCATTAGGAGGGATGTACCAAGCAGGAACACTTTCAGGAAATCCTATTGCTATGGCAGCCGGTATTTCAACATTAACAGAATTGAAACGTCAAAATCCCTATGTGTATTTTGAAGAAATAGCAGCTAAAATTGAAGCTATTTTATTGGAAGCAGCTGAAAAACATCAAGTAGCATTGACTGTCAATAGATTTGGTTCTATGATGAACCCTTTCTTTTCTAAAGAAGTCATCAAAGATTTTAAAGATGCACAAACCTGTGACACTGAAAAATTCGCCACTTTTTTCTGGGCAATGATAAAAAATGGGGTGTTTTTACCTCCTTCACAATTCGAATCGTGGTTTTTATGTTCTGTAATAAGTACATCCGATTTGAAAAAGTTCGAAAATGCCGTTGACAAAGCAATGGAAGCAGTTTCAAAAAAATAGTAGTACAAAAAAACGAATAACATACTACTGTTTGAAATTAGTAAATTTACAAGACAGTATATACAACTAAGCAAATGATAAAAAACGATTTATACCTAAGAGCATTGAAAGGAGAGGTGGTTGAAAGACCTCCGGTTTGGATGATGCGTCAAGCAGGGAGGTACCTTCCTGAATTTCAGGAAATAAAAGCCAAATATGATTTTTTTACGAGATGTCAGACACCTGAATTGGCAGCAGAAATTACTGTACAGCCAATTCGTAGGTATGGTATGGATGCCGCGATTTTATTTTCAGATATCTTGGTTATTCCCCAAGCAATGAATATTGAAGTGGAAATGAAAAATGGTATTGGACCTTGGTTGCCCAATCCAATTCGTACGATGGAGGGAGTTGAAAAAGCAATTGTTCCCGACATTGATGAAACGCTAGGATATGTTATGGATGCTATCAAGTTGACAAAACAAATGTTAGACGATGAAATTCCATTGATTGGTTTTGCTGGTTCTCCTTGGACTATATTGTGTTATTGTATTCAAGGACAGGGGTCTAAGAATTTTGATAAAGCCAAAGAGTTTTGTTTTACACAGCCGTTGGCAGCACATGCATTATTGCAAAAAATTACAGATACAACCATAGCATACTTAAAGAAAAAAGTGGAAGCAGGTGTCAACGCCGTACAGGTATTTGATTCATGGGGAGGTATGTTATCTCCAGTAGATTATCAAGAGTTTTCTTGGCAATACATCCACCAAATTATAGAGGCATTGAAAGACGACGCTCCAGTAATTGCTTTTGGAAAAGGATGTTGGTTTGCTTTGGAAGATATGGCCAAGTCTAATGCAAGTGCATTAGGTGTAGATTGGACTATCAGTCCTCAAATGGCACGTAAATTTGCGGGTAACGATATTACTTTACAAGGTAATTTTGACCCAACACGTCTTTTTTCTCCACCTGCAACCATCAAAAAAATGGTTACTGAGATGATTGATGCGTTTGGAAAAGATAAATATATTGTGAATTTAGGACACGGAATCCTTCCTAATATAGGATTGGACAATGCCAAAGCTTTTATTGATGCAGTAAAAGAATACAACAACTAATTCATAAAATTTTAGGCCAACTTCAAAGAGATGAAAGAAGCGTTTTACGAGTATATAGAAAATTTACAGAATACCATCACTGCTGCACTAGAAGCTGTTGACGGTGCTGCAAAATTTGTTGAAGATAAATGGAAACGACCAGAAGGAGGAGGAGGTCGTACGCGTGTGATCTCCAATGGAAATGTCTTTGAAAAAGGAGGTGTTAATATTTCTGCCGTTGAAGGGGAGTTGCCTCAAGCCTTGCGTGATAATTTTGGAGTCAAAGAGGGGCAGTTTTTTGCCTGTGGTTTGTCGTTAGTATTGCACCCTAAAAACCCAATGGTACCTACCGTTCATGCCAATTGGAGGTATTTTGAAATGTATGACGATCAAGGGAATATTGTAACGCAGTGGTTTGGTGGTGGACAAGATTTAACGCCCTATTATCTATTTGATGAAGATGCAATTCATTTTCACACAATTTGTAAAGAAGCTTGTGACAAACACCATCCAGAATTTTATCCACGCTATAAAGAACGTTGTGATAATTATTTTTGGAATGCACATCGAAATGAGGCTAGGGGAGTTGGTGGACTTTTCTTCGATTATTTAAAAGAGGATGCTGAGTTTAGCTTACAAGATCGCTTTGATTTTGTGACTGAGATAGGAAATTCTTTCTTAAATAGCTACCTGCCGATTTTAGAAAAAAGAAAGGAATTGTCTTTTACACCAGTTCAAAGAGATTGGCAAGAAGTAAGAAGAGGTCGTTATGTGGAGTTCAATTTGGTTCATGACAAAGGGACCCTATTTGGTTTGAAAACAAATGGACGTATTGAAAGTATACTGATGAGCTTGCCACCTGCGGTTCAGTGGCACTACAACCACCATCCTGAAGAAGGTAGCGAGGAAGCTTATTTAGTTTCCGTATTAGAAAAACCAAAAAATTGGGTATAAAAAAAGGATGTTGTTGTTGCGACATCCTTTTTTTTATGCTATTTCCTAGGCCTTTGGTAAGTCAAACGTTTGTTTGTCGTTGCCACAGCATAAGCATCCAAACCGTTGATAGCGGCAATTTTACCTTTACTGAGATTGATAAACAAATCATCTTCTAATAAATCTTCACGGACATAGAGTTTTTGTATCTCTGCCAATACTAAAAGAGTACCGTTGCATTTAATTTCATATTCCTCAAGGTATTTCATGGCTATATGCAAAGGTGCATCAGCCACAAAAGGGGCGTGGAAATCATCTTTATACAGTTCCTTAAATGAAGTATGGTCGAACTCAGAAACCTCCTTTGGGTATTTCGCCGAAGTATGGTGTGCATCCTCAATACCATCTTCAAAAACAGGATTCAAAGTAAATACACCAGTTTCCTTAATATTGTCGTATGTGTTTCTTGCAACCGTTGTCGGTCTCAAAACAAAACCAAATACAGCAGGACTTGAACCAAAATGGGTAACAGAACTAAAAATAGCTAAATTAGTAGAACCGTCTTTGGATTTGGTACCCACAAGGTTTGCAGATTTATAACCCGTAGCGGAATTGATAAGGTTTATTTTCTGTATGTGATGTAAGTTTTCAATGGTGTTTTTGTCAAATACTTTCATCTATGCAATGGTATTTATTCTGACGTTTTTAGCTTTTAAATCATGCATTAAATTGTACAATCCAAAGAAAGTACGATTTATGTAGATAAAATGCTTTGAACCCCTATTACCATTCATTTCTTTTAGTTCTGTACTTTTAGCATATTTAGCACCTAAATCTGCAATTTTCTCAAAAAAGACATCGTCAGAAAAATCGAAAATTTCTGATTGGAAAGGCAGTGTAAACAAACTCAGCATTTCGTGAAACAAACCTTTAAAGAATTTTAATTCTTCTGGAGAATCATCTTCTCTAAGTATCTCAAGTTCGTAAAGCTTTTTCTCAAAATATGCTGGATTTTCAATATTTTCTTTTTTTGCCAATTCGAAGTAGGGCACGTAAAAGGAATCAGGAATACTTTTCATACATCCAAAATCAATGACAATTAGTTTTCCATCTGGAGCCACTAAAAAGTTTCCAGGATGAGGATCCGCATGTACTTTTTTGAGGTTGTGCATCTGGAACATGTAAAAATCCCACAATGCTTGTCCTAATGAATTAGCGGTTTCTTGATCAAGTGGTTTTTCAGTATATTCGGAAAGATGTATACCGTCCATCCAACTCATACTCAAAATTCTATCAGATGAAAAATCCTCATAGTAGTTAGGGAAACGCAAATTTGGAATGTGTGCACAAGCGGAAGAAATTTCTTCGCTTTGGGCCAATTCCAATTTGTAATTTGTTTCTTCCGTCAGTTTATCTTCTACTTCCTGAAAGTATTTGTCTGAATCTTTACCGCGAATATTAAACATTTTAATAGCTACAGGCTTAACCAAAGCCAAATCAGAAGAGATACTGTCTGCAACTCCAGGATATTGAATCTTAACGGCTAATTTAACGCCATCTTTTTCTGCTTTGTGTACTTGTCCTATAGACGCAGCGTTTACTGAATTAAGATCAAACTTATCAAAAAGTTCATTTGGGTGCTTCCCAAAATAATTTTTAAAAGACTTTACAACCAAAGGGGCAGACAATGGAGGAACAGAAAATTGAGCTAGTGAAAATTTCTCAACATAAGCTCTAGGCAAAATGTTCTTTTCCATACTGAGCATTTGCGCCACTTTAAGGGCACTACCTTTCATGGTTTTTAATCCATCGTAGATATCTGTTGCATTCGATTCGTTCAAACGTGCTTTTGCTTCTTCTTCAGAGTTGATAAGTTTGTCACCGTAAAACTTTACATAGTTTACACCGACTTTAGCTCCGGTTTGAATTAGCTTGCTTGCTCTTTGTATTTTGGATGTTGGTATTCTGTCTATCGTCTTCATAAATGCTTATTTCATTTTTTCTTTGAATAAAAATTTCCCTAAATCAAAAATATTTTTCAGTGGTTTGATATCTATAAGGTCAAAACCAGCATTGACACTTTTTTCAATAAAAATGTCTGTCTTTTCAAATGATTTGGAAGTATCTTCCATCCAAAACTTTAACAACATTAAAAATTGCAACCAAAATAACTCAACTTGACCTCTGTCTTGTAAATTGTTGATGGCATCACTTTTAATATCTATTTTTTCAATATCTAAAGTTTCAATATGTTTTGAAAAGGCTGTCCTTAAATCTTTGAGTACTGCGATGGATTTTAGATTGTTTTTTCGCATATCTAGAGCCTGCATGACATATGACCTGTTGGCTGTCATCATCTCAAATATTGTAAAATACAAACTCAGCAACTTGTTTTTGTTGTCGTAATTAGCATACTCTTCATTTTTGTGAAGCAATGCTAAAGAATTTTCAAAAAACAATTCAAAAATTCTTTTTTCCAAATGTTCAAAAGATCCAAAGTATTTGTGAAATTCAGACTCGTCTGTATCCAACTCTTTTGTGAACTTGTATACAGATACAGGTTTTTCACCTGTCATAAGTACGTCATCCATAAATTTTGATATGAATGTGTTTTCATCTATTTTTAATGTATCGTCCATGCGTTTATTTTTTACAAATCTACAAAATGTTTAATTATAAATACCATTAGTTAAACAAAATTTAACTAATTTTACAGCATTCAATTTAAAAGTACTAAAAAAATATGAGAACAATCGTCGTTATAGGAGGTAGTAAAGGGATAGGTAGGGCTATCGTAGAGAAAGAGTTAGCAGAAAATAAGGTTGTCAATATCAGCCGTACACCTGTAGCAATAGATCATCCAAATTTGACTCAATACAGCTGTGATGTTGTGTCTGGTGATTTGCCTGAGCTTTCACACATAGATGGATTGGTATATTGCCCAGGAAGTATTCGTCTAAAACCTTTTAAAAGGATGACTGAAGCTGACTTTACTGAGGATTTCCAGATAAATGTGCTGGGTGCTATCCGAGCGATTCAGTTTTATTTACCTTTTATAGACAAAGATTCTAAGAAGTCAAGCATAGTTCTTTTCAGCACTGTAGCTGTAAAAATGGGTATGCCATTTCACACCAGTGTAGCAACTGCAAAAGGAGCATTGGAAGGTTTTGCAAAATCTTTAGCTGCAGATTTAGCACCCACTATTAGAGTAAACGTTATTGCTCCTACTTTAACCGATACAGAATTGGCTTCTCGTATTTTGAGAAACGATAAAATGAGAGAAATAAATGCAGATAGACATCCATTGAAAAAGTATTTACAGCCTGAAGAGGTTGCTGGATTGGCTTCCTTTTTGTTGTCTGATGCTGCAGCATCGATGAGTGGTCAAGTAGTTGAAATGGATTGTGGTATAGTTAACCTAAAAATATAATTGATATGTTCGGTTTGTTCAAAAAAAAATCAAAGTTAGAAAAGTTGCAAGAGGAATACGAAAAACTGACGCATGAGGTTTTTGTTGTTTCTAAAACCAATAGAATGGAAGGAGATCGTTTGTACGCAAAGGCGGAAGCTGTTTTAAAAGAAATAGAAGCTGAAAAGCTTAAATAATTTTTATTTATTACTGTTGCAATTCGTATATTCAAACAAAAAAGTATGCTTAGGTAGTTATTTCATTGTATGTAGTTGTACCTTAGTGTTTTGTATATCCGAACGGATATATATATATTTTCACCTCTTTTTTTAGTAATTTCGCATTTTATAACAAAAATAAAACAAAATGGCTCGATACGAACTGAAACTTCCACAAATGGGAGAAAGCGTTGCAGAAGCAACCATAACCTCTTGGTTGAAAGAGATAGGAGATACTATCGAAGCAGACGATTCTGTTGTAGAAATAGCTACAGATAAAGTTGATTCAGACGTTCCCTGTGATGTTTCAGGTGTTTTGGTAGAAATTTTACACGAGGTAGATGCCGTAGTTCGCGTAGGTGATACAATGGCAATCATAGAAACTGAGGGAGACCTTCAATCAGATGTGGACCAATCAAATACCAAAACTCAAGATGTTTCATCAGAAGAGGAGGAAGTTCCTGCTGCTGCAATTGAAGTAGAAAAGCAAGTATCAGAAGCTATAGAGAATATAAGTACAAATACGGTAAATGAATTTGCAAATACCAACAGGTTTTATTCCCCTTTGGTAAAGAATATTGCTGCAAAAGAAAACATATCTAAAGAGGAGTTGGAACAAATTCCTGGTTCAGGATTGGAAGGTCGGTTGACTAAGTCTGATTTACTAGAATACCTTAAAACAAGGGGAACTACAACTGAGAAAACCATAGCAAAGCCTGCAGTTGTTGCAGCAGCACCTACAGTCAAAGCTTCGATTTCTCCAATCTCTGTAAATGGTGAAGATGAATTGATAGAGTTGAGCAGGATGGGGAAGATGATTTCAGATCATATGATACATTCAGTTCAGAAATCAGCGCATGTTCAGTCATTTATTGAGGTAGATGTTACCAATTTGGTAAATTGGAGAAACAAAGTAAAAAATGCTTTTGCAGCACGTGAAGGAGAAAAATTGACATTTACTCCCATCTTTATGATGGCTGTTGCAGATGCCATAAAAAAATACCCACTGGTAAATTTATCTTTTGACGGAGATAAAAAAGTGGTTGTTAAAAAGGCAATCAATCTTGGAATGGCTGCTGCTCTTGGCGATGGTAATTTGATTGTGCCAGTTATTAAAAATGCAGATCAATTGAGTATGATCGGTATGGCAAAAGTAGTAAATGACCTAGGATTGCGTGCAAAGAACAATCAGTTGAAACCTGACGATATTAAAGGAGGAACTTATACCGTAACGAATATTGGAGGATTTGGTAGTTTGTTTGGAACTCCTATTATAAACCAACCAGAAGCTGCAATTTTAGCCTTAGGAGCCATTAGAAAGGTTCCTGCTGTGATTGAAACACCTGAAGGAGATTTGATAGGGATTCGTCAAAAGATGTTCTTATCGCATTCCTATGATCACAGAGTTATCAATGGTGCTTTAGGAGGTCTCTTTATCAAACATATCAAAGACTATTTAGAAGCTTGGGATTTGAATACTGAGTTTTAGTGTTTCAAATAGCACAACATAAAAAAACCTCTACATGGCTAAACTTTGTAGAGGTTTTTTTA
This sequence comes from Flavicella sp., assembly GCA_042091695.1. Taxonomy (GTDB): domain Bacteria; phylum Bacteroidota; class Bacteroidia; order Flavobacteriales; family Flavobacteriaceae; genus Flavicella. The sequence goes on from JBELHA010000004.1 coordinate 36,981, forward strand.
GTTTTGACAACAGCGATTTTGTGTTTTCAGTATTATTCTTTTGGAAAGGATTTTTTGACAAATTTGGTCAAAATCACAATATGAACCCCATTGATTCTTCCCTCTATATGTTCAGAGTTGTCATGTGTCAAACTAATATTTCTAACAGCAGTTCCTCTTTTTGCAGTAAAATTACCACCTCCCTTAACGTCCAAGTCTTTGGTCAAAGTAATGGTATCCCCAGCATTTAGTAAAGCGCCATTACAATCCTTGTGAATGATTTTTTCGTCATCACTCAAACCTTCTCCTGTGGCTGCAGCCCATTGCAATACATCCACTTCCAAGTACATCATGTCTAACAAATCCTGAGGCCAACCTTCTTTTTTCAGACGATTTAACATACGCCAAGCAATTACTTTGACGGAATCAAATTCGCTCCACATACTATCGTTCAAACATCTCCAATGGTTGGGATCTGTCTTACTTGGATGTTTGATTTGTTCGGTACAGGTAGTACAAGCCAAAATATGCTCGTCAATACCTCCTGTATTTACGGGTTCTATTTGAAAGGGTGTCAATTCTAATAAATTACCACACAATTCACAAGTATTGCCACTTCTTTCGATCAATTCATTGTGTATGCTCATTTGTATCTTAAGGCTTAAAAGTTGTGTGTAAAACTACAGTTATCTATTAGAAGATAGTGTATTTCGTGTGAATATTTTTTCATTTTAAAAATATAGAGATGCACTGATCATAGCGATCACCATCAAGGTAAGAATTCCGACCAATGGCAATACAAATTTCAACCATTTGTCGTATCCAATCTTAACAATTGCCAGAGAGGCAAGTATCAGTCCTGTTGGGTTTATAAAGGCAAACAATCCCATACCATAAACATAACAATTGACGACTATTTCTCTCCCCATGGCAACAGTATCTGCCAAAGGAGCAATGATAGGCATCGTCAATACTGCCATTCCCGATGAGGAAGGGATGAAAAAAGATAGCCCCCCATAAACGGCAACAAGTACATTGGCAAAAATCACTTTAGGCATGCCTCCAGTGAATTCACCGGCATAGTAAAGCAAAGTATCACTGATCATACCATCGTTCATCAATACGGATATACCTCTAGCAATTCCTATAATTAACGCAACACCTAATAGTTCGCTCGCACCCTTAATAAAAGTATCAACAAAGGTTACTTCTTTGATACGTCCTATGATACCTATCAATACAGCTCCCACTAAAAAGACGGCTGTCATTTCTAAAAACCACCACTCTAATTTGGCAACCCCATAAATCATTACAACAAAACAGAGCACAAATAAAATAAGTATCAAGCGCAGTCTAAATGTTAGTTTGTGTTCTGTTTCGGTAGTGTTACCAAATACGGCTTCGATTTCTTCTTTCTGAGCGTAAATAATAGAGTTTTTAGGGTCTTTTTTTACACGTTTGGCATACCATAGAATGTACAAGATGCACACCGTCGTTGAAATCAATAAAAATAGAATACGTTCTTCTAGTCCAGTAGTCCAATTGATACCCGCTGCATCTGAGGCTATAATGGTACTAAAAGGGTTTACAGTAGAACACATGGTCCCAATAGAAGAACCAATATAAATGGAAGCCAAGGCCACAATGGCGTCGTAACGTGCCGCTAAAAACACGGGTATTAATATAGGGTAAAAAGCAATGGTTTCTTCTGCCAAACCGAAGGTAGTACCACCAATTGCGATGGCTATGGTAACTGTAATAATAAGCAGGTATTCTCTTCCTTTTAATTGAGCTGCCAAAGCTGCTATACCTGCTTCAAAAGCACCTGTGATATTCATAATACCGATGAGTCCTCCAATGATAAGTACTAGAAAAATTATATCAGCCCCTTCAATGATTCCCTTGATGGGAGATTTTATATAGGCGATCAGTCCCTGTGGTGCTGCAGTAACTGTAGCATAAGTATTCGGAATGTTTATAGGTTTCCATATGGCCCCTCCTGTAAATTTCTCCAATGGAATTTTCACCTGAAGTTTTTCCAATGTTTCTTGTGTTGCAGGATGCGTAATAGTTTCCTTTTGGTTTTTTTGTACAAATACCTTCGCCGTTTTATCGTATTGAAGACTGTCATATTTACCTGCGGGTACAAGCCATGTTAATAAGGCTACTGCTGCAGCTATTAGCAATAATAAAGTATGCGCAGTTGGCATTTTAATTTTTTTCATAAGTAGGTATTTCGAATGCTTTAGGTTTTCTAAATTGTAAAAATAGTATTTTATTTAAACAGCAGCACATGCTTTTGGAAACAAGCGTTTGAATTTTTTTGGGAGTTCTGATTTGATATGACAATCCTCTTTCGTAAATGGATGGGTAAATCGCAAGGAGTAAGCATGTAAGTAGAGTCCTTTACCTTTATGGTCAAAACCTTCTAAAAAGTACTCTTTGTCCCCAAGAATTGGATTTCCTAACGATGCTAGATGTTTGCGTATTTGGTGTTTCCTTCCTGTTTTTGGATTTATTTTCACCAAATTAAGAGCTTCAAACACGGGAGAGGGTACCGTTTCAATGACACTAAAATCACTTAGCGATGCTTTGCCATCGATAGGCAGTTGCACAACTCCAGCTGCCATCATTTTTTTGATAGTCACAGCATAGTATGTTTTTTCAATAGTTTTTTCTTTAAAATAGTTGTTCAATGCGATTACCGCCGTTGTGGTTTTCCCAATAAGAAGCAATCCACTAGTTGGATGGTCCAGTCTATGAATCGGTTCAGGAAAGTCAAGGGCGTCTATAGCATCACTTCTTTTGAGTTTTGTGCTGAGTGCATTTTCAAGGGTCCATTTTTTGTTACCACTGACTGTGATTCCTGCGGGTTTGTATACAACCGCGAGGTATGTGTCTTCAAAGAGTATTTCTAAGGGGAGATCAATGCTAGGTTTATTGGCGGTTTCACTGTCTTGGTACAAATGGATGTATTCACCTCCGTATAGGAAGTCTCCCAAGTGCGCTTTTTTTTCATTGATAACAACCAAACCTTTCTTTACAGCTTTTTTAACACCACTTTTAGTCGGTTTTTTAGCAAACAATCCCGCTGCCATATCCTGAAGCCGTATGGGAGTTTCTAGTTGTGGTAGGCGTATGGTTTCGATGCATTTTAGAGCTCCTTTCATAGGTGATATAGGTTCTTTGTAGAATGCCTAAAAATACGTATTCTTACAGTCATAATCATCGCATATAGCACATACTTTCAGAAGGGAATGAATATATTTGTAATACAATCTAAAGGCTATGTTAAAAGATTTTGAAAAAAACATCCTCAAGCACACGGGTGCATCCTCGTATAAGGAATTAGAAACCCTTCAAAATTTATGGAGTGGTTATGGACGTATCGTTCGTTTATCCTTGGAGGGAAGTTCCTTGAAATCCGTGATTGTGAAATATATATGCCTGCCCAATGAGCAGCAACACCCTAGGGGATGGAATACCGATTTCTCGCACCAGCGAAAACTCAAATCATATGAAGTTGAAGCAGCCTGGTATCTTGAATGGTCGCAATTTGCTTCAGAGGATTGCAAAATGCCAAAATGTTATACTATAGCACGCCATGGAGATGAAGTATTGATGGTATTAGAAGATCTAGATGCTGTGGGGTATTCAGGGCGTATCACAGAGGCAAGTTTTGAAAATATAAGTTCCTGTTTGCAATGGTTGGCTCATTTTCATGCAACTTATATGAATAAAAAGTCAGGTTTATTGTGGGAAACCGGTACCTATTGGCACTTGGAAACAAGACCTGATGAATTCGCAGCTTTACGCGATGTTGCTTTGATTGAAGCGGCGCCAAAATTAGATTTACTACTTAAAAAAAGCCCCTATCAAACCTTTGTACATGGAGATGCTAAACTGGCAAATTTTTGTTTTTCTCATAATTCTAAGGCAGTTGCGGCAGTAGATTTTCAATATGTAGGCGCAGGCTGCGGTATGAAAGATGTAGCTTATTTTATAGGGAGTTGTTTGCATGAGTCCGATTGTGAGTTTTATGAATCTGATTTATTGGAAATATACTTCAAGACCTTGAGGACTGCGCTTGAACTATCGCATCCAGAAATAGATTGCGATTCTCTAGAACAAAATTGGCGGATGCTCTATCCAATTGCTTGGAGTGATTTTCATCGTTTTTTGAAAGGTTGGAGTCCTGGTCATTGGAAATTAAACCGCTACAGTGAAAACATGTTGAAAAAAGCACTCGAATTACTGTAATATTCTTTTGATAGTAGCAATTGTTTGACGTATTTTTTTAGATTTGTAAGTATGGCAAAGAAATATAGTTTTTATTTTTGGTTTTTAAATCTCTTGATAGCTGCATTGGTTATTTTAGGAGTATTTCTGGTAAAATTATTGCTTTTCAAACCCTTTGACATCCGTCATTTTTACGAGCGTGTTGTGTATGAAAAATTATGGGAGCGCCCACAAGCATTGAGTTTGTCCGGACTACCCTATATAGCCGAATATTCCAATGGAAATCTCGATGATCTATCCGTTCAGAAAAAAATAGTGTTTTTAGAAAAGACAAGGAAAAATAGTGAAATACTTGCTTCTTATGACTTGGGAAGGCAAACAGAGTCAGATAAATTAAATACTGAATTGTTGTCTTTTTATTTCAGACAGCTAAGCGAGGGAGAAGATTTTTTATTTTATGACTATCCTTTGCATCCAAACAAAGGATTGCACCTTGATTTTCAGAATTATATGTTGCAATGTCACAAACTCGAAAATCGCAACGATATTGAGAATTATATTCTGCGCTTGTCAAAATTTGACCGACAAGCAAGTCAATTACTGGGACATTTAAGAAAGACAGAAAGTGTCGGTGTTGTGCCTTCTCTTTCCATTATTGACGCTATTTTAGTGAGTTTGAGAAATAGTATTGGAGAACAAAAAACAACTTTGGATTCCTTGAATTTTACTTACAAACAAGTAAAGCCAACTACTGCACATGTATTGTACACTAATTTTTCGAAACATATCAATGCTTTGCCTGAATTTGTACGGTTGGAAAGAACGATGTACAAAGATCAGGTTAAAAATACATTGGAAAAAGAGGTTTTTCCAGCTTACAAAAAATTGATTGCTTATTATGTGTACCTCAAAAAGATTGCAACTACTGAAACAGGAGCTTGGAAGCACCCTAATGGTGATGCCTATTTTAAGTATTGTTTAGAATTTCAAACAACAACGGAGTTAGCACCTGAAAAGATCTACGAGGATGGGTTGACAGAAGTAACAATTTTAAAAGATGAATTGGCTACATTAATAGCAGCTGACATTCATGCAGATTCCATACATACGATATTAAAATCACTAGAATTAGCAAATGAAAAAGAGCCTTTCTATTTCAATTCAAATGACAATATTTCGCAATTGGTTTTGGATGCTTACCACAATGAGATGGCATTTATTCGCAAGCGTCTGTCACAAGCCTTTATTTTAAAACAGACAACAGACAAAAGTAGTACAGCCAATCTCTCGGGACCCTTTGCTTCCTATGGTGTTGGCAATCAAAAAAAATCACAATTTCCTTTTGTTTCAAACCTTTCAAGCAAAGCAAATCTTAAAAACACAACAGCCACCATCAAGTACGGTTTAAAAAACTTTGTGTCACAGGGAGCGTTTTCATACAATTCAATTGCAATTGAGCAACCGCATGCAATGAAAAACCAACCAACATTTCGCAGCATGAATTTATTTCCTGTATTCAATGCAGGTTGGGAGTTGTATGCAGAACAATTGAGTTGGGAAATAGGTTTATATTCCGATACTTCTAGCGAAAACTTAGGAAGATTACACAATCGATTGTTACACACCATAGCTCTTACCTTGGATTCTGGAATTCATTTCAAACAATGGACTGCCCAAGAAGCGATTGATTTTTTGAAAGATAATACCTTAGTTTCAAAATCTGAAGCGATGTACATGGTAGAAGATATAATAGTTAATCCAGGAAAAGCAAGTCGTGCGCTGATCGGTTATTGGAAAATCAATGCCTTACGTACTAAAACAGAAGAAGCTCTGGAAACTCATTTTTCTCTAAAAGAATTCCACCACATCCTTTTGAAAAATGGTCCAGTACCTTTGCACATTCTTGAAAGTGAGGTAAAAGAATACATTCAAGATAAATTGTTTGCATTAACGATGATTGATTGATGTTTTTTTATCGTCATTAATCTACGTTTTACTCACATCAAACTGCAGTTTATCAAATTATTTATGTATTCGCTAGTTGTTTTAATAAATTAAGATGTTTTCAATAATTAAAAGAAACTCTTATGAAAAAACATTTAGCAGTACTTGCCTTGTTAATCCTATTTATTACAAGCTCTTTTGGACAAAACGTACACTCAATTACCTATTTGGCAGTCCCAATGGCTGACACACAAGAATTTTTACAATTACATAAAAAGTTTACCGATTTAGCTGCAGGAGAGGAACGAACCTTATTACATACCTGGCTCTTTAAACATGCTAGAGGGGGAGATTACTCTATGATGGTTGTAGACGTATATCCTAATCAGGAGTCATTGTATATGGACAAACCACAAGCTGTAATGAAAAAAAACATTGCGGCTATGGAGCTGTCTGAGGAAGAAAACGCTTCTATAAAAGAAGATTGGAAACGTTATATGTCTTTGTATATTGAGGGGCATACAGACGAAACACGTATCATGATCAATCCTGAAGAATATTTTTATAGTAGCGAAGCGTTTGACCCCTCCAAAAAAATGATTGTGATTTCAGCATTGTTTGATGTAAGGTATGCTGATATGAAAGAATTTACAGCAATAGCTGATAAAGCTTATACAAAGTTAGCCATTGAACGTGGCAATGCGACACTGATTTTTCAAACAAGTCATTTGACAGGTTCTGGACTTTCCGTGGAATTAGTATCTTTTTTCCCTTCTTGGGATGCTTTAGCAGCAGATGAAAAAATACTGCATGCAGGAAATCCAGCCATGAAAACAGAGTGGATGCGTTTCTTTGAATTACTACATGGGCATCACGATGAGATTACTATATTATTAGGTACCAATTGGCAATCTAAAACGTTTAATTTCTCAAAATAGTACTCAACAATTTGTGTATTTTTTGAAAGGGATATTTTCACTATAAACATTGAATTTTAAAAAATAATGTCATGGTTTCTTTTTGTTTTCCGTATTTTTGGGATAATAATAATTAACTAATATTTATTTAAATTAATATACAATGAAAGCACATACTGCAAGTTTATACAATGCAATTGCATTGATAGGATTCTCACTTTGGGGATATTTTTCATCAGATACTCCCTCAGTAACAGCCTTAATTCCCTTTTTTGTAGGAATCGTATTACTCGCTTTAAACAAGGGAGTAAAAACTCAAAACAAAGTGGTCGCTCATATTGCTGTTTTGTTGACTTTGGTAATTCTATTTGGTTTGATCAAACCTTTGATGGGGGCTTTCGGACGTAGTGATACTATGGCAATCGCAAGAGTGACAATCATGCTTGTTTCGACAGTAATCGCATTGGTTGCTTTTATCAAGAATTTTAAAGAGGCACGTAAAAACAAAGCGGCTTAATCCTCCGAATTTAAAGTTTATAGTTTACAACAAAGCCCAAACATTCGTGTTTGGGCTTTGTTAGTTTATAAGTAGCTGTCTATTTTTAAGATTGAAGTGTTTTTATGGTTTTATGACTCTAAAAACCTTCAAAAACCCCCAATCCAAAAAGGGCAAAGTCGTATTTTACAGGATCTAATGGGTCTAGTTTGCGTAAAGCTTTGTCCAATTCAGCCACTGCTTTACCGTCGTTTTGTTTGCGTTTTAGCAAACCCAATTTACGAGCTACATTTCCTGAATGAACATCCAAAGGACAGGAGAGCAGGGAAGGGGAAATGTTTTTCCACAAACCAAGATCTACTCCAAAATCATCTTGTCGTACCATCCAGCGCAAATACATGTTGATGCGTTTAGCAGCGGAGCCTTTTTGAGGGTCAGAAACGTGTTTGCTAGTTCTGGGTTGATGTGCCAGTTCAAAGAAAATCTTTTTGAATTCGTGAATAGCAGGTTGTATAGAATCTTTAGATTGGTACTTAGTAAAAACACCTTCCAAGCCATTGTGGTTGGTATAGATATTTTTGAGTGATTTTATAAAATACTTGAAATCCACAATATTGAAAGTGCGATGTACAAAATTTTCAATACTATCGAGTTGTGCATCTTTGTGATTCAAAATGAAGTCATAGGGAGAATTTCCTAAAAAGCCCATCATTTTATGACTGTTTTTGATGATCATTTCTCGTTTTCCCCAAGCAATTGTAGCAGCAAGAAAACCAGCAATTTCTCTGTCTTCTTTTTGTTGGAATAAATGTGGAATTTGTACTGGGTCTGAATCTATAAAATCATAGGTATTGTACTGTTTGACTTTTGTGTCTAGAAAGTCTTTGAGTTCTGCTTTTGTCATTTTTTGTTATTGAGGACCTTAAATTACCCATGAATTGATTCATGAGTCCCAAGGTTTTCCATAATTTTGGCTTCGTATTCCAACAGTGCTTCCCATTTGTTGTCTACTGTCTCACGATCACCATAGTTTCTTGCAAACGTAAGAAATAGGGTATAGTGTCCGGCTTCTGAAATCATCAAGTCTTTGTAAAATTTCGCTAGTTTTTTATCTTCAAGATGTTGTGATAGCAGGCGAAAACGTTCACAACTGCGCGCTTCAATCAAGGCAGCGTAGAGCAGACGATGAACTAATTGATCGGTACGGCTTCCTCCTTTTGGAAAAAATTTTAAGAGTTCGATTACATACAAATCCTTACGATCTCTTCCGAGTTTTTGCCCTCTAGCAGTAAGTTTGTCTAGTACCATTTTGAAGTGTCCCATTTCTTCTTTTACCAAAGAAATCATTTCCTGCACTAAATCAGTGTATTCGGGGAAACTTACAATCAAAGATATGGCAGTCGAGGCTGCTTTCTGTTCGCAATGTGCGTGGTCAATCAATATCTCGTCGATGTTTTTTTCCACGATATTTACCCATCTTGGGTCAGTAGGTAATTTCAATCCTAACATACGTTCAATTTTACTATAGTTCATCTGGCCTAAATGGCCTCTTTATCATTTTCATTCTCAGGGAGTACAATTGCTGTTAAAGCGTTGTATTTGTTTCTACAACAGCTAGAAGACGCCTACCAAAAGATCCCATGGCTTTGATTTCTTTTACAGATCCCAAACGCTCTTTGTTTACAATCAACAATCCGTCAGCTGTCGCCTCAATATGATAATAGGTGTTGCTTTCAAAAAACAGTACCAATTCATCTGTGAAAAACGCTTCAATTTCCTTTTTCTTTTCACCACTTAGTGAAAAGCGGTTCGAAAAATCTGGATGGTTTTGGATGTGAATATCGTCATGTACCACTAAATGCGACAAATATTCGAAGATTCCATCTCTATCCAAGGTAAAATTTGGAATGTTTTTATCTGTTTTTATATGCATCATCGTACTGCGAATCACCTGTTTGGCAATAAACGCACCTTCAGTATACAACACGTCAAAAATAGTACATTTATCGTCACTAAGCACGTTTTTGACCTTTTTGATTTCTTTGGTTTTAAAATATTCAAAATCCTGTAGGAAGGGAAACTTCTTTTTCGGTAACGCCTTGTAAGACCAATGAAAATCATTGGCGATACTTTTGAGCGATTTTTGTCTTTTGGTTAAATTTCGTGAAGCCAATCTTTTTGTTACTGATATTCTTCGAAGAGCAAATGGATGTGCGGTATGTGCTCCATGTAAATCCAAACCTACGACTTCAAAATGCCCTCCTTTTGCAGTAAAGGTATTGATATAATTACTTACATTCTCCATCACTGTATGGTCTACAAAACTACATCGCGAAAAATCTACGATGACATCTTTGTCTTCTGGAATTTGATCAAGTTTTGATTTTAATTTAGAGAAATTTAAAAAAGTACAAAAGTTTACGACACTGACGTAATAGGTTTCCTTTTCGTCTTTTTCTTTGTACATCAATACATTCGGCTTGAGAAGGTTTCTGACAAACATACTAGCACTCTTGTTCAAGATAACATGTATTACAAAAGTGGCAAAAATACCTGAAGCAATTCCTACCATTAAATTGGTGAAAATAGTCACTAGCAAAGTCGTAGAAAATATCAACAACTGTTCGTTTCCAATTTTAAATATTTTACCAATGTTTGTGGGGTCTGCAAGTTTGTATCCAGTGTACACAAGAATTGCTGACAGTGCAGTCAAAGGAATCATACGTATTTGACTTTGAAACAATAGAATAAACAACAGTATAAACAAGCCATGAAAAAAGTTTGCAGAGCGGTTGGTTGCACCATTATTGGCGTTTACAGAACTTCTAGCAATTACCGTCACGACATTCAATCCTCCTAAAAAGGCACTAAAGGCACTTGCGATTCCTAATGCTTTTAAATCCCTATTGACATTAGAACGTCTTTTTTGGGTGTCAATTTTATCTACCGCTTTGATACTTAAAAGGGATTCAATACTAGAAATCAAAGTAATAGCGATAACCACGTTTATAAAATCAAAATTACCGACAATTCCAAAATCGGGAAATTCTAGATTATTGATTAGGTCGCTAGGAATAGAAATTAATAGCTCTTTAGCAATCGGTAAACTTTTCGTCGAAAAATACTCAAAATAATAGCCTAGTCCCACTGTCGAAACCACAATCCACATGGGAGCAGGTACCAATTGCAAAAACTTATTACGCATTTTAGAGTAGAATATCATGATTAGCAAACTCCCAAGTCCAATGATTCCAGCAGTTGTGTTGTCGGTAGCATTGCTAACAAAAGCGATGAATGTATTAGGGATTTCCAATAGTAATTCGACGGTAGATCCTTTAAATTCGGTATTCCCAAACATGACATGAAACTGTTTGGCAAAGATTCCTATCCCGATTGCCGCCAACATTCCTTGTATGGCAGATGAGGGGAAGAAATCGCTCAAAACTCCCATTCTAAGGAATCCCAATAAGGTCATTAGTATTCCTGAAAAAACGATGGCTGCAAGCGTGTAGAGATAGCCTTGGTGTATGTCACCACCAGCCAATGTAGTTATTGCACTCAACAGTACAACTACCAATCCATTACCAGGTCCAGTTATGGTCACATGCGAACCTCCGAGGATCGCTACTGTGATTCCTCCAATAACACAAGAAATAATTCCTGCTATAGGAGGAGCTTCAGAAGCCAAAGCCAAGCCTAGTCCTAAAGGGAGTGCAATTAGTGATACGACAAAACCAGAAAATATGTTTTTAGGAATGTCACTTACAAATGTTTTGTAGGTAGCTTGTTTTTTGGTCATATTATTTTACAATTAAAACATCAGTTGGTAATTCAGACAAAATATACTCCATATCGTGGGTGAATATTCTATCAAGTATAGTTGACTTTTTGGGAGCGTTCATAATGAGAAGGTCTGCACGAACAACACGAGCATAATGTCCTATAGAGTACCCCTTTCGTCCAAAAATACTCTGGGTACGCAATTCGATATCTCTTTTAAGGTCCGTATCGATATGTGTTAGAATCTCTTTTACTCGAATATCTTCTCTGTTAGAAATTCTCTCTTTTTCAATACTCGCTTTTCTCAAGGTAACATCATCGCTCACTTTGGTGTTTATTTGCTGTTGATTCACTTCTTCTACAATGGTGATTTTTGGACATTGTAAGCTTTGTGCCGTATAGAAGGAAGTGCGTATGGTTTCTTCTGTTTTAGGGTCTTGCAAACCATTGACAACTATGTGTTTGCACGGGTTTCTTTCGATGGAGTGCTTGATTAGTAATAGTACCGAACAGGGAGCTTTTCTAGTCAATATACGTGCGATAGATCCAACATAATAATTGTAGATATTTTCTTTTTGAAGGGCTCCAAGTACTAATAAATCGATAGCTTCTTTTTCACAAATATCCAGAATTACCGATACTGGCTTTCCTTTTTGAAAGGTAAGTTTGATCGGTTGTGTAGGCGCGGGACCTTCCTTAATTATAGCAGAAATTTTTTCTTGCTTTTCGGAGGTTTCTTCACCAACATGTACACAAACTAATTGTGCATCAAACATATTTGACAAACGAATTGCCTCGTAAATATTTTCCTTTAAATTGGGTGAAAAAGCAACACCAATCAGAATTTTTTTAAATGTATGCACAGTAGAATTTTAAAGTGTTTTCTACTTACAATATATTAAAAATATCTAAAAATGAAGATTACTTTTAAAAAATAAATAAACATTTGATTATTAGATATCCAACTTAAAAGCTTTTTTTAACAATTCAATAGAAGGATTGTTTTCTAGCATCTTCATATACTTCTCTTGAGGAGTGTATACAAATTTCTTTACAACAGCAGCTTCAACTGTAACAGTCAAGTCGACACTGAAATTATTCAGCGTTGTTCGAATAAACTTTAATAATTTCGGCTTTAGACGTTCCAATTGATCTCCCATCAAGTTGTTTGGAAGGGTATAATAGATGTGAAATTCTTGCAATGTAGGTTGAGAAGCTGCCAATATAGAAGCCAAACTTTTATCGCCACTTTTAATGAGTAGCTTTGTAAAGTTAGCCCATACTTCCTGCATTTTTGCTTCTGTAAAATTGGTTTTAGGAAGGGTGTTTCTATCGATTTCTTCAATAGGAGTTTCAGCAACGGCTTCTACTTTTTCAGTCAAGCTTCTCAAAGACAATGCTGAAGCTCTTCGTCTCGTACTACGTGTTTTTTTTGGTACAGGAGCAGTGGTTTCAACTACTTTTTGAACTTGAGCTTGTGTATTTTCAGGTGGCTTAGTGGTTGTACTTTTCGTAGTTTCAAGTGACTCTTTTACCAGTTGTTTGGCAAAAAATGAAGCTGGAATTATGTAGTTGCTACTTTTTTTTTTTCTGACTCGAAAGTGATAGATGCCATTTGCATTAAGGACAATTCTACAAGCAAGCGTTTGTTTTTACTCACTTTGTAATTTAGATCGCAGTCATTTGCTTTTTCAATGGCTTCCATTAAAAAAGGCAAGGAGGCAGCAGTAGCTTGTGTGAGGTATTGCTTTTTGGCAGCATCTCCCACTTCCAATAAAGCAACGGTTTCCTTGTCTTTGGCAACGAGTAAATCTCTAAAATGAGTGGCCAATCCGTTTATAAAATGATGGCCTTCAAATCCTTTGCTAAGGATGTCATTAAAGGAAATGAGTACTTGTGGTATATTGTTAGAGAGCAATAAATCTGTAATCTTAAAAAAGACATCGTAATCGAGGACATTAAGGTTTTCAGTAACTGCTTGTCTCGTCAAATTTTTTCCAGAAAAACTAATTACTCTATCAAATATCGAGAGCGCATCTCTCATGGCACCGTCTGCCTTTTGAGCAATGACATGTAAGGCATCGTCTTCGGCAGTAATTCCTTGAAAGTCAGCTATTTTTTTAAGATGATTTTTTGCATCTAAAACACCAATTCTTTTGAAATCGAATATTTGACATCGCGAGAGTATGGTTGGAATAATTTTATGCTTTTCCGTAGTTGCTAAAATAAAAATAGCATGTGCTGGTGGTTCTTCTAAGGTTTTCAGAAACGCATTAAAAGCGGCCTGAGATAACATGTGTACCTCATCTATGATATACACCTTGTACTTTCCTGTTTGAGGAGGAATACGCACTTGGTCAGTCAGGGATCGTATGTCGTCTACGGAGTTGTTAGATGCAGCATCTAATTCAAATACATTGAAAGCAAAATCCTCATCTTCTGATGTTTCGGAGCTAGTGTTGATTTGTTTCGCAAGAATACGTGCACAACTCGTTTTTCCAACCCCACGAGGTCCTGTAAACAATAAAGCCTGTGCTAAATGGTTGTTTTTTATGGCATTCTCTAAAGTATTGGTAATGGCCTGTTGGCCAACCACGTCTTCAAATACCTGTGGACGGTACTTACGAGCAGATACTATAAATTGTTCCATGTAGTGCATTTGTTTACAAAAACAAATGTAGCAAATCGCATCTGTATTCGCAATTAAATAACAGTAGATATTTTTCGAGTATATTTGTGAATGCTTTCTAAATTTGAGTCATTTTCTGCAATCATATTTGAAAACAAACCCATAACTTACAGTTTTTGTTTTTTTAGTGGTTCTTGTTAGGATTTAGAATAAATTTCGTCCAATGAAATGTAGTATTTAATTTTCAGTTACAATTATAACTTTTATGACCTATAAAACACCTTACTTAAATTTATTATTTTTATTCTTATTTTTCACTTCTTTTAACCAAATTTATGCTCAAGATTATGCGGAAAAAGTAAAGAGCGGTACTTTGAAAGTAGCCTATTTTGCTAGTGGTTGTTTTTGGTGTGTTGAAGCTGTGTATGAGAGCATACATGGAGTGGAGGAGGCTGTATCCGGCTATGCTGGAGGAACTAGTAAAAATCCCACTTATGCACAAACGGCTTCAGGAAAAAATGGGCATGCAGAAACAGTAGCAGTTTATTACGATCCCAAAATAGTTTCTTTTAGCACATTGATAGATGCGTATTACGCTTCTCAAGATCCAACAACTTATGGACAAGCGCCTGATTTTGGTACTGCGTACCGCTCCGTTATTTTTTATAAAAATGATACAGAAAAACGTATTGCCACTGCTGCTTTTGACAAACTTAATGAGGGCGACTATAAAGGAAAAGTAGTCACAGAGATTGTACCGTTTGAAGTTTTTTATGAGGCTGAGTCCTATCATCAAAATTTTGAACTTTTAAATCCTTACAATAGCTATATACGCGGCGTTTCCAAACCAAGACTCCAACGTTTTAAGCAGCAATTTTCTTCATTAAAAAAATAATTAGAGGTTTTTTTAAACACTTAACAATAATCACAAGTACTGTATATGACACAAAAAAATGTATCTTTTTCTTGGGCTTTTAAAGAATTTATTTGGCCTCGAAAAAAAATTGTATTGTTGGGAATCGTATTGATTCTTACACGTAGCTTATCTGGATTGGTTTTGCCTTATGCAAGTAAGAGTTTAATTGACGATTTGATTCCCTCCAAAGATTACGACGGTTTGTTTTTCTTGTTGGCTTTGGTATGTATTTCTATACTGATTCAGGCATCTAGTTCCTTTGCATTGACACGTTTGTTGAGTGTGGAAGCACAATTTTTGATTTCTCAACTTCGGGCCAAAGTACAGCAAAAATTACTGCGTTTGCCGATTCGTTTTTTTGATAATAATAAGTCTGGAGCATTGGTCTCACGGGTGATGACAGATGTAACGGGTGTTCGAAATTTGATAGGTACCGGATTGGTACAGTTAATTGGAGGTTCTGTTACCTCAATTATCTCTTTGGTGATTCTGATTAAAATCAATGCGTGGATGACATTTTTTGTATTGGTTCCTGTATCCATTTTTGCATTGATAGCGATGAAAGCCTTTGCCTATATAAGACCTATATTTAAAGAAAGAGGGAAAATTAACGCTGAAGTTACTGGCCGTTTGACAGAAACCCTCAACGGTGTGCGAGTGATCAAAGGGTTCAATGCAGAAGCTCAAGAGAGTGCTGTTTTTGAATCTGGAGTAACAAAATTGTTTTTAAATATCAAAAAAAGCTTGACTTCGACTGCTTTGATTACAAGTGCTTCTACTTTTTTATTGGGGCTCGCTTCTGCAGGTATCATGGGTATAGGTGGCTATTATATCATGCAGGGAACCTTGACTTATGGTGAGTTTGTTTCCTTTACCTTGTTTTTAGGTTTTATGATTGCTCCGATTGTACAAATGAGTAATATTGGTAGCCAGTTGACCGAGGCAATGGCAGGTTTGGATCGAACGCAGGAATTGATGCAGATGGAGGAGGAGGATGATCCAACAGCACGTACTGAATTCCTTAAAGATATAGAGGGAGCCATTGTTTTTGACAAGGTGTCATTTAGCTATGAGGAAGGAAAAGAAGTATTGCATGAGGTTTCTTTTGATGCTCCTAAGGGTAGTGTAACAGCATTGGTGGGTTCTTCAGGCTCTGGTAAGTCGACAATTGCAGGATTGGCAGCTACCTATCTGAATCCAACAACAGGTAAGGTGACCTTGGATGGAACTGATTTAAGTACGGTAAATTTAAGTAGTTTTAGAAAAGATTTAGGAGTTGTTTTACAAGATGATTTTTTATACGAAGGTACCATACGAGAAAATATATTATTTCCAAGACCAGAGGCTTCAGAAGACGATTTGATGGCAGCTGTTTCAGGAGCATATGTAGATGAATTTACAAATCGTTTTGAATTGGGATTGGATACAGTAATTGGAGAAAGAGGTGTCAAGTTATCCGGGGGACAGCGACAACGTATCTCAATTGCACGTGCTTTATTGGCTGCACCAAAAATTATTATATTGGACGAGGCAACTTCTAATTTGGATACCGAAAGTGAAGCTTTTATTCAAAAAAGTCTGCAACAATTGATGGAAGATAGAACAACCTTCGTGATTGCACATCGTTTGAGTACCATACAGAAAGCAGATCAGATTTTAGTTATTGAAGATGGGCATATTGTAGAAAAAGGGACACATCCTGAATTGATAGCAAAACAAGGGAGGTATTTTGATTTGTTTACCTATCAAAGTAGAATATGATAGTAGTACCCACATTAATTAAAAACCTTTGTAAATAGATCTATTTACAAAGGTTTTTTGGGTTGTAACTTAGTTAACGCATGTATTGTTATGCTTTTTTCCTTTCTTTTTTTTTCTTCATTTTAGACTTTTTGAGGTTTTTCTCCTTTTTAGTGTATAGATCACTTTTCAAAAACTCATGTGAAATTACAACAGCTTTAGCCATGTCTTCTTCAGAGTAATCCCAATACGCATCAATGACCTTATTGTATGGGAATTGAGGTCCGTTTACTTTGTAATCCATTCTTAATTTTTTGAGTTTGACCTTTAATGCCGCAACTACTTTTTGATAGCTTGGATTGTCATACACATTGTTGTCCTCTGTAGGGTCTTTTTTTAGGTCATACAATTCCCAACCTGGCGGTGTGTCAGGGATGTCTTTTTTTTCCAAAGTACCGTAAAACATCAATAATTTATAGTGTTCCGTTCGAATTCCTATATGTGCAGGGATTTTGTGATGTGCCATGTGTAAAGGGTAATGGTAGTAGGCTGCATTGTCCCAGTTTTTTGGTGTTTTCCCAGTTTCAACAATGGATTTAAAACTATTACCTTGCATTACAGATGGAATTGTTCCTCCTGCAAAATCAATCAAAGTAGGTGCAAAATCAACATTTTCGATGGTAGCCTTGTTACGGCTTCCTTTCTTGATTGTTTTTGGGTAACGAATGATAAAGGGCATACGCATCCCTTCCTCATAGGCCCAACGCTTGTCAAAAAAATCGTGTTCGCCTAAATAATATCCTTGGTCAGAAGTATAAATAATGATGGTATTGTCATAAATTCCTTCTTTCTTTAAATGAGCAATAACACGTGCAATATTGTCATCGACCCCTTTTACGCAACGCAGGTATTTTTTTAAAAAACGTTGGTAGTTTTGCGATGTACTTGTTTTTTTTCCTGCCAAGACAGTGCCTTTGTGTACCTGAGAATTGTAACGTTCTGTATTGCGACTACTAACAGAGGAACCAATTCTATGAATCAGCTCATCATTATGTCCTCTAGTGGCAATAGAACCATTATTTTTTCGGTTCCTTAAATTATCAGGCTCAGGAATTGTTACATCTGCAAGGTAGTCTTCATACCTCGGAGCATAGTCATAATTTCCATGGGGTGCTTTAAAGTGTAGTTTTAAGAAAAATGGTTTTTGTTTGTCTCTTTTTTGTAACCAATCAATTCCTGAATTGGCAATCATATCAGAGGAATGCCCCATCATTTGAACCGATCCTTTTTCTGATTTTTTTCCCAAATCAAAATCTTTGATAGGTTTGTCTTTTTCAGTGAAAATAGGGTTGAAATAATGTCCTTGAGAATGCATGACTTTATAATAATCAAACGCGAGAGGAAGTATGCCTAAATGCCATTTTCCAATTACCCCTGTTTGGTATCCAGCATTGCGCATCTCTATTGGTAAATACTGTCTTTTTTTATCAATCTTACCACCTAACGATGTGACCCCATTTACTGCACTGTATTGACCTGTAAGAATTGTAGCACGACTTGGGGAACAAATAGCATTGTTACAAAAAGTATTCTCTAGGACCATTCCTTCCGCAGCAATTTTGTCTAGAGTAGGGGTTGGGTCTAGCGAGGCAAGTCTACCACCATAGGCACCAATTGCCGTTGTGGTATGGTCGTCAGACATGATATAAAGAATGTTTGGTTTTGTCTGCGAATGAATTTTTGTAATTAAAAACAACAGTAGTAGAATAGTGGTGTTTTTTTTTAGTTTTTTTAATGTGTAGGTTTTGAGCATCTAGTTTTGTTTAGAAAATATACTTTACCACTCAAAATTAACAGTATCCATCAAAATAAACTGTTCAAAGACAACAAAAATTAAAATGTATATGACATTTTAAGTGTTGTAAATATAGAAACAATCTTAGGCAGTAGTTTCAAACTGCTTATTGCTTTAATATTTTTTTAAAGCTATAAGACCGAGATAGAAATATGAATATATTTCTATCTCGGTCTTAGTTGTTAATTTTTTCAATTTGTTTTAGTTGATGTCTTTTTTTAAAGGATACGTACTTGTGTCCGTTGTAAAAAATTTATGGTTGTCAATTAGGGTTTTTTGAAAGGATTTATTTTTATGAATAAAATAGTACTCTTTTTGATATTTTTTGAACAATAGGAGTTCAAAAAATAACACAGCAAAACAAAAACATACAATACCTATTCTCATAGCTTAAATTTTTTGGATTCATTGTTTTTGTTCTCTGTCAACCACTCCAAAGCAAATAATAACAATTTTTTGAAGTTTTTATCTTTTGATACAGCAAGACTATGTCCCAATGCAGTATAGAAAACTTTTCCTTTTCCATAATTTTTAACCCACGCTACAGGGCTTTCTTTTCCTTGGTAATTGGCAGTTAATAGTATTTTGTTTTCAGGGTTTAGATGGGTGTAAAAGTACAACTCTTCGAACATTTCATAATTCGCAAACGAAGTATCGAGAATTCCATTATTTGCAACCAATTTTATAGGGTATTTGTGCATCTTAGGATGGTGGTCAAATCGTGCTCCAATCATTTTATAAAACTCAGACCAATCTCCATTTTTGGTACTTCTAAAGGATGCAGTTGCCGAATGTATTCCCAATACAGGCATTCCCTTTTTGACAGCTTTTAGGATTCCCTTGTATTGTTGTTTTGAAAGGTTGTTGATGGTTGTGTTGATCAGTAAAACGTCATATTTTGAAAGTCCTTTTGCAAATACTTCATAGTCTTCGGTATAGGTGACAAAGTAATTGTTTTCAATCTCCAAATGCTTTCTTATTTCTGCAGCTCTGCTTAAGTCATCGTGATAATCTCCACCACCGATGTACAAAATATGAGTTCTGTCTTTTACTTTTCGCTTCTTGTAAATTGAAGTGTAGGGGTCAAATTTTACGGCTACATTATTTTGAGCATATGAAAAACAGCTGCATAAAATAAATAGAAGTAGTAGTTTAAATTTCATATTATATTTTTTTTAGGTAAATGTCCTTAAAAGAGATATCTATAACATGTTTTTTGTGTAGTTGAATGGCTAATTTACCATGCATACCAACCCCCATGCTTTTGTGAATGCTATCGTTTAATGTATGGTCTCCATTAAAATCAACAAGAGTAACACCATTTAATTTGGTTGTAATATTAGTTCCTTTACAGGATAGGTATAACTCATTCCATTCGTTTTTTCCTGTATTGTACTTCCAGTTCTCAGGTGTTGGGTAACTTTCTAATTTCCATGAAGTTGTTAGTGGTTCTAACCAGTGTTTTACACCATCTGTCTCATCATAGAGTAAACCTGTTCTAAAAGGTTTGGGTGGGTGGATGTCTATTTGAGGTCCTTGCATTTTATTTTGTGCTAAATCCAGTTTACTTCTGAATTGTATACCGCTATTCCCGTTTAGAGCATCATTGCTTTTAAATTTAATTTTGAATTCAAAGTCCCCTAAATTTTCTTTAAATACCAACCAGCTTCCTGGGTGGTTTTTATCAGTGGATTTACAGTGAACTTCTCTATTTTCGATAGTCCAAAAAGTGTTGCTTTTTTCGAGGTCATTACTAACGACACTCCAATTATCAAATGTTTTTCCGTCAAAAACAGACTGCCACTCTTGAGATTTAGCTCTGTTTACATTGTTTTTACAGGAAACAAGTAATACTAGTAGTAATAAAGGGATATGTTTCATAACTAACTTTTTTTTCAAATCTACAATTTTAAAAAGGTTATAAATATAACAAAACCAACAAAACCTGTTGTGTATATAACACTATTAGGAATTGTTGGTTTCGTAATTAATCTTCAAAAATCTTAATGAATCACAGAAATTTGCTTTGTAACAACCGAGTTGTCAGATAGTATAATTTTTAATATATAGATACCTGTGTGTAAATTGTCAGTTGGAATTTCTTTGATGTCTCTAGAAGTTTCATACACTTTATTTCCTTTTATAGAATAGAGGGAAAGCCCTTTAATAGTTTCAGAACTTTCAATATATAAAGGTGTGTTATTTCTAACAGGTTGAGGGTATAACCTAAGAGATACTGCTGTTTCTGAAACAGTTTCTATAGATTGTCCTTTGTCATTTGATTTTGGGCTTAGGTTGTTACTAGTAATAGTAGTATTAAAGTCATCTAAGTATACATTACCACTTAAATTACCCAACCACAACTCAAGATGTGTTGTATAGGATTGTTTGTAATCAACACCGATAAAAGTTGTTTCTATTTTTTTCCACCCAGTTGTTTGGCTGATATAAGTATCAGTAATACTTGGGTCTCCTATCACTATTTGTCTATCAGCTATTGACGTAACTTGTCCAGCTTCAGTATTCATCAAACGCAGTTTGATTCTATCTGCAGCTCCATTGTCTTGGTCTTGGTCTACTTTGATCCAAAAAGAAACCACAACATCAATTTTAGGACTTGTAAAAGGAGGTAAGTATACAAAATTAGGATCGCTTTCTACAACTGCTTTGATTTGTTTGGTTTTATTAGAACCGTTGATCCAGTTGGTATTTGGAGCGTTGATTGTATAAGAATTCAAACCTGTGTGTGCTTCAATAGTTGTAACACCACCTATAATGTTGTTTCCTGTTGCAAACCAATGTGTATTAGCTGCTACATCTTCTATATCACTGTGATTGATAAATCCACTTGTAGCGATTGTCACAGGCCATGTCCATGGATAAGTCTCAGGTGTAAAATCAATTCCAGGAATCCATTTGTCTTTTCCGTATTCATAGGCTCCTCTATCAGGTTTGTTTCCAATAAATCCTGCAGTAATATCGATGTAGCTCAAAGAACTGTAAACAGGAATTTCAATTTTTCTTGCCTTATTGATTAATTGTGTACTTGTAGCTTTTGGTCTAAAGTCATACAAATCTCTATTTTCGACTACTTTGCTTGGATCGTAAACTACATTTACATTTTCTAAAAGCGGAGCGATTTTATTTTCTTTACTACTTGTTGGCTTCGCATAGGTATTGTTAGACTGTACTCCAGGAAAAGTGTTGATTTGAGTTCTGTGGTTAGAAATACGATCAGCAGCATTGTTTCTAGTAATCGTAAACATATTTGTTGTCGTTGTAGGATCAATTTGTTCCTCTAAAATATTGATATCAACCTTTAGATTGTCGAAACAGGTATTGTTGTAAATCTCTTGGTATTCCCCTTTGATCATCATACCGATTCCTCCTGTACCATGAATGGCATCTCCAAGGTTCCAAATCACGTTGTGGTGCGCAAGACCCTTTTGTCCAGCTCCTCCTGCATTTCCTATAACCGCATCAAAACGAAATCCATATTTGCCTGTGTCATGTAGCCAGTTGTAAGAAGTTTCTGACCCTTCCACAATATTCTTAGTCAATTGAATAACGGAACCATCACTTTGTCCCAATCCTGTATTGGAGATATCGTTGTAACGAATTTTTCCTTCTGGACCTAGATTAATAGTAGCTGAGGCTCCCGTAGTATGCATGATATTGTGGTCAAACTCAATTTTGCTTCCAGAAGCCATTATAGACAATCCTATCCCTTGAATGGCAGCACAGGTGTAGTCAATATGGTGGAAGTAGTTATTTATAATTTTGTGTTCGTCACCTCCTAGTATAAGGGCTTCACCATCAGTATATTCGAAGACGTTTTTTTCAAAGGTACAATTGAAACTAGTACCGTTAGAGGTCAAATCTCCATCTGTTTTTTGATCTACACTGGTTACCAATGGAGAAGTTTTAACTCCTAACATACGTTTTGAACAGTTAGGATAGCTGAAAACATTGTTGTAGATATTGATATTGGAACTGTTGTAAATTCTAACCGTAGAGGCAAAAAATTTCAGGTCTTTCACTTCTACTTCATCTGCGTTGCGAATATCAAAACCGTAGCTATGTGTTTTTCCTTTAATAGATGCATTGTTTAGATCATTTCCATTGTCATTACTCCATGCGTATAGAGTTTTGGAGGTTTTGTCGTAAAACCATTCGTTTTGAGCATCTAGAAAATCGAGTTTTCCCTCTAGAAAATAAAAATGCTCCTTGTCTCTCCAGTCATTGCTTTTTACGGGGGTGTGAGTAAAGTAATCGTACTTTAAAACTTTTCCGTTTGGCAGTGTTTTTGCGGTTTGTACTTCTGAAGTGACTTCTGTCACAAAGGTTCTAAAAGACCCAATATTTGCAATCAAAAGCGATCCATCAATACTTCCTAAAGTATTTAGAGCGGGGGTAGCAGCGTGACTTTTTTCTTGGATATAACCATTGTAATCCGCATTGTCTTTGATACCGTCACCATTGCTAGTATTGTCTTTTTCCACATAGCCATGAGCCCAGTTTTCATTGTCGTAGATGGCATCATTTTCAAAGGTTGTATTTGGCCAGCGAGCCATGACCTTTTCTTCGTCATCTATAAAGAGTTGCCATACATCTTCAGTGAGCTGTGTTTTGTAAATATTTCCACTGTGTTGGGTCCATGATGATGTGATGTCAATGCTTCCATTCATCACCACATTTTCATTGTTAAAAGGTTCGATGGTGATTTTGTCCTTTCCATCGATGATAACCTCTTCGTGATAGATTCCTTCTAATAGGTAGATTGTACCTCCTTCGGTTGTGTTGAATTCGGATACAGCTTTTGAAATTGTTTTGAAAGGACTTGTGCTTGTCAATCCATCATTGGAGATGTCGTTTCCAATGTTGTTTGGGGAAACGTAAATTGTTTTTTGTGCAGAAAGTCCACATAGTGTCGTTAAAAAGGTCAATATGACCAAGTTTAGGTTTTTTTTCATGGTAAATGTTTAGTTATTAGTTATTTGAAAAATAAGACTTATTAATTGTAGAAAATGACTGATTTTCAACAAATACTAGTACATTTCAGACCTTAAAAATCACTTTATAAATAAAAAACACTTAATTGAAATAAAAAATACCGATAACGAGAATTAAAATAGTTACCGGTATTTGTAATAAGGAATAGTTGTTAACTATAAAATAACAATTTGTTTTGTTACAATTCTATTTTCAGTTGTTCTGATTTGAATCAAATAAACACCTGGAATTAAATTATCAGTAGGTAATTCGTGAATGTTTCCATTCATTTCAAGTACTTTTTTTCCTTGTATATTGAAAAGGCTTACAGTGTTTATTTTGGCAGACCCACCTATTTTTAATGGCGTATTTACATGAACTGGCTGTGGATATAGAACTATATCTTCTGTCTCATATTCCGAGTTACTCAATGTATGTACTTCTTTTATTTCTGTTGTAAAGTCATCTACATATATATTTCCACTTAAGTTTCCTAGCCATAATTCAATATGTGTATTGAATGCTGTTTGGTAATCTATACCTGTGAATGTTTTTTCAATTTTTAGCCAATTATCTTTAATCATTTCAAATCCATCTGAAGCATCACCTACGATAATTTGAGAGTCAACTAAGCTATTTTTATTGTCAACAACACCGTCTCTCAATCTCAATTTGATTCTGTCTTTGGCACCATTGTCTTGATTGGCATCAGACAAGATCCAAAAAGAAACAATAATTTCAATTTTGTTACTCACAAAAGAAGGGTTGTATTCAAAACTTTTATCACTGAACAATCTAGCATTGGTTTGTTTTGTCTTACTTGAACTACCATCCCAGTTTTTGTTCGGTGCATTTAGCGTATAAGAAGCGACTCCTGACTTAAATTTGCTAGTCGTTCTTTCACCAATAATACTTCCTCCTGACACAGACCACTTGTCACCAGCGACTATGCTTTCAAAGTCACTATGGTTTATAAAACCACTTGTTGTAATCACATTGACAGGTGGGTTTCCTCCATTATTATTGTTTGAAGGCCATGCCCATGGGTAAGTTGTTGGTGTAAAGTCAATTCCAGGCACCCATTTTTCACCACCAATTTCATAAGCACCAATGTCAGGAGCAGTACCTTTCCAACCATTTGTTACGTCACGATCTTTCACATTCACATAATGTGTAGCGTCAATAACTATTCCTTGGTCGATGATACCTGTTGTCGAAGCTTTTGGTCTAAAGTCATACAAAGCTCTATTCTCAATGATTTTGGTTTTGTCATATGCAATTATATTTTCTAGCTTTCCTTTTGTTTGTTCATCAGCATCTCCTTTGAAAGAAGTGATATTGTTGGATAGAGTTCCAGGAATATCCGTCAATGATGTGGCTTGTTTTGTTCTATTGTAAGAAATGAAATCAGCTAAATTATTCCTAGTAAATGTATTAAGGTTGCTTTCTCCAATAGATAGTTTGCATTGTTCGCTAATGATCAAGAGATCAGTTTTCAAACAGTTGAAAACCGTATTGTTGTAAATTTCTTGGTTATCACCTTTGACCATCATACCAATACCTCCAGTGTCTGCGATAGCATCTCCCATATTCCAAATTACATTGTGGTGTGCGAGCCCATGTTCACCGGCTGTACATGGAGCACTTGTTGGAGCGTCAAAACGGAATCCATATTTTTCAGAATCGTGTAGCCAATTGTAAGAGGTTTCGGACTCGACAACAGCTTCTTTAGTAATTTGTACAATAGAACCGTCACTTTGAGCATATCCAGTATTAGAAATATCATTGAAACGTATGCTAGCTTTATGACCTAAATTAAGAGTAGCAGAGGCACCCGTGGTGTGCATGATGTTTTCTTCAAAAGTCATATTCATACCTTTTGAAAAAATAGAGAGTCCAATCCCTTGAATAGAACCACAAGAATAGTCTATGTGGTGGAAGTAATTGTTCAATATCTTATGATTGTTACCTGCAAGAATCATTGCTTCTCCATCCGTATATTCAAAAACATTCCCTTCAAAAGTACAGTTTTCACTTCCGTAAGAAGATAATTTACCAGAAACAATATCTTGATCAACACTCGTTACCAATGGAGATGAAATTTCCCCTAGCATTCTTCTAGAGCAATTTGGGTAACTAAATACGTTGTCTTTGATTTTTATATTGTCTCCATTTTTAATTCTTACCGTAGTGGCAAAAAATTTACAATCTTGTATGGTGATGTTATCAGAATTGATAATTTGGAATGCATAGGTTTGCGTTTTTCCTTTGATAGTAGCATTGTTCAAGTCATCTCCACTATTAGTTGACCAAGCATATAGATAACGCTGTGATCCTTCTAATCCAAAAAACCATTCATCACTTGTATCTAAAAAGGATAGCTTTTTTTCTAGGAAGTAATAGTGGTGTTTTGTTTTGTACTCATTGTTAGGAACTACATCGTAATCAAACTTATTGTTACTGTAAATATCAGATGTTACATCTCTTACATAAGTTCTAAAGGAACCTACATTTGCAATGATAAGTGCTCCGTCTATATTTGGGTCTAGGGTGCTGATATCTCCTATAGATGCGTCTGTATTGTCATAAATAGTTCCATTTGAACTACTAGAAACACTAGAATGTGCCCAGTTGGTATGGTCGTAAATTGCATCATTTTCAAATGTAGTATTTGGCCAACGTGCCATCACTTTTTCTTTATCATCAATAAACAACTGCCATACATCCTCTGATACAGGGGTTTTGTAGACATTACCATTGTGTTGTGTCCATGTAGACGATATGTCAATGGTACCGTTAATTACTACATTGTCACCAGTTTTTGCGATGATCTGAATATTCTTTTTGTTGTTGATTTCAATTTCTTCATGATAAATACCCTCCAATAAATATATAGTTCCACTGTCAGTATTGTTAAATTTTCCTAGTGCTTTGTCTATTGTTTTGAAAGGACTTGTTTCAGACAAACCATCATTGTTAATATCGTCTCCTAAATTTGTAGGGGAAACGTAAAATTTTTTCTGTGCCTGTACAGAAAAAGAGAGTAATAGAAAAAATGTAAAATAGATAGTTTTCCTCATCGTTTTAATATTTGAAAGTCAAACTTAGTAAAACAATCGTGGTTTGAATTGATATAAAATTCACAACTTTTAAGCCGAATGTTACATTTATTGAGTTATTTATGACGGTTGCTTTCTTTTTTTATGTTTATAGGTGTTTTAGCGAGTTTTGAATAGTGTAGTCACAATTTTTCCTTTTTTGTTTTCTAGCGGTATACTTAAAAGTTGTTCTTTAGATATAGAACGAAAATTAAAGGGAAGCTTTGATATATCGAGTCCACTTTTGACTTTTAAACGTATTCCTTGTCCGGAAATAATATCCTTGTTGGGTATAAAATCTCCTTCTGGTATGTGTTCTGTGAGTATCACATATGTATAGGAGTAAAGTTTATCGAGCACTTTTTGTACTTCTGTGTTAGAAACATGTTGTAATACCTGTCGAATTATGACGCAATCAGCTTTGGGTAGGACTGCCTCTGAAATATCCAAACAGTAAAAGCTCAGCTTTTCGTGATTAAATTTTTGTGTGTTAAAGTCAATTAAATCTTCAACAATATCGACGGCATGGTATTCTTTGCTAAAGGGGAGGAGTTGGTATCCGATATTAAAATCTCCACATCCTAAGTCACAAACTGTCAATGGCGTTTCAAAACTTATTAGAAAATTCTCTAAGGCATCTATATAAGGATTTGTGATGCTTGGATTGTGGGATCCTTCACCAGAGTAAAATTTGTAATCCTTTCCCCCCCAAAGGTGCTCTTTGTAGATTTGCGTCATAGCAGCTTTGGTTGGCCAAGGGGTTTTCTTTTTTGTTTTTATTATTTTATTTTTCAATTGTAGTTTTTTTATTGGGTGGATTCAATCTTTTATCATTTTTTATTGAAATTTACAAAATAGGATTACTTTTTAGATATAGTTTCAACTATATAATTGATTAGGATTTTAACCAATACAAACAGTTTATTGTTTGTCGTTAAAAATATATAGTCCTTTTTTGGCTTTTTGACCATAGATAGCAATTGCAAATTTTGGGTCAAAATAGTAGATGTCTTTATCTTTACGATGAAAACTATCAATATTATTTGTGATCATTTTTAATAAGACATTGTATTTTATTTCAGCACCATTTATTAAAACCATCGTTTTTTCGCTCTTTGTAGGAAATACAATAGACCCCATATATATTCTTCTTGGCAGTGCGGTGATTACATAATGATTTGTCAGTTCATCCTTGGTTAAGATAAAATCTTTTTCTTCGTATTGAGACAAATTTTCATTCAAATCATCTACTATAATCTCATCATAGGAAACTCTTATGACATTGTCATTGTCAATAAGGTTTTCAGGGATTTTCATTGAAAATGATCCATTATTTAAAGTATATGTGTGGATGATTTTTTGTGATGTGACAAAAGTTACTTTAGCATTTCTGACAGTTTTTCCTGAATCAGAAGCAATTATTTTACCTTTAAAAATAACTAAATTAGTTATCCCAGCTTCCTTTTGATTTGAATGAGGAGTTTCTTTGTTTAAATCCGATTGTGGTGTATAGTCCTGTACATATTCATTATTAGTAACATGAATGTTTGCATTTGAATATTGACCCAATGTTAAAGAAGAAGCTAATAGTAGTCCCGCTGCAACTTTAGATTTTGAAAAGTTTATTTCGATTTTTTTTTCAAGAGGTATCAGTGGGGTGTTCAATTGCTCGTGTGTCAATCTAGCACAGATACTTTGTTTTTGTCCTTTCATAAGTTTAGAAATCTCAATCTGATTGAGCTCCGTTAAGTCAATGACATTTTTGGAGCATAGGTCACAGAAACTTCCATTTGCATTGGGTTTCATGTTTTTCCATTTTTGATCACAAGGATTTTCTAATTGAATGATTTTTTTTTTCATGTTTTTTGTGTCATAGCAGTTAATTATAGTTTCCTTCATCGTTTAATTGTATATAAAAGCAAAATGTATCTAAATTGGATTTTTAAAACGTTTCAATCATTCATTTAGTATACTACTATTTTTTATTCTTGTTGCTATCTAACGACCCACACCTTTTACTGGAATTTTAATGACGTAGAATGTCACAAATAAAATTTCCATAGAGATGTATGCCCAATTGACTAAAGCTTAAAACATCAGAAATTATTTTGTGGAGAGGTATTTCATTTCTTGAGATTGTTTTTACACAGCGTTTCCAATGCATGAGTTAGGGTTTCCTGTTTTTAGATTCTAAAAATGTTCAGTCTTTAATACTCTCAGGTTGTTTTTTCTTCAGTTTTAGTAACGGTGTATTTAATTCTATCTTCACAGCAGTTACAAGCCAAAAAGAATAACATTTTTTATTTTTTTGCATTTTGTTCTCGAAGTACATAGAATTGTGTTTTTGTTTTGTGAAAATCATAAAAGACTTACAAGCCAACGAAGTTCCTGTGTTTTTTAGTTATTTCTTCAATGTATAAGTTTCCAATTTTTATATTTTTTGAATTTTTGTGACCATGTGAATTAAAAAAATAAAATAAAGTAAAGCTAGCTTTACTTTATTTGTTGCTTTTGTAAAGTAAACTTTACATTTTAAATTAAATTATTATAAAAAAAATTAAAATTATGACACATTTACAAACTATTATTACCCCTACATTGATCCAATGATTTACAGAAGGTGGAACTTTTTTTATGTCTTTGATTTTACTACTGCTGTTGGTGTCTGTTTTCCACACTGTAAAAGGAATTACTACTTTGAAAACCAACACACCGGTATCTATAAAGATGCTCTCTCGAATTAATGATAGTGGAATATTGGCTTTATCACTT
>JBELHA010000004.1:66437-77694 GCA_042091695.1 Flavicella sp.
ATCTATAAAGATGCTCTCTCGAATTAATGATAGTGGAATATTGGCTTTATCACTTGGGTTTTTGAGTGCCTTTGTGGGATTGATAGGAGCCTTTGATGTATTGGAGGCATCAGGTGAAGCAGGTCCTGATATTATTGCAGGAGGATTGAAAGTGGCATTGCTATCTCCATTATTTGGATTGTTGACATATTCTGTATCCAAGTTTTCCGTATTGGTTTTACGTATGTTACAAAAATAGTTGGTAGTTTTTTGTTCAATCTATTCAAATTAAAAAATGAAATTAAAAATTTTAAAAATTTCAGCAATTCTAACCGGTTTCATTGGAACCATCTTATTGAATCGTTTTGTAGAGGGGGGGACATTTTTTATGTCTTTGATTCTGGTCATGCTCCTATTAACCGTTTATTTTGCCCTAAAATGCAGTGTGAATTTAAAAACAAATAACGCGATTGCTATCAAAATGCTACCGCTTATCAATGAAAGTGGTATTTTAGCGCTATCACTCGGATTTATGAGTGCTTTTTTGGGGCTAATCACCGCAATCGATATACTTGAAGCAAGTGGAGAAGCAGCTCCAGCTATTGTGGCAGGAGGTTTAAAAATTGCATTGCTTTCTCCTTTATTTGGTTTGTTTACCTTTTCGGTTTCCAAAGTATCTATTTTGGTGTTGAGAATTCTTCTAAAACAATAAATATTACCATGGTACTATCAAAAAAAGAAATTTCAATTCTTATTGAAATTGTATTTTCCGTTTTATTTGCAATCGTTTACCTTCCGTTTTTTTATAAAAATCAGGTTACTTCCTATGTTTTTGGTGATTTGATACAACAAGCAATAGAAATTATACTCTTTGTTGCCGTTTATTTCACAATTACCTATGGGCTTCTTGAGGTATCTTATAAGGCCAAAACCACAAACGACGAAAGAGACGATATGATTCATTCTAAATCATATAAATTGGGCTATATTTTGTATGAAATTATCCTGTTTGTATGTATTGGAATCCTGATCAATTCGCCAAATACTCCAAACGGAGCTATTGTTTTTTCGATTCTCGTATTGGTGCTGAGTGTTTCATTTGTAAAATCAACCTATCAATTTTACCTTTATAGAACTTTCTGACATGATTTTAAAAAATAATCTTAAGGAATTGCGGCAAAAAAAAGGGTATACTCAGGAGAAGTTTGCAAAATCTCTCAATGTGAGTCGTCAGACTATTATTTCTATTGAGCGTTACCGCTACAAACCTAGTTTGGAATTGGGTATGAAAATGGCTGCTGTACTTCAGGTAAAAGTCGAAGATCTTTTTTATTTTAAGGGATAATTATTACAAATAAAATAAAGCCCTAATCATTCAAAAGGTTAGGGTTTTTCGTTCAGTTTTAATTTGTTACAAGAGTCGTTTTTCCTTCAGGGATTTTTTCAATCGGTGGTGGTTGTTCCAAAATTTCTTCTCGATTTTTTCGTGGAGTAGATCGTAAGTAGGCTGGTCTTTTAGAAGTTTCATCAATGGATCTATTTCAAAGAACAGCAGGACCCAATATTGGTAATTGTTTTGAGTAGCAAATAGCTGAAATTTCTCCATGGCAAGTTTAGGTTTTTGTTGCTGTAGGTAAAGCATTGCCAAACTAATAGATTGGTAGATTGATGTATCTTTTTCGCAATAGGTAGCATAGGTTTTGTAAAAATCTTGAGCTGCTTCTATTTTCCCCATTTTTTCATAGACAATACCTATTTTTAGGTTTTCTTGAGGGTATACATAAAGTTTCTTTTTTTCTTTCAGTTGCACAAACTTTTTATAGTAATAAAAAGCACTGTCGTATTTTTCTTGGAAGTAATAAAATTTTCCTACTTCTTGAAGTATGTCCATACGAGTCATGTCTTTTTTCCATTCAGACACCAAATTTGCTGTGGCTTTTGTTATATTTTGATCCTTTGCATAGTGTATAAATACTTTTAAATAAGGAGCATAGTAATTTTCAGAATTGTTGTCTAACGATAATTTTAGATATTTTTCTGCCTCTTTTGTAAATCCATTTTGAATGAACGCATTGCTCAAGGCCAAATACATATAACTCTTCTGTATGGAGTCATTTGCTTCACTACTGAGTTGTAACCCTTTCAAAGCATATTGCAAGTATTTTCCTGTATCCGGAATCACACGTCCATACATATCAGCGAGAAGCTGTACTACAGCATTGGAATTAGGATTGTATTCTAGGGCTTTATCCAAATGAGGTATCGCCAGTTTGAAATCACCTTCACTAATATAGTAGAGAGCCTTGGCAATAAGACTTTCACTTGCAGTAGCATCGTATAATAATGCTTTGTCAGCATTGTTGTTAAGTTGATCTACATGCTTTTTTTCTATTTTATTGAGGTCTAGGTAATAGTAAGCTAGCGCAATCTTTGCATGTGCAAGTGCAAATTCAGTATCTTCTTCCAACGCTTTTTCAAACAATACGATAGCACTTTTCAAGCCTTGTTCAGTTTCTTTTTTAAACACCTCAAGTCCTTTCAGGTAAAAATCATAAGCTACCAAATTTTCGGTCGGTTGTTTGTCAATCTGTTTTTGTTCTTCTGGCGTAACGGTTACTTTGATTGCTTCCGTTATTTTTGTAGCCACCTCATTTTGTAGGGAGAAAATATCCAGCATTTTTCGATTGTACTGTTTAGACCACACTTGTGTATCATTAGTGGCATCTATCAACTGAATGTGCAACACTACCTGCTTACCATAAAGTTGTCCACTCCCTTCAACAAGGTACTTAACATTGAGTTCTTCGGCAATTTCCTTGACACTCTTGTCGGTAGTTCTGTATTTTTCTACAGAAGTTCGGCTGATGACACGTAGGTCTTGAATCTTTTGTAAATTATTGAGGGTAGACTCCATCAGACCGTTTACAAAATAGAGGTTATTGCTGTCGGAACTCATATTTTTAAAGGGCAATACAGCAATGGATTTTTGAGCAGATATTATTTCATTTTTACGAGAGACCTCTTGTCTAGAAAAAATCAGAATTACTGTAACTAGAACTAATAAAACGGCAGCAATACTTTGGAGTTGTTTGCGGTTCCAGTTCAAGGGATTGTTTGTTTCAGATTTGTTTGTAGTACTTTTCTGACTCGTTATTGAATCGGTTATTTCAATCTTTGTTTCTTTTCTGCTTTCACCTGGTGAAAACCCATATAAGTCTTTAAAGCATTTGATAAAATAGGAATTGCTACTGAATCCTACTTGAAAAGAAATTTCAGAAATACTGAGTTCCGTTTCATCAAGCATTTCCTGACTTTTTTTAAGGCGAACTTCACGAATAAACTGACTGGCACTTCTGCCTGTTTGTTTTTTTATCTTACGCAACAAGTTAGAGCGACTCATGTGCATGAGATCTGCCAATTCTGAAACACCAAATTGCGCATCAGAAAGATGCTCTAAAATGAGTGCTACTACTTGCTCAATAAATTTCTCAGGATATGTATTGATAGACATGGTATTTTGTAGTATATCAAATATAGAAATTTATATTGAAACGATAGATCCGTTTTGCACAAGAATTAGTAGCTTTAAAACAGTCATTTGCATCATAATTGATACTTATGCGTCATAATTTTCAAGCCATCATCAAACTTGATACATGCTGCAACACCATTGTTTAATGAGATATGGCCATTAGTAAGATATTTGTAATTCAAAAAATTTAAATAATTATAATCTTAAAATCAAATTATGAAAACTCAAAAATTCAACACCCTAATGACAGCTGTACAACTGCTATTTTTTACGCTTTTAATTACAAGTTCTTGTGCTGAAGCAAATAACAATAAACAGACAAGCAACAGAGTTTTGTCATCGAAATCGGCAGTAACACCAAATTTAGATATACACACTGCGGTATTGACAGGTAATTTAAAAGTCGTACAAGAGCATATTGCAGCGGGAACAGATCTCAATCAAAAAGAACCCATGTCAGGATCGACACCTTTAATGTCAGCGGCTACATTCAACAAACCTGAAATTGCCAGAGCACTTATAGAGGCACAAGTCGATTTGTCAATAAAAAACAATGACGGAGGAACGGCATTGCACACAGCGGTGTTTTTTGGACGTGTTGAAATTGTTGAAATGTTGATAGCTGCAAATGCAGACAAAAACATTCGTAATAATTTTGGAGCAACTCCAAGAGAGATAGCACTAGCTGATTTCAATCAAATGAAACCTGTTTATGAAATGTTGACGCAACAATTACAACCACTAGGATTTACACTTGATTTGAACGCATTGCAAAAAGCACTTCCAATAGTGGCAGGACTATTACAATAATATTAAATGAAACGAATGAAAACTACTGAAAGAAGATATGATATAGATTGGCTGCGTGTAATTGCGATAGGATTATTGTTAATATATCATATAGCGATTGTATTTCAACCTTGGGCACTGTTTATAGGATTCATAAAAAGTGAAACATCTTTAGAAGGAATCTGGTATCCGATGACAATGCTAAATGTGTGGCGGATTCCTCTATTGTTTTTTGTGTCGGGTATGGGAGTTTTCTTTGCCATGAAAAAAAGAAATTGGCAGCAATTACTCTTGGACAGAGCAAAGCGAATTTTACTTCCTTTTGTGTTTGGATATGTAGCCATTACACCTCTTCACATGTATGTATTTCAATCCCATTATAACATGCCTTTGACATATTTTTCTAGCAGTGGTCATTTGTGGTTCTTGGGCAATATAATTGTATATGTTCTGTTGTTGTTTCCGCTTTTTTACTATTTACAAAAAAATGATAACAATCTATTTAAAAGACTTCTGTCAAAACTTATGACTACTGGAGTAGGACCATTTTGTATCTCCTTGTTTTTTGTGTTGGAAGTGTATTTTGTACAACCACAAATATTTGAAATGTACGCACAGAATTGGCACGGATTTTTCAACGGTTTTTTAGCATTTTTTTTCGGCTATCTCTTTGTATACATCGGAAATTCATTTTGGCAAACTGTTTCCAAATGGACGTGGGGGTATGTTTGCCTAGCTTTACTACTTTTTGCTATTCGTTTCATAGGTGTAGCCCCACAATCTGCAATGTACACAACAGCAATTGAATCAATTTGTTGGATATTGGGAGTGTTTGGATTGGGCTATCGCTATCTCAACAAACCAAGTGCGGCCTTACATTATCTAAGTACAGCAGTATATCCTATTTATATCATTCATATGTTTGTTTTGTATGTGGGTAGCTGGTTGCTATTGCCTTTGGATATGCATCCTATGTTGCAATTTGTAGCTATTACACTTTTTACTTTTTTATGCTGTTTTTTGATTTATGAATTCATTTTGAAACGCGTTGCACTTTTACGTCCCTTGTTTGGCCTTTCTTGGACTTTTAAAAAAACAAAAAATTATATCAAGGTATAGCTACTGAAATTTAACTTTTGTAAAATACAAAAGCAGTAAAAGAAACTTCTTTTAAAATCTATTGTTACTGTGGTGTTTGTCTTTAAAATTATAAGACATGCATCACAGTTTTTTATGACAACTTGGTGAAGTTTTTGATCAAGGGAGGCTTGAGATGTATTTATTTTAAAAAAAAATGTTCTAAAAAGTTATTTGGAATCGGGTGTATTATGTAAATTTTCAATCAATGTTCCCAATTTATAATAGTCAAATAAATAGAGATTTACATAGCCTCTGCTTAGAAGAAAAACGACCAATGGTTTTGAGATTACAAATGAAAGATTTACAATTTTCTCAAATTTCCTTACTTTTTCATAGAATTTCAAAATACTAATATCACCTATCAGTTCCTTGTTATATTTTGTGAAATTCAAAATTTCAATAAGATTGATGATGCTATCCTTTGTTTTATTGAGGAAGGCTTTGTTCGTTTCTACATCACCATTGACAACAGGGTTTTCTATGTGGGTTATGGTAATGTTTTGGTTTTTTAATGCAAACCCAAAAAGCGTGTCTTCATGTCCATATTTTACAATACGTTCGTCAAATGTGTTTGCTTCAAAAATCTTTTTATGAATTAAAAAATTATTGGTCATAAAAGATTTGTTAGGAAATTCTTTTCTGACTGTACACGGTTGACTTTCTCTTAAAACGCCGTATTTCCAACTCAATCTTTGTTCTCTTTTAGGGAGGGAAGGTTCGTAGATCCTTCCTCCATAGACTACACTTGGTTGTTGTTTTATAATTTCAATATAATTCTTTAAAAAACGAGGTGAACTTACCAAAGAATCACAATCTAGAAACAGTAAATAATCGTATTTTACATACTGTAAAAATAAGTTTCTGATTCTTGCCCGGCCGATATTTTCAGGCAATTCAATGTAGGTGACTTTTTCACATGCAATCTTGTTGCTCTGCTTAAAATCTTTAGAACCATCATCAATTACTATAATTTCACAAGGCACTTGCAAAGCCTCCAATTGACGTGACAGTTCTTGTAGCAGAACGTTTATGTCAAAATTATAAACTGGGATACAGATGGAGAGCATGGTGTGTTTTTTAAAAATTCAAAATATGAAGTATGTGCCGTCAAAAGTCAAAAAGGGTATAAAAGATTTAACACAAACCAATTTAAAAATTATTTGTATGTTTTTTAACGCAATGTACAACCTATTTTAAATTGTAAAAACTAAAAGCCGAAAAAAAATGACTTTTTTTATATAGTAAATAGCCTTTCTAAAAGCCCATTAAGAGTTTGGTTAAAAGTGTTTTACACAAGACATTGCCCTTTGGAATTGGTTTACCTATGAGAGGAATATTTAAAATAGCTGAGTTGGCGAGTGTCATTTATTCCCAAATTGATTGTGAGGTTTTACATAGAGTTAGGTGATGTTTCTAACCGCAAAAAACAATAAGTTTAAGAGTTATTCGATTCCACATAAAATATATTTTTAGATTTTTGGTAGGTTATGATGATAGAAAGTACTTTTTTTAGAGCTATTTTATAGTTCATATTGTCATTTGTAGAGTTGGGACTTTATTTGTCCAACAATAAAACAGAATTTGCAACCAACCTTTCACCTTTTTTATCACTTACTGTGTTTACAATTCCTTTCTCTTTGGTCCATAATACAGAAGAGCCTCCACCGTCCAGATTGATAGCATCTACACAACCAATATTTTTTAAAAAATATTGCGTCTCATGCAAGTTCATTCCAGCTGCGTTTTCATTTCTTCCCTCAATGCAAACAAAGACAATGGCATCTTTTGTTTTTCCCAAACAAGTTCTAGGGTGGCGTTTGTTGACAAGTTTTAGTTTTGGTAATTTTTGTGTTTTGGATTTCCGGAGTAGAAGGGGACCCGCTACCAATACAAATGCTTCGTCATTGGAGCCACTATAAAAATCTTGTCCTTTGCTACTTTCTATTTTCAATTCCTGTTGTTTTGTAAATACAATTGCTGCATTGATCAAACTTTCTGGTTTTCCCCATTTTGTGTTTGAAGGGCTATTTTTACTAATTACAGTATCATTGTTTTCAATGTAGGTGACACTACCACCTTTGTTAACATCAAAGAATCCACCATTAATTGCAGCAATAGCATTGTTTTCTTTTGCCCTTTGACTGGTTTTTTCTAAATCTTCTTTATGCAAGGCTATTTTAAGTGTTTGCCCATCAAGGGACTCGAAGGGAATACTTAAAACATGTATAATTTGCTTGCTATTGAAAAGTGTATCCGTTTGAATTTTTGTGATGGAAATTTTGGATTCTTTCTTTTTAGTAGTTGAATTTGAAACCGTTTTTTTCGATGCTACACAACTTATTTGTGTGCTCAGTATCAGTGCTAGGATGATGCGATACACGTTTGTATTTTTCATGCTATTGATTTTTATTTAAGCTTCCAATATTTAAAATTAAGAGTTACCAAGGCTCATTTTTAAAATTATTTTGCATGGCATATTTTATTGTTTCGCCTAAATATTCTTCAAGATTGTATTTTGGTATTGGAATTACTGTATCCAAAACTTCGGTGTCAAATTCATAGGGTTCGGCTAATAAATACGAGGATAAATGATTTCCAATGGTAGCATAATAATAGCTTTCAATTTTATTTTTTGCGTTAATTTTATCATTGCTAACATTGTCAATGATGGTGTAATTTTTAAAATTTACAGCCTCCATAATTTTTGCAATACCCTTAGAAAGATTTGTACATGTATTGTGAACAATATTCAATTGTGCGATATCCATCAAAAACACTTTGGATATCACTTTAGCAACATAATCCGTAGGAATGATATTCAATCCTGTTTTTGTGTTTGCAGAAATACGGATAGAAGAATTTTCAACCAGTGGGTTTTTATAGAAGAATTTACCTAATAAATAGTACACTAGGTATTTAGAAATGTAATATTTAGGATTGCTATATATATTCCCCCCTAAAACACTAGGTCTTAGAATTTGTATGGGAATATTGTGATTTTTTTCTTGAAGCAAAAATTTTTCAGTCAAGTGTTTCGATTCCTCATATGCATTTCTATAAGTAGAAGCTGTGTTTGTATGATAGTCGTTTTGAATAGTACCTCCAATTTCTCCTATTGCAAATGCAGTACTGATATAAGTGAATTTTGAAATAAAGTCCTTAAAAGTTCCAAATAACGTTTTGGTGAATTCTAGATTTTCATCAAATATAGATTGACGTTGTTTTTCATCCGTCGTGAGGTTTACAAAACCAGCAGAGTGAATAAAATAATTTTTATCACCTGATATAAGATAGTCTTCAGGCTTTAAAAATGCTTCAGGATCATACACAAATACTTTATCCTCAATATTTTCAAAACTACTAAAGGCATCACTCTTTATCAATTTTTCAAATCTCTCTTTGGCATTCACATGCTTTTTGTCTCTAATCAGCAGGTGTATTTTCTCAATATCATTGTTTTTTAATAATTCTATTAAAATTTGAGATCCTAAGATTCCAGTTACACCGGTTACAATTAAATTCATTGTTTTATATTTTGTGCAAAAATAGTTCTTTAGAAGAAGCAATAAGGATATTTTTTCATATTACTATAGATTTTTTTTATGTTGTTTTTTAAAGAATATGCTATTCTAGCTTACAAATGAAAATCAATCAATCATTTAGAAATGGGGTCAACATACTTTAGCTGATAATATTGTATGAAATAAGTCAAATCGCTAGTTTTAAGAAGTGTCTGTTTGCGATTTGAAAGTACAGTATTGCCATTTAATTTTATGTGTAATCTTAATAATATACTATTGAACGGGTACTTATTTTCCAACACAATAAGTGTTATTATTAGTTGTATAAAGGGGGTTTAGTGGTTTTAGGTGTATTTAAGGTGTAGTTTTTGTCTTGACTTTGCTTATATTTAATAAATAGTGCTATAAAGCGCACTATATATGTTTTTAAGAGTCTAGAATATATTTCAGGCCTCTAAAAGTGCATTTAAATACACTTTTAGATGTTTTTTATGAAATATTTCTTATTTTTGTGTAAATAAGAGCCATATAATGCACTTTACAGATTTAATAAAAAGTATCAAAGAGCGTAGAGAGATGCTGCAAGTAACTCAAGAAACCTTAGCGGATCTTTCTGGAGTGGGATTACGTACACTCAAGCAATTTGAAAGTGGAAAAGGAAATCCTACTTTACAAACGATTACCAAGTTGGCAGATGCCTTAGGAATGGAACTAGCGTTTCAAATAAAAAAAACGACAGGTAATTAATGAGACTAGCAGAAGTTTTATATAAAAAAGAATCAGCAGGAATTTTAGTTCAGCTAAATGATGGTAGTTTTATGTTTTCTTACCACAAAGAGTGGTTTGAATCGACAGACAAACCGTCAATTAGTTTGACATTACCTAAAACAAAGCAGGAATATAAATCCGAATACCTATTTCCGTTCTTTTATAATATGTTACCAGAGGGGTATAACAAACAAATGATTTGTTTTGAGTTACGGATAGATGCTAGCGATTATTTTGGATTATTACTTACCGTTGCAAAGCAAGATACTATTGGTGCGGTTCAGATTAAAAAAACAGAAAATAAATGAGTTTACCCATTATAAAATATTGTCCAGGTACACTTAAAAAAGGGCACGAAACCTATAGTAATTTAGCATTGAAAAGGATGTTTCATAGTAAAAAGGTTAGTCCTGTATTACCTTATGATTCTCCAAGTAGTGGTTCAGTAGCTAATAGCTTGTTTTTAGAGAATACGAAGCGTATGTCTATCTCAGGAGTACAAGAGAAATTTTCTATATTGTTAAAAAAAAATAAACTTCGCTTGATTGATGAAGGAGAGCAAGGGACTTATATTCTAAAACCGATTCCTAATGTTGGTATAAGAGCAGACCAAATGCCAGCAAACGAACATCTAACGATGCAGATTGCACGTCAGGTATTTGGAATTGAAACAGCAGAAAATGCACTTGTTTTTTTTCAAAACCGAGCACCTGCTTATATCACAAAAAGGTTTGATGTAAAAGATGATGGTGGTAAGTTGGCACAAGAAGATTTTGCTTCTTTGGCTGGTAGAACTCCACAAACACATGGAGTAGATTACAAATATCTAGGAAATTACTTAGATGTATTTAAGTTATTGAAAACACACACACCTGCCTATCAAATAGAGGCAATTAAACTATTTAAAGTTATTGTATTTAACTACTTGTTTTCTAATGGAGATGCACATTTAAAAAACTTTTCTTTGATAGAAACCCCTGCAGGAGATTTTAAATTAAGCCCAGCTTATGATTTACTGAACAGTAGAATTCATAT
Source organism: Flavicella sp. (assembly GCA_042091695.1). Taxonomy (GTDB): domain Bacteria; phylum Bacteroidota; class Bacteroidia; order Flavobacteriales; family Flavobacteriaceae; genus Flavicella. Next base: position 77,202 of record JBELHA010000004.1, read on the forward strand.
TGAAGATAGAGACTTTGCTTTGGAAGAGGGATTGCTACCTCCAGATATAACAGTAGGAAAGGTGAAAGAGCAGCTTTGTAAATTAGGTGAGTTGGCAGGAATTATGGATAAACAGATAGATTTGGTTATGAAAAGCGTCACATCTCATCAAGAAAAAATAAAAGCACTAATTGGTGCTTCCTATTTAAACGAAAAGACAAAGAAGAACTACCTACAATCTTATCAAACGAGACTTAAAAAACTACTAAGAGAGTAGTTGTTCTTCAATAATATACCTATCAAAACTAAATTCTCTCTAAACTTTTTGTTGCAAATTGTACTTCATGAGCCGATTACTTTATCTAATCTGTTCAGTTTTGTCGCTTTTATATGTTTTTGCGTATAATTAAGTGTTTTTTTATGAGATTATATATAAAAACATATAATTGCGCTTTTTGGAGTTGATAAATGGCAGGTTTTTATCGATTAAAATAAGATGAAATATAATAACAAG
>JBELHA010000005.1:0-9786 GCA_042091695.1 Flavicella sp.
AGACTTCCACTGATACCAGTCACAATACCAAATAAATTTGATTGCCATATGTTACAATACAAAAGGTACTCTAGTGAGGTAAAAAGGAGTGTGTTTATAAAAATACTTTTTTTGCGATTTACAAGTGATTTCTTTAGAGATGGCATTTCATAAAGACAAATTCCCATATTAAAGAATAATAAGTGGTTTAGGGTGTCGTCTAAAATTACTATTTTAGGACCAATAATTATATATATAAAGGAAATACATGTAGAAATTAGCAATCCTTTTTTTCCAAGGATGTTATGTATTAATACATTGATGCTTGATATCAAAAACAAAGCCAATAAGAACCAAAATTGTCCTCTTGGCATGAAAAAAGTAAATACATGGTTGATAGTAATTGTACCGTTGGTGTAATTCGAGGCAAAAAATTGAATTAAAATCTGTATGAGGCTCCATACTAGGTAAGGGTATAAGATAGTCGCCGTTTTTGATTTTAGGTAGCTTTTAAGGCCTCTGTTTGCACTTTTCACGAAGAAATAGCCAGATAGTACAAAGAATAAAGGCATGTGAAATGCATAAATTGCAGTGTCTATCTGCTCAAATAAACCAAAGTCCATTCCTGCTGCGTTGAGTCCTCTACCAACATGTCCATAAACGACTAGGATGATACCAATTCCTTTTGATGTGTCTATCCAATCAAGTCTTTCTTTTTTTGTCATTTTATTTTTTGAATGATTGTTACCTTTAGTAAATGTATATTTTTCCAAACTCTGTGTTACTAAATTAGACCAATACTATGACATTTTATCTTTTTTTTTAGATTCATTATTAGGAATTATTTAATTGTGAATTATTTATTTTTTATATAATTCTGTAATATAGTTACTTAGGGGTTTTTCTAAATACCTTTTGAAGGTTTTAAAAAAAACACTCCTTTTTATTATGGTTTATTGGTAAAAGCGTTCTATATTTGCAATCGCTTCGGGCAATTAGCTCAGTTGGTTCAGAGCACCTCGTTTACACCGAGGGGGTCGGGGGTTCGAATCCCTCATTGCCCACCAAGTTAAAAGGCTACACAAATTGTGTAGCCTTTTTTAGTTTTGATTACTTTGCGTAATTGTATGCGTTTTAATGTTGCTGCTTAATGCAATATATCAGCCTATATGCTCTGTATAATAAGAGAACACTTCTTTAATTATTTTAATGAAGGAGGTTGTAGAGGTAATAACATAGAAGTGCCAAGCTAAAACCAGCACCTAGATATCCAAAAGCACGTCTATTTTTATGACTTCTGTGGTTTTGTTTTTCTACCGTCATATCTTCTTCACCAATGTCAGACATTGAAATATACATGGCGCCAAAGATCATCCATGATAGTGACATTTCAATTCCGTCTATAAAATAGACCAATACTCCTGATAATATCAGAGAAAATCCAGCAACTAGGTGTAAATTTTCTATAGAAATGCTATATTTTTTATTCATTATTTTATTTTTTTAACAAACACATTCTTCATCACAACAGCTCAAATCGGACAGGTAGAGTCCGTTGCGTTTCCATTTTTCTACTAGTTTTGCAACGTCTTCTTTTTCGTAATCTTCTTTCAGTAATATGTCTTCTACAATCACTCCAAAGCGCTGTCTAAATTTATAGATAAAACAGAATATATGGTTGTCGTGGCGAACAGAAGGTCCTGATAGGTATATATTATCGTGTCCTATAAACTCATCTGTTTTTTCATCTAACATTGGGTTTCCATCTTCCCTGTAGAGGATAAATTCTTCAATAGGTTTTTTAACTAAAGAAAAACCTGTAGCACAAATAGGTTTGTTAGGTGTCTTTATGACTCTAGAGTCTTTCAACTGAAGGATGTATTCATTTTCCTCTCTCGACACAATGTTTACTTCACCTAATACTTCAATAAATAAGGATGATTTTTTTATTTTTTGGTATTTTTCATACGTGTATGGAGACAGTACTTTAGAGGGGTCACTAGTGTAGATATCCTGAATTCCACTTGGGTCAACCAACATTACTTTCTTTTTGTATTGGACCAAGTCATAAGCAATTTGTACGCCACTTTCATAACCTCCAATGACCACATAATTGTCATTTTCTAGTTTCTTTGGGTCGGAAATTTGGCTGCTGTGTATGCAATTTTCGTTTCCTTCAATAGAGCTGATTTGTGGGTTTAGGTATTCGCCCGCTGCCCATATTAGGTATTTACAGAAATAAGAACCTTGGTTTGTTTCCACAATATAGCCTTCTTTGTGTTTACTTACTTTTAGAACTTCTGTTTCAGTTTCCACATGAATGTCAAAATGATTTGAAACACCCCTCAAGTAGTCCGCATATTCTTTTCCTGTCAAATGCTCTTTTTTGTAAGTAAATGCAGGTGATGTTGCTTCAATTATAGAGTTTAAATCCATCTGTCCAAAAGCATTGCTCGGAAAAGACGGTGTTATCATGTGCATATTTTTAGGCCATTTTGAAAACGAATTTCCAATTTCTTTTTTCTCTAGTATTGTATAGTCTATATCAGACTGATTGAGCAATGCAGCTATCCCTACACCTGCGGGGCCTGAACCTACTATAATCACGTTTTTGACTGTCATAACCCTATATTTTTTTAGATGTATTTACGTTGCAATATTAATACATAATTACTGTAAATGCAACATTGTTGCATTTACAGTATAGTAAACTTAGAATTTTTGTGCAGGTACTTGTTAAAAAAGCTATTTAAATTACTTATAGAAATTTTAATGTGCCCTAAAAAAATGAGAGGGTTTATTTAAAATTGGCTCTAGTAGTTTTTATCAAAGTGAATTCTCTTTGTTTTTGATAGGAATCCAAATTTCTTCTTCTGAATTAGGGTCATTGTTTTTGTAATTGACACCTAAAACTTCAAAATGAGGTCTATCATCGAGTACATATTTTGAATTTGGAAGCCATGTTGAAAATATGTATTGAAATATAGTAGCATCTCCACTAGACCCTTTGTAGTCAAAAACAGCGTACAATCCTTCTTGTAATCGCAAGGATTGCATGTCTTTAGGTATGTTTTCAGCTGTGATCACTTCAACAGTAGCCCATTTTTCAAAAGTAGTAGTAGGGCTGAAGTTTTTAAAGTAGTTTTGAGGGTATATTTGAAGTGATATCTTATCCTCTTTTACCCGCTGTGAGACCTCTTTAATTCTTGGTGCAAAACGTGACCATAGCATTTTCGTTTTATTGTCAGTAACACTTGATTTTACATGAATCCCTACCAGGGTTTTTTCTTTTTGAAGTTCGATTCTAGGCTGCATCCTGTAAATATTTCTTGGGTTTTAAGTGTTTTATGCCTTCGACGATAAGACTGATTGTTTAAACTTTTTTCGAAAATCAATTACCATTCATTGGTTTTGTTAGAATCGAGTTTTATAAAGATGAAAAGTAATATGGTAAAACCCCATAATCCTGAACCCCCGTAACTAAAGAAGGGTAGGGGAATTCCTATCGTTGGAAACAAGCCAATTACCATCCCTATATTTATCAGGTAATGGAAAAAGAAAATACTTGCAATACCATAGCCATAGACCCTACTAAAGGTAGTCTTTTGTCGTTCTGCCATTTGTATGATTCGCAATACAAAAAGGCTAAAAATAATGACAACTAAGGAAGTGCCAATAAAACCCCATTCTTCACCCACTGTACTAAAAATATAATCTGTATGTTGTTCTGGAACAAAGTCTCCTTGGGTACGATCTCCCTCCAAATACCCTTTTCCGGAAAATCCTCCAGATTTGATAGTGAGTACTGATTGATTCGTATTGTAGCCAACACCTCTTGTGTCGGTATTCTTTCCTAATAAAATATTAAATCGGTCTCGATGTCTTTGCTCAAATATATGGTTGTATACGTAATCCACACTAAAAATAAACAAGCCAATCACAACAAATAGGCTGAAAATTTTACCCCATTGAAATTTCAAAGATATTTTTCGAATCCATTTTATGTACGCAATAAAAACTAATATACATAGGTAAGAGACCAACAAAATGCTTTGGAAACCAAACGCCAATGTTAAAATAAACAACACAATACTAGCGATTCCAACAGCGATATAATAAATAGGGAGTCCTTCTCTATACAGTACAAAAAAGAAAGCAGTGTATACTAGGCCCGAACCTGGATCGGGTTGAAGAGATATCAGTATAGCAGGTAAAAATACAACAAAAAGAGCTTTGAGTTGATTGCTCAACTTTTTTAAGTCGTATTGTCTATCATTGAGTAGCTTGGAGACTGCTAATACGGTAGCGAATTTTGCAAATTCAGAAGGTTGTAGGCTGAAGCTTCCAAAACCATACCATGAAGTTGCTCCATTTATTTTTTTTCCAAACAGAAACAAAAGCGCCAATGACAAAAGTGAAACTCCATATACAATACTCGCAAATTTCTCATAGGTTTTTGTGTCGATCAATAGAATGGTACTTATGATTACAAAACTAAGACCGATCCAAATCAGTTGTTTGCCATATTTTGTCGAGAAATCTAGTATTTCATTATGTGTTTCAGAGAGTGATGCTGCATAGATATTCATCCATCCAAATACAACTAAAACGAGGTATAAAAACACCAAGGTAAAGTCTACACCAGAAAAGATACTGTTTCGTTGTATTCTCACGTTATTGTTTTTTAGTTTTTTTATTATTTCCGTATTCTGGATCTAATTGATTTTGATACACTGCTTCAAGAGAGGTGTCAAACATTCTTTCTTCCCACCAACTATTACGGGCTTTACCAGTTAGGTATTTGTCGATCATCAAACTAGTAATAGGGGCAGCAATGGTAGATCCGTATCCTCCGTTTTCTATATATACGACAAGCGCAATTTTTGGTTCTTTTTTGGGGGCAAAGGCAACAAAAATAGAGTGGTCCTCAAATTGCACTTTTTTACCATTGATACGTTTAAAGTTTTCTGCAGTTCCTGTTTTTCCACAAATTTCAATGTCTTTTAGACGTACATGTTTTCCAGTTCCGGTTTTAAATACATCATGCATTCCTTCTATGATGGGATCGAAGTGTTCCTTATCTATTGTGGTATTATGTCTTGTTGTGTATTTTTTATCAATAGGATGGTCCTCATTGTCTTTTAGAATATGTGGGGTGAAAAAATACCCTCTATTGGCAATTGCGGCCGTCATGTTGGCCAATTGTATAGGTGTGGTTAATATCTGTCCCTGACCAATAGCATTGGAGATAGTATAGGTAGCTCTCCATCTTCCGTCTGGATACCAGCGGTTGTATAAAGCGGCATTTGGAATCAGTCCCTTTTGCCCTTGTGGCAAGTCATATCCTAAATAGGCTCCCAAACCAAAACTTTTTACATGTGTAGACCATGCGTCCATTCCTTCAGAAGCGGTAGGGTATTTTTCAATGATGCGCCTGTATACATTTGAAAAATAGCTGTTACATGATTTGGCAATTCCTTCTCGTAATTCGATACGTTTGTTGAAAATACCACAGTGACAGCCCATAAATTCTTTTTCTCTAGCACCGTAGCGATAGCCGTTGTAACATTTAAAACCTGTTTTTGGGTGTATGATTTTCTCTTGCAATCCCACAAGCCCTTGTATCATTTTAAAAGGTGATCCTGGAGCATATTGAGCTAATAAGCTACGGTCATACATAGGTTTGTTGATACTGTCGTTAAAAAATTGAACAGAGTATTTAGAGCGCAATCTACCTACCATTAAATTTGGATTGTAGTTGGGCATAGTTATCAAGGTTAGAATTTCACCAGTACTAGGTTCAATTGCTACAATTCCACCTCTCTTGCCTTTCATTAAAGCCTCTCCGTATTGTTGCAACTGAGAATCGATTGTTAGCGTCAAATCTTTTCCCGCTGTAGGAAGACTGTCAAAACGTCCCTCTTTAAAGGGACCAATAATTTTATTGAAGTGGTCTCTTTGCATATATTTGTACCCTTTGGTACCTCTTAGGAGTTTTTCGTATTGTTTTTCAACGCCTGTAGTTCCAATCAATTCTCCTGCTTGGTATGCTGGTTTTTTTCGAGCTGTTTCATCATTGACCTCGTTGACATAGCCTAGCACATTTGCGGCAGAATTTATAGGGTAGTTTCTGAGGTTTTTTTTCTCAATGTAAAACCCTTTGTACTTGTGCATTTTTTCTTGTAAGATAGCGTAGTCTTCTTTAGACAGGTGTGCCAAGAAGATAGAGGGTAGTCTTGGAGACCAACGTTTGGATTTCTTGTAGCGTTTTAAAAAGGAATTTTTAGAGATATGAATCAAATCACAAAATTCAGTGGTGTCAATAACTTTAACTTCTCTAGGTACAATCATTAGGTTGTACGATTGCTTGTTACTGACGAGTAGTGTTTGATTTCTGTCGTAAACATAGCCTCTCTCTGGGTAATCAAAAATTTTCTTAACGGTTGCGTCCTCCAGTGGTGTACCGTCAGTGTTTGATGCAATTTGTAAAAAGAAGAGCTTGACAATATAAATCAACGCTGCGGATACAATAAAAAAGGAAAGTAAATGGCCGCGCTTCACGAGATTTTACGAATTAAAATTAGTTTTTAGGATTGCTTAAAAAAGACAGTGTTAAGATACTCAAAACAATTGTAAAAATACTTGTGTAGAACGATTTACGGATAATTATTTCAATCAGGTCCCAATTCCAATATTCCAAGCTAAATACAATAAAGTGGTGTGTCAATGTCAGCAATGTCACAAAAATTGCTACTTTAAGAATAGGTTCATTTTTGATGTTGAATGTCTGATAGTCTAGTTCTTGTTTGTTGAAAATTAAGTGTAATATTTTCAATCTCATAAAGCCAATCGCCAATGAGGCTGCAGCATTGATTCCTCCTGAATTAGAAAAAAAATCAATACTCAAACCGAGCAGGAATACTAATAATAAATAATTTCCGCGTTTTAGTTTTGTTGGATAGGTAAAGATAAAGACAATGTAAATCATTGGGTTTAAATAGCCATAAAGATTGATGTGATTGGCAATCAATACCTGAATGAGTACCAATACAAAAAATCGTATATAAATATTTAAGATCTCTCTATTCATTGTTTTGAAGGGTGTAAATTTCTTCTTTGTCAAAGGATTTTATGACTTTGACATAACCTATATTGCTCATGTCTGTTGCTAAGCCTACAGCAATATGAGTATATTTTTTCTTTGTAACCTCTAATTCCTGGACTGTTCCTATCAAGATGTTTTCCGGAAATATGATGGATTTACCACCTGTTACGATACTGTCTCCTATTGTTATTTTTGCTTGTCTTTGCATGTCGATAAGTTGTACCGTTTTGTAGTCCAAGCCATCCCAAGAAAGCGTTCCGAAATAAAAGTTTTTTTTCAGTTTCGCGTTGAGCCTTGTGTTGCTATGGAGTACACTTATTACAGTGGCGTAGTTTTTAGATACATTGTTGACGATTCCAACAATTCCATTGCTACTAATGACTCCCATGTCTATTGCAATCCCATCAATGCTGCCTTTGTCAATGGTTAAGATGTTGTTTCTTCTTGCGTAATTATTAGAAATTACTTTGGCAGAAACATAGTGGTGTTTTCGGGTCAAACTATCTTTGAGAATATTTTGTAAGCTATCCTTCAAGTTGTAACTCAAGGAGTCTGTCACATTATTTTTCTCACTGAAGTGCCTCGGTATTTTTTCGAAAGCCAATCTATTGCGAAGTCTTGTATTTTCTTCGGCTAATTTTTCATTCTCAATACGCAAGGCATAGAAAGAAGAGAGGTTATGCATTCTTTCGTAGAGGTTTCCTGTAATTTCATTTGCGGAATTTACAAACTGACTTTTATGATAGGAATGTGATTGTACTGTAAAGAGAATTGCAAGTGCTTCTAAGCTTATAAAAAGCAAAAAATATCTGTTTTTTTTTATAAAATTAGAAAACTTTTGCATTCAGGAATTTAGATATATCTGTGTTGTTTTTATTTCAGCAATACGCTCTTGTACTCTTCAATTTTTTTCAATGCGATACCAGTACCCCTCACGACTGCTCTTAATGGATCTTCTGCAATGTAGACAGGTAAATCTGTTTTCTTAGAAAGACGTTTGTCAAGACCTCTAAGCATAGAACCTCCTCCTGCAAGATAGATTCCAGTATTGTAGATGTCTGCGGCCAATTCTGGAGGTGTTTTGGAAAGCGTTTCCATCACAGCATCTTCTATACGCAATATAGATTTGTCTAAGGCTTTTGCAATTTCTCTATGAGATACTTGTACTTGTTTTGGTTTTCCACTCAATAAATCTCTTCCTTGCACCAACATATCGTCTGGTGGTGTTTCAAGATCTTCTGTGGCAGAGCCTATTTGTATTTTTATTTTTTCAGCGGTTGTTTCTCCAACAAACAAGTTGTGTTGGGTGCGCATATAGTACATAATGTCATTGGTAAACAAATCACCGGCTACTTTGACAGATTTGTCACATACGATTCCTCCGAGAGATATAACAGCAATCTCAGTGGTTCCTCCACCTATGTCAATGATCATGTTTCCTTTGGCTTGCATGATGTCAATACCTACACCAATAGCTGCGGCCATTGGTTCGAATATTAGATAAATTTCTTTTGCATTCATATGCATTGCAGAATCTCGGACGGCTCTTTTTTCTACCTCTGTAATTCCAGAAGGGATACAGATAACCATTCTAAGTGCAGGTGAGAAAAAACGTTTTTTAATCGAAGGAATATTTCTAATAAACTCTTTGATCATTCCTTCAGAGGCCTCAAAATCTGCAATAACACCGTCCTTAAGTGGGCGGATTGTTTTGATGTTCTCATGGGTTTTACCTTGCATCATATTGGCTTTATGCCCTGTTGCAATGATTTTTTTATTTGCCCTATCAATAGCTACAATAGAAGGAGAGTCGACTACGACTTTTCCATTGTGGATAATTAACGTATTGGCGGTTCCCAAATCAATAGCAACATCTTCGATCATGAAGTCAAAAAAACCCATATTTTTTGTAAGGTATATAGTTAATAAGAAAGGGCATGCGTTCTTAAAAGTGCATACCCTTCAAATGTACTAAAATTAATGCTTAAAATGACGTGTTCCTGTAAAAACCATTCCAATATTATTATCATTACAATAATCGATTGATAATTGATCTTTTATAGAGCCTCCTGGTTGGATAACTGCTTCTATTCCTGCATTACCTGCAATTTCAACACAGTCGGGAAACGGGAAGAAAGCATCACTTGCCATGACAGCTCCTTTGAGGTCAAAGTTAAAAGTTGTTGCTTTCGCAATTGCTTGCTCTAATGCATCTACACGAGATGTTTGTCCTGTTCCACCTGCACACAATTGTTTGTTTTTTACCAATATAATTGTGTTTGATTTGGTATGCTTACATATTTTAGAAGCAAATAATAAATCATCTATTTCGGCTTCAGAAACAACTCTGTCTGTAACATTTTTTAAACCCTCTTTGTTGTCTGTGACTGTATTCGGATCTTGTGCCAACACTCCATTCAATGCGGTTCTGTAACTTACGTTAGGAAGTTCTACATCTTTTTGTGCAAGTAGTATTCTGTTTTTCTTTCCTTTCAAAATTTCTAAAGCAGCATCAGTGTATGCTGGGGCAATTACTACTTCACAAAACAATTTGTGAATTTCAGTTGCTGTTGCTTCGTCAATGGTTGTATTAGCTATCAAAACTCCTCCAAAGGCTGAAGTAGGATCTCCTGCTAATGCGTCTTTGTAAGCCGTTGCCAACGTGTCTCTTTGCGCGAAACCACATGCGTTGTTGTGTTTTA
>JBELHA010000005.1:9886-69767 GCA_042091695.1 Flavicella sp.
CCAAGAATAGAAGGATAGGATGTCAAATCCTCAACACGAACTACGTCATATCCTAAATCTTTGATAAACGTTTCTGTACCTCCTGTGGTATAAATAGTGATTCCTAATTCATTGAATTTTTTGATGATTGGTTCTAAACCATCTTTGTGAAATACAGAAATTAAGGCAGATTTTGCTCTTTTGCTAGTGCTCATGATATTTTTTTGAGTGAAATTTTCGCCAAAGTTAATCATTATGAAAGGCTTTCACAACATAATTTTAACGATATTTTAACTCTTTTTTACTGCCTATAATGTGTGGTATAAGGCGCAATTTATCTGTGTTTTAGCAGCCAATATTTTCGTATATGCTGTTTGTTTTCGTCATGCAGTGTTGGTACCTCCATTGTATTCAGTTTCCTGTCTTTTTTTGTAAAGCATCTTTTGATATATATTGTCATAATTTGTTTGCAGTCTTTTACATATGGATAAAAAAAAGACGCTTTTTTTATAAAAGCGTCTTTAATATAGTGTCAGTTAAATGTTTACATCATTCCTGGCATACCTCCTCCCATTGGTGGGTGGGCATGATCAGCACCTGCTCCTGCATCTGATTTGATGTCAGATACGGTACATGCTGTAGTCAAAATCATTCCTGCAACAGAAGCTGCATTTTCAATTGCAATTCTAGTTACTTTAGTAGGGTCAATAATTCCTGCAGATAGCATTTGAACATATGCTCCTGTTTTTGCGTTGAAACCAAAGTCTCCTTTTCCTTCCAGTACTTTAGAAACTACTACAGAACCTTCTCCTCCTGCATTTTCTACAATTTGTCTCAATGGCTCTTCAATAGCTCTGTTTAAGATATTGATACCTGTAATTTCATCGCTGTTTTCACCAGATAAGTTGGCTAGTTCTGATTTTGCTCTTACAAGTGCAACCCCTCCTCCTGCGACGATACCTTCTTCAACTGCAGCTCTGGTTGCATGCAAAGCGTCATCTACACGGTCTTTCTTTTCTTTCATTTCTATTTCACTGGCTGCACCTACGTACAACACAGCAACACCTCCAGCTAATTTAGCCAAACGTTCCTGTAGTTTTTCTTTGTCGTAGTCAGAAGTAGTACTTTCGATTTGAGACTTGATTTGTCCAACACGTGCATTGATTGCATCGTTTTCACCAGCTCCGTTCACAATAGTAGTATTGTCTTTGTCGATGGTTACTCTTTCAGCAGTTCCCAACATTTCAACAGTAGTACTTTCCAAGGTAAGACCTCTTTCCTCAGAGATTACAGTTCCACCTGTCAAGATAGCGATGTCTTCCAACATAGCTTTTCTACGGTCTCCAAATCCAGGAGCTTTCACTGCTGCAATTTTTAAGGCACCTCTCAATTTATTCATTACTAAGGTTGCCAATGCTTCTCCATCTACATCTTCAGCAATAATAACCAATGGTTTTCCTGATTGAGAAATTGGTTCTAATACAGGTAATAGTTCTTTTAAAGAAGATATTTTCTTTTCAAACAATAGGATATAAGGGTTTTCTAGATCCGCCAACATCTTTTCAGTATTGGTTACAAAGTACGGAGAAAGGTATCCTCTGTCAAATTGCATACCTTCCACGATGTTTACATAGGTATCTCTTCCTTTTGCTTCCTCTACAGTGATTACTCCTTCTTTTCCAACTTTTCCAAAAGCTTCAGAAATCAAATCTCCAATAGTTTCGTCATTGTTAGCAGAGATAGAAGCCACTTGTTTGATTTTGTCAGATGCATTGCCTACAACTTCTGATTGCTTTTGCAAGTTACTTACGATTGAAGATACGGCTTTGTCGATTCCTTTTTTAATGTCTAGTGGGTTTGCTCCGGCTGCAACGTTTTTCAATCCTTCGTTTACAATAGCTTGTGCTAAAACAGTAGCGGTAGTAGTTCCATCTCCTGCTAAGTCGTTTGTTTTTGAAGCGACTTCCTTTACCATTTGTGCTCCCATGTTTTCGATTGCGTCTTCTAACTCAATCTCTTTGGCTACACTTACACCATCTTTAGTGATTACAGGTCCTCCGAAAGATCGTTCAAGAACAACATTTCTACCTTTAGGTCCTAGGGTTACTTTTACAGCATTTGCCAATGCATCGACACCGCGTTTCAATCCGTTGCGAGCATCGATATCAAATTTAATTTCTTTTGCCATTATTTTGTGTTTTTTTATGAAAGTCTATGACTTTATCTGTTTGTTTTTTCTGGTTTTAAGAGAGGTTATACAATTGCAAAAATATCACTTTCTCTCATGATAAGGTAGTCTTTACCTTCTAGTTTTAATTCTGTACCTGCATATTTACCATACAACACGGTGTCTCCAACCTGTACTGTTAATGTTTCATCTTTGGTTCCGTTTCCAACAGCTACTACAGTTCCTTTCGAAGGTTTTTCTTTTGCAGAATCAGGAATGATCAATCCTGAAGCTGTTGTAGTTTCAGCAGCTATAGGTTCTATAACGACTCTGTCTGCAAGTGGTTTTATGTTTAATGTACTCATACGATATATATAATAAGGTTAATTACTGTTCTTAAGTTATCTAATTATATGCCAATTTAAATTTTCTGACATTATGGTAAAAAAAATGCCAAGCTGTCATTTAGCTCGGCATTTATACTGTCAATAATAAATTATTGTAGGTTATTCAGCAGCTTCTTCTGTAGTTTCTTCTTGAATTACTGGAAGTTGTGCTGGAGCTTCTTCTTCAACGATTCTATCGTTCAAAGTATTTTCTATTTGAGAATCTTGATTATTGTCGCCTGTTCTTGGGATGGCAAAGTTAGAAAGTAAAATCAATGCAATCATTGCGATTGCTAAAGTCCATGTACTTTTATCTAAAAAGTTGTTGGTGTTTTGAACGCCTCCCATTGATTGAGATCCGCCACCACCAAATGAAGAAGAAAGTCCTCCACCTTTAGGATTTTGAACCATGATGATTAATACCAGCAATACTGCTATGATAAGGATTAATAGTAAAAAGATTGTATAGGTCATGATTTATTTATTTTTTAAGTATTCTATTTTCTTTATTTGGTCTGCAAAGTAACCACTTTTTTCTGGATATTTCAAAATTAAAATATCATATGCTTTAATTGCACTATTGTACTTTTTTTGTTCCAGGTATACCTTAGCCAAAGTTTCTGTCATGAGTCCTGTTTTATCGGTGACTATATCTTTAGCTTTAGCAGGTTTACCTTCTTTTTTTATTCGACTTATGCTTGGGTTCAACTCAATGAATCGATCGATAAGATCGTTGTTTTGTAAGTTTTTTGAAGGTGTAGCTTTTTTTTCCTTTCGAACAATGGGCTTGACTGTTGCTAGTTGAAGCCACTCGGAAAAAGAATGTGATTCTTCAATATTGAAATCGAAGGGTTTTCCTATATTGAGTTCCTTTTCGATTTGTGCATCAGTCGTTAGTTTCTTTTGTTTTTTTTGAAGAGCTAAAATCGAGTTTTCTTCGAGTTCTATTTTTTTAAACCCTGTGATATAGTAGAACAAGATTGTTCTATCAAGAGTCATTGCGGCAGTCTCTTTAAGTACTTTGTTGTACTTGTAGCTTTCGTTTTCTTTAAGTCCTTTTAGGTATAGTACTTTTGCAGCTTGAAAATAGGGATGCTTTTGCGTTACTTTCTCTAGCTCCATCAAAGTAGGTTGAGAGCAAGGAACTGGATTTTTTAGAAGTGATATAAAGCGATCTCTATTCATGATTTGTAAGTATTTGCTGCGATATTACCAATCTGCGACGGATGCGTTGAAGATATCTTGTGTTATTCTTTCGAATATTTCCTCTAATGCACTGTCTAATAAGGAGCCAGTAAGTTGTTGTGTGGCTTCAAAATCGTAAAAATGACTAAAGCTTTTTTCGAAGTTCTTTTTTTCATCTAGTGTATTATAGTAGCGAACATTGACGATAATTGTCAATCTACTCTGTGCTGCTTTTTGATCCGAGGTAGCGGTCATAGGAGTGATTCGGTACCCGCTTATTTCCCCATCAAACAAAAGATCTCCATTGGAAGTAACAAGACTCAAATTAGTTTGTCTTAAAAACAAGTCTTGAAGGGATTGCGTGAAATTTTGACTTAAGCCAGGCTCAACCAACTCAGCGCTGTTTGGGAAATAGTTGATTTGTATTGTTTTTGCATTTCCCGTGTCTCCTCCTGTAAAAGAATAGATACCACAACTTAATGTTATGAAAAGCAAACATAAGGTGATTGCAAAGTTGAGTGTTGTTATTCTTAGATTCATTAGTTTTTTTGTTCTGTCGTATGATAGTTACAAAGAAACAATTTAAGATTGGAAATATCAATAGGTAGTACTTTCTGTTTTTTTATAAATCGTACTGTTTTATTTTTCTATACAATGTGCGTTCTGAGATCCCCAGTTCTTTGGCTGCTAATTTCCTTTTATTTTGATTTCTCTCTAAGGAGTTTTTAATCATTTCTATTTCTTTTTCGTGTAGTGAAAAGGATTCGTCTTCTTCAATAGTTTCAATGTACTCGTACTCCTCTGAGTTTTGAATTGTCTTTGGCTGTTGAATTTGTATGAGTGGTGGGTTTGTTTCTGTGGTGAATTCTGGATTGTTTTCTTTTTGAATTCTATCTATTAAATGTGTGTTTTTTTGAATAATATCTTCGTTGTTTGGGTTAGAAAGTAAGTCTAAGGTCAATTTCTTTAGATCGTCGATGTCTTTTTTCATCTCAAATAAGATCTTGTACATCATGTCTTTGTCTTCTGAAAAGCTACTGTCTTTATTATCTTTACTTTCAACAACCATAGGTAGGTTGTTGTAGTTGGGAAGGTATTGCATTAGTTTTTCAACCCCTACATTTCTACTTTCTTCGACCACAGATATTTCTTCCGCAATATTTCTTAGCTGTCTTATGTTACCTGGGAAGGAATAATTGATCAACAAGTTAATGGCGTCCTCATCAAGTCGAATGGTCGGCATGCGATACTTTTGAGCGAAGTCCGAGGCAAATTTACGAAAGAGTAAATGAATATCATTTTCACGCTCTCGCAATGGGGGAAGTTTCAATTCGATGGTAGCGAGTCTGTAATATAAGTCTTCTCTAAATTTCCCTTTCTGAATTGCTTCTTGCATTTTTAGGTTGGTTGCAGCTACAATCCGCACGTCCGTTTTTTGAACTTTAGAAGATCCTACTTTGATAAACTCACCATTTTCCAAAACTCTCAATAACCTCACTTGAGTGGTTAGGGGGAGCTCTCCTACCTCGTCGAGAAATATGGTACCGCCATCTGCTACTTCGAAATAACCTTTTCTCGTTGCGGTTGCACCTGTAAAGGCTCCTTTTTCATGACCAAATAATTCGCTGTCTATAGTTCCTTCTGGAATTGCTCCGCAATTCACGGCAATATAGTTGGCGTGTTTTCGATGCGATAATTGGTGGATTATTTTAGGAATAGTTTCCTTACCAACACCACTTTCACCAGTTACAAGTACTGTAATGTCTGTCGGAGCTACACGCAATGCTTTGGAAAGACTTCTATTTAGTTTTTCGTCATTTCCAATAATTTCAAAACGTTGTTTTATAGTTGTAAGGCCTTCCATGGTCTGCTACTTTTTTACAGTTAATTTACGAGTTCTTTGCTGTTTTTAGTCTGTTTAATACTTCTATCTTCTTACCTCAAAAGGGATCTCTTGCGCTTTCCCTACAGAATATCCAATCAATGTAGCAGAAGTACAGTCTTCAACAGTTACCTTTATATAGTCTCCTACTTTTTCATCTCCTTTAGGAAATACGGCTACATAATTCTGAGAGTTTCTAGACATCCAATGTTTTTCAGATTTCTTAGAGGTTCCTTCTATGAGTACCTCAATTGTTTTTCCAATATATCGTTGCGTATGTTCATTGCTCAATCTTCTTTGTACAGCAATTACCTCATTGAGTCTTCTTTTTTTGACATCGTTGGGGATGTCGTCCTCCATTTTCTTTTCTGCGAGTGTACCGGGTCTTTCTGAATACGCGTACATAAACCCATAATCATAGCCCACATACTCCATCATACTTAGGGTGTCTTTGTGTTCTTCTTCAGTTTCGCCACAAAAACCGATAATCATGTCCTGTGAGATGGCTGTTCCAGGAAGTATTTCTTTGATCGTATCTACGAGTTCCATGTATTCTTCTCGAGTGTGTTGTCGGTTCATTCTTTTGAGTACTGCTGTACTACCCGATTGTACGGGCAAGTGTATATAACGACAGATATTAGGGTGTTTGGCAATTACGTGCAACAACGAGATTTCCATATCCTGAGGGTTACTAGTAAAAAAGCGGATTCGTAAGGTTGGAAATGTAGTTGCTACTAAGTCTAACAACGCTGAAAAGCCAACTGCTGTTGCTTGTGCGATTTCTGAAGCGTTCTTAAATTCTTTTTTTAGGCCTCCACCGTACCAAAGGTAACTGTCAACGTTTTGACCTAGCAAGGTGATTTCTTTGAAGTTTTTATTTTTTAAATCCTGAATTTCTTGGATGATACTTTGGGGGTCTCTACTGCGTTCTCTACCTCTTGTAAATGGAACTACACAAAAAGTACACATGTTATCACAGCCTCTTGTGATAGATACAAAAGCAGAAACGCCATTCGAATTTAGACGGACTGGTGCAATATCTCCATAGGTTTCATCTTTAGAGAGTACTACATTTACGGCATCTCTTCCTTCGTTTACTTCTTCGAGTAAATTAGGAAGGTCTTTGTAGGCATCAGGACCTACGACTAGGTCTACAATTTTTTCTTCATCTAAAAATTTAGACTTTAAACGCTCGGCCATACAGCCAAGAACCCCCACTTTCATTGCAGGGTTTATTTTTTTTACTGCATTGTATTTTTGAAGACGTTTACGGATTGTTTGCTCTGCCTTGTCTCTTATTGAACAGGTGTTTACCAATACTAAATCTGCTTCTTCTAACAACTGAGTAGTGTTAAAGTTGTTCTCTGAAAGTATAGATGCTACAATTTCACTGTCATTCAAGTTCATTTGACATCCGTAGCTCTCGATGTATAGTTTCTTTGTATTTCCTTTAATATTTTCAGTTAACAAAGGATGTCCTTGTTTGTTAGCGTCAATAATTTTTTCCGTCTCCATATATTAAAAAATTGGACTACAAAGATACAATCAAAAATGGATAATATGACATTTTGTCAGAAAATATATCTATTTGTAGGTATTGTAAAGGTGATAGGTTTTATGGTGTTGGTTTTTATCGTTTTGATTGGGTTTTTATTTCGTTGTTTTGAAAGTGTTGTCAATGGCGTTTACTACTTAATACTTGAAGTAACATGTCTTTTAAGGGTTCTGTTTTATGGATTAAAAAAAAGCTATATCTGAATTGTACTTTCTAAATAATGTGTTAAGTTTATTTGAAAAATAGAAGATTTTTTAAAAATTCCTCTATTTTTGCAATTCATATTTAATGCATTTCACTGACTAAATCAGTTTCTGAGATGCGTTTTAATTGCAAAAATTACCTTCGTAAAACAATATTATATGGCAAAGAATTTAGTGATAGTAGAGTCCCCTGCAAAAGCAAAAACAATAGAGAAATTTCTTGGAAAAGATTTTCAAGTAGAGTCTAGTTTTGGTCATATTGCAGATCTACCTTCCAGTGAATTAGGGATCGATATTGAGGGAGATTTTTCCCCAAAATATATTGTGTCAGACGATAAGAAGGCAGTGGTCAAAAAATTGAAGTCCCTTGCAAAAAAAGCACAAACAGTTTGGTTGGCTAGTGATGAGGATCGAGAGGGAGAGGCTATTGCCTGGCATTTGCAAGAGCAATTGAAATTGAACTTAGATACCACCAAAAGAATTGTTTTCCATGAGATAACTAAGAAGGCGATTTTGAAGGCGGTAGAAAATCCACGAGAGTTGAATTATGATATGGTCAATGCACAGCAAGCACGTCGTGTTTTGGACCGTCTTGTAGGGTACGAACTATCACCTGTTTTGTGGCGTAAAGTTAAAGGAGGTTTGTCAGCTGGTAGGGTTCAATCAGTTGCGGTACGTTTGATTGTTGAGCGTGAACGCAGTATTCAAGAATTTAAAACGGTTGCCCAATACAAGGTGGTTGCTGAATTTCTGAATGAAGATGGGAAAAAATTTAAGGCGACGATTCCAAAGAGTTTTGCATCTAGAGATGCGGCGAATGAATTTTTAAATTCTGTAGCTACTGCCGATTTTCAAATAGATGATTTGCAAAAAAAACCCGCAAAAAAGTCTCCAACACCACCTTTTACAACTTCAACTTTACAACAAGAAGCTGCAAGAAAATTAGGTTTTGCTGTTGGTAGAACCATGCAAGTAGCGCAACGTTTGTACGAAGCAGGATTGATTACATATATGAGAACGGATAGTTTGAATCTATCTGATGATGCAAGAAAAGAAGCGGCAGAAGAAATTACAAACTACTACGGAGAGGCTTATAGTCATCCAAGGGTCTTTAAGACGAAGTCAAAAGGAGCCCAAGAGGCACACGAGGCGATTCGTCCGACCGATATGAAAAGGCATACCGTTCAGGTAGAATACGACCAAGACAGATTGTATGATTTGATTTGGAAACGTACTTTGGCCTCGCAGATGAGTGATGCTTTGTTGGAGCGCACCAATGTGAAAATAGGAAATTCGAATAACGACAAGCAATTTACCGCCAACGGTGAGATGATAAAGTTTGAAGGGTTTCTAAAAGTATATTTAGAAGGAAATGACAATGAAGATGAAGAACAAGCAGGTATGTTGCCTCGTTTGGAAAAAGGAGCTTCACTTACCTATGAATTTATCACAGCAACACAGCGATTTACAAAGCCACCTTACCGATTTACAGAAGCTTCTTTGGTAAAACAACTAGAGGAGTTGGGAATTGGTAGACCGTCAACCTATGCACCTACGATATCTACAGTGCAGAGAAGAGGTTATGTAGAAAAAGGTCAAATAGAAGGTAAAGAACGCGATTATGAGCAGTTTGTGTTAAAAAATGGCACGGTAACTTTAAACGCTTTGGTAGAACGAGTAGGTTCTGACAAAGGAAAGTTAATTCCGACTGATATAGGGAATATTGTCAACGACTTTTTAGTGGCAAATTTCTCAAACATACTTGATTTTGGTTTTACGGCAAAAGTAGAAAACGATTTTGATGGGATCTCTGAGGGGTCCCAAGATTGGATCGCTATGATTAAAGAGTTTTACAATTCTTTTCATGTAACGGTAAAAGACGTTTCTGAAAACGCTCAGCGTGAAAGTGGAGAGCGAGTGCTTGGGAAGCATCCAGAAACAGGAAGGACTATTCTGGTCCGTCTTGGGAAGTTTGGTCCTATGGCTCAGATTGGAGATCCTGAAGATGAAGAAAAACAGTTTGCTAGCTTACAGAAGGAACAAAATCTCGGAACAATTACTTTGGAAGAGGCTTTGGACTTGTTCCTATTACCTAAAAACTTAGGAGTATACGAAGAAGAAGAAGTTATTGTTTCAAATGGTAGATTTGGACCTTACATCAAGTTTAGTACAATGTATGTCTCTCTTGATAAGGGTGAAAATCCAATGGAAGTTGATTTGAATAGAGCTATAGAATTAATTGTTGCCAAGCAAAAAGCAGATGCTCCTATTGCAGAATACGATAGTTTTCCTGTACAAAAAGGTGTTGGTAGATTTGGTCCATTTATCAAGTGGAATGGAATGTTTATCAATGTCAATAAAAAATACGATTATGACAATCTAACTTTTGAAGATATCACTCAGTTGATTGAAGATAAAAAACAAAAAGAAATTGACAAAGTAATCCACAACTGGGAAGACGAAGGAATCCGTCTCGAAAAGGCACGTTGGGGTAGGTTTAATATTTTAAAAGGAAAGCTTAAGATTGAACTTCCTAAAACAACGGATGCCAAAAACATGACGTTAGAGGAGGTGCAAGCTATAATAGAAGCGAAAACACCTAAGAAAAAACCGAGAAAAACAACAAAGAAAAAGACTGTAGCTAAAAAGAGTACAGCTGCTAAAAATAAAAAAGTAACAAAGAAATAAAATGTTTGTTTTTTTTTCTATATTAGATAAATAATAGTTCTGTTACTACATATACCCCAATGAGTCTAGAATTTTTAATTCCCTTAGAAAATACTTTCATAGAAGACATTAGTGTCTTTCCTGAAAACACGCTTGCACACCTAATCGAGATGCACACGGAGCAGGTTGGGCTGCCTAATTTAAAAAATGTTAAAATTGCTATTTTTGCAGTACTTGAAGGTAGAGCGGCTATAGCAAATGAAGGTACTGGTAGTTTGGATGGAGTTTCTGCAATACGATCTTATTTGTATCGTATGTTTCCAGGGAATTGGTCTCAGCAGATTGTTGACTTAGGGAACATACCTTCAGGAGCCACTGTTTCTGACACCTATTTTGCGGTAAAGGAAGTTATTGCTTCACTCGTTAAAAAAGAAATTATTCCTGTTATAATTGGTGGCGGTCAAGATTTGACTTATGCCAACTACAGAGCATATGATAGCTTAGAGCAGCTTGTAAATGTAGTTGCAGTAGATGCTAAATTTGATCTTGGAACTATAGATACACCGCTGCATTCAAATTCTTATCTAAGTAAAATTGTAATGGAGTCCCCTTGCAATTTATTTAATTTTAGTAATATCGGTTACCAAACCTATTTCAACGCTCAAGAAGAAATAGATTTGTTAGAAAATTTGCATTTTGATGCATTGAGACTTGGTGTTTCAAAGGATTTAAAAATCCTTGAGCCCATCATGAGGGATGCTGATATAGTGAGTGTTGATATTGGTGCGCTTCGTTTTAGTGAAGCCCCAGCAAATAAAAACACAAGTCCAAATGGTTTTTATGGAGAAGAAATTTGTACTATTTCTAGGTATGCAGGTATCAGTGATAAGGTTACTTCTTTTGGTATATATGAATACAATAATCTTCTAGATAACACAGGTCAAACAGCACATCTGCTTGCTCAAACTTTATGGTACTTTATAGAAGGAGTCAATGCTAGGTCAAATGATTATCCATTCTGTAGCAAATCGAGTTACCTAAAATACATGGTCCCAGTTGAAGATGAAACATTGATTTTTTATAAGAGTCCAAAAAGTGGAAGATGGTGGATGGAAATCCATTCTTTGGAAGATAATAAATACAAAAGAAATGCGTTAATACCATGTACATATCAAGATTATTTAGATGCTGCAGATCAAAATATACCTGAAAGATGGTATAAGGGTATAAGAAAGTTAAATGGATTATAATATAGTGTATTGAGATAGATAGATACTGTGTTTTTTAGTTTCAAATCATAAAAAAAAACATTGTTTTTAAAAAAAAAAATTGATAGGTTTACAAAAATTAAGATAGCTGAGTTTAGAATATGAGAAAAATAGCAATTTATATAGTTTTAACACTGGTGATT
The DNA here is from genome assembly GCA_042091695.1 of Flavicella sp. Lineage (GTDB taxonomy): Bacteria > Bacteroidota > Bacteroidia > Flavobacteriales > Flavobacteriaceae > Flavicella. The sequence goes on from JBELHA010000005.1 coordinate 21,322, forward strand.
TACAGTTGTGGTTCTAATGACAGAGGAGAGCTAGTAGGTAGTAAATCAGGTAGCAGGTGGTTTATTGAAAATCCTTATGGGACTGTTTTGATTCCTGGAGGGTCTTTTACTTTTGGTTCTGCGGATGAGGATCCTTTTGGAGGGATTAGTACAAGCCCAAGAACCATTACTTTGAAGAAATTCTACATGGACGAAACGGAGATTACGAATAGTGAATATGCTCTATTTGTGGATTGGGTTCGTGATTCAATCATAAGAACTGAGTTAGCAAACTTTGCAGAAGAGATGTCTTACATGCTTGATGAAGGAGAAGAGCAAACAGATGGTATTTTCAAATACAATTATGCAGATGTAGATACTGCTAGTGCTACTGTGTATGAAAAATACATGTATGATAATTATGGAGGGATATCAAATATGAACAACTCAGAAAGAGAAGGGAATTTAGATTGGTCAGAACCTCTTGTTTGGGACAAAAACGAATATCCAGATGTTTCTTATGCTGAGGTAATGGATAGTATGTATTTGCCTCTAGACGGAACCTTTGAAGGACATAGGATTTTAGATGTTACTAAATTTAATTATTCTCATTCATGGTATGACAAAGACAAGTCTTCAAAAAGTGTAAATGCAAAAAGAACTGACTTTATTGTAAATGAGAGTGTTCTTGTATATCCTGATACGACAGTTTGGGCAAAAGATTTTAGTTATTCATACAACGACCCTATTCACGACGAATATTTTTGGCACAAGGCCTATTCAGAATATCCTGTTGTGGGAGTGAACTGGTACCAAGCGAGAGCTTTCTGTCACTGGAGAACAAAAATGAAAAATGACTATTTAAGTTCACGTAAAAACCCTGTACGTGTACCGGTGTTTAGGTTGCCAACAGAAGCAGAATGGGAATTTGCTGCACGAGGAGGCTTGGACTATGGTACTTTCCCTTGGGGAGGTCCATATACTACGAGTGATAGAGGGTGTTTCTTAGCAAACTTTAAGCCTGTACGAGGTAATTATGCTGTTGATGGTGCGTTATACACCGTAGAAGCTTATGCTTACAATCCCAATGGATATGGATTGTACAACATGTCAGGAAATGTTTCCGAATGGACGAATACGGCATTTAATGCGGCTTCTTACAGAGCAGGATCAAGTATCAATACAAATATTGATGATTTAGAAAATAAAAGAAAAGTAATACGAGGCGGTTCTTGGAAAGATATCGCTCACTTCCTAAAGGTAAGTACCAGAGATTATGAATACGCAGACTCTTTAAAAAGTTATATTGGATTTAGAACGGTTCAAGATTACTTAGGAGAGAATAATTAAATATAAATTTACAACCCCTAAAAAAAAAACAAAATTATGGCACAGTCATTGAGAAAAAAGAAAATTTTAAACATGGTTTACGGACTTGGAGCAGCAATTGTACTTGTAGGTGCACTGTTTAAAATTCTTCACTTGAGTATTGGTCCTATTACAGGAGCAGTAATGTTGACAATTGGTTTATTGACAGAGGCATTTATCTTTGCATATTCTGCTTTTTTCGAACCTATTGAAGAAGATTTAATTTGGACTAATGTATATCCTGAATTGACTGGAGGTACTCCAAAAGAGCGCGCTTCAAATTCAGATGTTGATATGGAAGGAATGATGACAAAGCGTTTGGATGAAATGCTTAAAGAGTCTAATCTAGATGCTGAATTGATCGGAAGTTTGTCTTCTAGTATTGAAAACTTTAAAGGAGCCTCAGAAAACATGAAAGTTTCTTCTGATACGGTTGCCGCAACCACTAAATACAATGAACAAATGGCTACTGCTTCCGCAAATATGGAGTCTTTGAATTCACTGTACCAAGTACAATCAGAAAATACACAACGTCAAGCGGAATTGAACGATACATTGCTTAAAAATTCTGAAAAATTAGAAGCACAAATGGAATCTTTGGCTTCCAACTTGTCTTCTTTGAATTCAGTTTATGGAGGTATGTTATCTGCAATGAATAAGTAATTAGTACTAACCCCAAATATTAAAAACTAATTAATTATGGCAGGAGGAAAACAATCGGCTAGGCAAAAGATGATTAGCCTTATGTATCTTGTATTTATTGCAATGTTAGCATTGAATATGAGTAAACAGGTATTATCATCTTTTGGATACTTAAATGCAAAATTAGAGGACTCTAACAGCTCTGCAACAGGAGAGTTAAAGAACACGTTGGCCAATCTAAACAAGAAAGCTTCTGAACAAGAGGCTAAATACGGAGAATTGAATAATAAAGCCATTCAAATTCACGCGAAATCAGATGATTTTTACTATTTCGTTCAAATGGTAAAAGACTCTTTACTTTCAACTATTGACCCAGAACTTCGTGAAGATTACCAGTCTTTAGATACGGAAACAGCTGGAGATGAGTTTTTCTTTGCAGGTGACACCAAAAACACTGAAAATGGAGACAAGTTTCTATCGTTGATCAACGGATATAGAGATGACTTGATTCAGATTTTAGGTGAGAACATCAAACCAGCAGTTAAAAATAACTTGATAAAGCGTTTTGATACTTCACCTCAAAAGACTGCAGATGGAGGAGAACAACCGTGGATTCGTAATCGTTACGCAGGATTTCCATTGGTTGCTACTTTGACAAACTTGTCTGTGATCCAGTCGGATATTAGAAACACTGAAAAAGAAATCTACAGTTCTTTGTTAGGAAAACAACTAGAGGCAGATGCTGGTATTAGTGCTAATACCTATTCAGCGATTGTAATACCTAGCAAACCTGCTTATTTTTCAGGTGAGCAATTTGAAGGTAAAATTGTCCTTGGTCGTTATGACGCAAGTCTTCTTCCAGACAAAGTTATGGTGAATGGAAGAGAAGAAAAAGGACGTGAGAATGGTGCAGCAGTTGTAAAATTTAGAACTGGTAATTTAGGAGAAAATGCGATCAAAGGTAATTTTATCTTTAAGCAAGATGGAAAGAACATCGAAATTCCAATCAACTCTTCTTACATGGTAATACCAAAACCCAATGCGGCTGTAGTATCTGCAGACAAAATGAATGTGGTTTATAGAGGTGTTGAAAATCCTATCACGATTTCTATTCCAGGTGTTACAGACAACAACGTAACTGCATCTGCAGTAGGTCTTAAAAAAGGAAAAGGTATTGGGAAATACATTCTTTCTCCTGGAAAAGGAAAAACATGTGTTATCAATGTTACTGGAAAAACAAGTTCAGGTGAGATTATCAAATCTCCACCAGTTACTTTTAGAATCAAAGACATTCCACCACCAGCTGCAACAATACGTGGTCAGTATGGTTCTGTTGGTATGCCTAAATCTAGTTTACTCAAATCATCGATCGCAGCAAGTTTGATTGATTTTGACTTTGATCTAAAGTTGAAAGTAGCTTCTTTCAAATTAAAAGTTCCAGGTCAATCTACTGTATTAGTAAAGGGTACTAGATTTGACGCCAAAGCTAAAAGAGCACTTAACAAAGCAAAAAGAGGTGACCAAGTGAGTATTTTTGATGTGAAAGCATCTATTATAGGAAACTCATCTTATAGGTTAAAAGGAGTATTACCATTAAGTGTTGTAATATCCAACTAATTTTAGCGTTTGTTTCCAGCTATTATTAAATATGTAAAAGCTTGAGAAAGCCTATTAAAAGATTATTGTGATGAAATTAAAAAGTTATTTATTATTTGTATTTGTGTTATTATTGAACCTTTCAATTAATGCACAGGCCAAATTTAATTTACTGAATGCGAAAAAGCCCTCAGAAATAGGAGTTGTTCCTGAAGCGAGAAAAATTGCTTCTAAGGACAAACCCTTGTCTTATGGTTATGTTGATGATAGAGATGTGCTTTGGTCTAAAATCGTTTGGGAGCATATCGATTTGAACGAGCGTATCAATATGCCTTTGTACTATCCTATAGACTCTACTTTTGTAGCTAGTAATAGAAAATCTCTTTTTTATTCTTTATTAAAAGGTATTAAAACTGGTAAAATTAAAGAGGTGTATGATGATTCTTTTTTCAAATCTAAATTAAGTATGAAGGATATTGAACAAAAGTTGGTTCGTGTCGATACTTCTGACTATGGATTCGAAAGATTGAATGAAGGTGATACTAATATATCTGATTACATAGACAAGGTGAGTATCAAATCAATGGACATAGATGCTTATAGTATCAAAGGTATCTGGTATTTTGATAAAAAGCACGGGGAATTAAAGTACCGTTTGTTAGCAATAGCACCAATGGCACCCGATGTTCAAACTATTGGAAGAGAAGGTATGGAGCAAGATGAGAGTATTCCTTTATTTTGGGTGTTCTATCCAAGCGCAAGAGAAGTACTTCACAATGCACATGCGTTCAATGAAAATAACAGTAAGTCACCTATATCCTTCGATGATATTTTAAATGCAAGAAGGTTTAATTCTATCATTAGTAGAGAAGAAAATTTATATGGTAACCGTGCGGTTTCAGATTATATTCAAGGAAACGCTTTGTTCCAAATAATGGAGTCTCAACGCATACGTGAAAGTATTCGTAACAAGGAATTGGACATGTGGAATTATTAATTTCATAGTTTTAAAAACAACAAAAAACTCTTGTGCATATTTGTGTACAAGAGTTTTTTAATTTAAAAGTAGTAGGATGCATGTAGATTATATACTAGTAGGTTTTGGATTGGCAAGTTTGGCTTTTGTTGATAAACTTATGGAAGAAAAGAAGACTTTTATTGTTTATGAAGATGCTTCCCAAACTTCCTCTAACGTAGCTGGTGGCGTTTATAACCCTGTTATTTTAAAACGTTTTACCCCTGTTTGGCAAGCAAAAGAACAGCTAGAAATTGCGATTCCATTTTATGAGAAATTGGAAAATAAATTTGGAAATCATTACGATTACAAATCAGATATCTATCGTATTTTCAAATCTATAGAGGAACAAAACAATTGGTTTGCCGCTGCTGATAAACCTCGTTTATCTTCGTATTTAGATACAAGTATTATCCATGATTCTTTCAAAGGTGTACTTTCTAGTTTTGGTTTTGGAAAAGTTAAGCATACTGGCAGACTAGATACTAAATTACTATTGTCAGACTATAAAAAACATTTGCTTGCACACTCATTAATTCGCTATGAAACTTTTGATTATAGTGCCTTACATTTTTCAAATGATTCCACTACATACCAGGATATTTCTTGCGATAAAATAGTTTTTTGTGAAGGGTATGGTATGACCAAAAACCCCTATTTCCAATATTTACCAATGACAGGGACCAAGGGAGAACTTCTGACTATTTATGCGCCTGATCTCACAGCTGATTTTCAAATTAAATCTGCTGTCTTCGTTTTGCCACTCGGTAATTCATATTTCAAAGTAGGGGCAACTTTCAATTGGGATGATAAATCATTGGAAGTCACAGTCGAGGGAAGGGAAGAATTACTAGAAAAATTAGAAACGGTTATTGATGTTCCCTATACTGTAGTTTCTCAAACTGCTGGAATTCGACCTACGGTAAAAGATAGGAGGCCACTTGTAGGTGTACATCCAAAATATAAGCAACTTTGTATATTGAATGGACTTGGAACACGTGGCGTAATGATAGCACCCAAAATGGCGCTAGAATTGTATCAATTTTTAGACTTGGGAACGCCTCTGAATCCTGAAATTGACATTCAAAGATTTGAAGACTTGTTTAATATTTATTCTGATCAGTAGTTTTACTTTTGTAAGCAACAAATAGATTCAACCATATAATTCTAGAGATTCTGAGATTGATCATTGCCATCGCAATCAATACTACAACAATAGCTAAAAAGGATTCTAACAAAGTTGCATTAAATACTAAGTTACTTACGATAAATACTAATAGTGCTAGTCCCACAGTCAATCCATAAGCGACGTACATCGCTCCAAAATAGAATGCTGGTTCAATCATATATTTCATGTTACAAGAGGGACACTTATCATGTATTTTCGTTATTTTTGACGGATTTACAGTTCTTTTGTAGGTAAAAAAGTCACCCTCATGACAATTGGGACATTTAAAATGTATAATGCTATATAATTTAGTTCCTTTTTTGATTAACATGTAAATAGATTCATCATTACGCATCAAAGATACGAATGTGATTGTATGAAAAAGAATAGTGTTATCTATTATTTTTGAATAGCTTTGTATTTTCAATAAAAGTACTAATTCATCATACTAGCATGCTAAATATTCATAATTTAACGGTCTCTTTTGGAGGTACCGATTTGTTTTCTCAAATTACTTTCAAGTTAGATAAAGGAAATAGGGTAGGCCTTGTTGGTAAAAATGGTGCTGGTAAGTCAACGTTATTAAAAGTCATATCCGGAGATATTGAAAATGATGGAGGTACCATTGCATTTGAGAAAAATATCAATATTGGTTTTTTAAGACAGGACATAGATTTTATTCCTGGTCGCACCATTTTAGAAGAAGCCTATCAAGCATTTGAAGAGATTGTATCACTAGAAGCTAAGCTCAATACAATCAATAATGAATTGGCTACTAGGACAGATTATGAAAGTGACTACTACACCCAGCTCATTCATGATTTGGATGAAGTAACAACACGCTATGAACTTCTTGGAGGATACAACTACCAAGGAGATACAGAAAAAATTTTACAAGGGCTCGGATTTCAAAGGTCAGATTTTGACAAACTCACAGATACTTTTTCTGGTGGATGGCGTATGCGTATAGAATTGGCTAAGTTATTGCTCCAGAAAAACGATATTTTATTGCTGGATGAGCCAACCAACCATTTGGATATAGAATCTATTATTTGGTTGGAAAACTTCCTAAAATCCTATGCTGGTGCCATTGTTTTGGTATCGCATGATAAAATGTTTTTGGACAATGTTACGAACCGAACGATTGAAATATCCCTCGGTAAAATATACGATTATAAAAAGCCGTATTCTCAATATTTATTGTTGCGTGATGAAATTCGTGAAAAACAACTGCAATCACAAAAGAACCAGGAAAAAGAAATCAAAGCTAAAGAGCAACTGATTGAAAAGTTCCGAGCCAAGGCCAACAAAGCCTCTATGGCGCAATCACTGATAAAGCAATTGGACAAGGTGGAGCGCATCGAAGTAGATGTGGAAGATAATGCAGTTATGAATGTCAAGTTTCCGATCTCCAAGCAACCGGGTAAAATTGTGATAGAAACCGAAACACTTTCTAAAAGTTATGGTGATAAACACGTACTTGACAATGTCAATTTAATGATTGAAAGATCCTCTAAAATTGCTTTTGTTGGTCAAAACGGTCAAGGGAAATCTACCTTGGCAAAAATGATGGTCAATGAAATTGATTATACAGGAAATCTAAAATTGGGACACAATGTCGAAATTGGTTATTTTGCTCAGAACCAAGCAGAATATTTAGATGGAGAAATTACACTTTTAGAAACCATGGAAAACGCTGCAAACGATAGCAATCGCATGCGTGTAAGAGATATGTTGGGTTCTTTTCTTTTTGGAGGCGATGACGTTGAGAAAAAGGTAAAAGTGCTCTCAGGAGGAGAACGCAACCGCTTGGCTATTTGCAAAATGCTTTTGAGTCCATTCAATGTATTGATAATGGATGAGCCAACCAACCACTTAGATATAGCTTCTAAAAACGTTTTAAAGAAGGCTCTACAGCAATTTGAAGGTACTTTGATATTGGTTTCTCACGATAGAGATTTCTTACAAGGTTTGACTGATAAAGTATTCGGATTTAAAGACAAAGTAATAAAAGAATACCTAGGAGATATTGATTATTTCTTAGAAGCACATAAAATGGAAAACCTTCGTGAAGCTGAAAAGCGTACAAAGGTTGTTGAGAAAAAAGTTTCAAAAAAAGAAGCTTACCAGCTTTCTCGTCAACAAGAAAAGGAACTCAAACAATTGAAAAATAAATTGAGTAAGGTAGAACGCACTATTGCTACTATCGAAAAAGAGATTATTGATATGGACGAGCAATTAGAACAAGACTACGAAGCAACTTCTTCAAACCCTGAATTTTTTAAGAACTATCAGGAACGAAAGGATACACTAGATGCGCTGATGGAAGATTGGTCTGATTTGGATGACAAAGTCACGCAGTTCAATGCGCTTTCTCAATAAGTACAATTTATAGTAGTTTATGATGTTTGAATTTTCAAAAAAGAGTCTCATACAATCCCTTCCAGTAGCAACTCAATTTGCAGAAAAAGGCATTGAATTGTCTCTCAAACGAGAAGATTTGATTCATCCTATAATCTCCGGAAATAAATTTCGTAAACTTTACTACAACATACAAGAAGCTCAGCGTTTAAACAAAGATACTCTTTTGACTTTTGGAGGTGCTTATTCCAATCACATACTTGCCACAGCTGGTGCAGGTACTCAATACGGGCTTAAAACAGTTGGTGTTATACGTGGAGAAGAATTAGGATTAGATCTGCCTAAAACACTTGCTAACAATGCAACATTACAAAGAGCTAGCGCTTATGGAATGCAGTTCAAATTTGTTTCACGGTCAGCATACCAACAGAAAACTTCAGAGGAAATGTTTTGTAACTTAGCACAAGAATTCCCAGGAGCCTATATAATTCCTGAGGGTGGAACAAATAGTTTGGCAATCAAAGGATGTAAAGAAATCCTCGATTCTGAAACGGATGCTTATGATTATATATGCGTGGCTATGGGAACTGGTGGTACTATCTCCGGAATCATTCAGAACGCAAAACCACATCAAAAAGTAATTGGATTTCCAGCCTTAAAAGCACAAGGTTTGGAAAAGTACATACGACAAGAAAAAAGAACCAATCTAAATTGGGAGTTAATTGATAGCTATCATTTTGGAGGTTATGCTAAAATTACTAAAGAATTAATTACCTTTATAAACGATTTTAAAAAGAATACAAACATTCCATTAGACCCTGTATATACAGCCAAAACTATGTTTGGAGTCTATGACTTATTAGCCAATGATTTCTTTCCTGCGGGAGCAAAAATTTTGGTCATACATACGGGAGGTCTTCAAGGTATATCTGGAATGAATACAATTTTACAAAAAAGAGGATGGCCACAAATCAATACCTAAACAAAACAATCATGAATAAATTACTCAGTACAATCTTTATAACAGTACTTCTCGCAAGTTGTGGAAGTAAGAAAAAAGTAACAGAACGCATTCCTGTTCCAGTTATACCAATTATTACTACTTCCAATAAGGATATCAATAAGGAAATTGAAAACCTACAAAAGCGTTCTGAACAATTGGACAGAAGAACCATTGCTTATATCAGTAATTATGCTGAAATCGCCGTTGATGAGATGAAACGATACCACATCCCTGCGAGTATTACATTAGCACAAGGAATCCTAGAATCTGGAAATGGATTGAGCCAATTGGCTTTAAAGTCTAACAACCATTTTGGAGTAAAATGTCATAAAGGCTGGAAGGGAGATTTTGTTCGCCATGATGATGACAAGGACCAAGAGTGTTTCCGTAAATATGAAAAGGTAGCTACATCGTACAGAGACCATTCTAAGTTTCTAGTTGAGCGTTCTCGCTATAGCTTCTTGTTCGACTATAAAAAGACAGATTACAAATCATGGGCAAAGGGCTTGAAAAAAGCTGGATACGCAACAGATAAAAAATACCCAGAAAAGCTTTTAAAATTGATAGAGCTGTATGATTTAGATCATTTTGATAAGATAGATGTTGCTAAAAAGCGTTCCAAGAAAAAGAAGGTGGATTTTGTAAAGCCTGTAGTTAAAGTAGAAGAGAAGAAAAAAACAGAAGTAGTTAAAGCTTCAAATAATACACATACAGTCAGAAAAGGAGATACTTTATATTCTATTTCTAAGAGGTATAAAATAACAGTTGACCAACTAAAAAAATGGAACAAGTTAAGTTCTAATTTGATTTCAATTGATCAAGTTTTGAAAGTAGACTAAAAAAAACCGGCATTTGCCGGTTTTTTTTTAACTCATTTCTGAATTTTTTTGTCTGTGATGTTTTTTTCTTTTTCTAGCGATTTCCCCATCCTTTATTTTAGTTCTTGCTTGAGAAAATTGTTCGTATTGCTTGCTATTCAATATGTCTTTTATTTTCTTTTTAATAGCAATTTTAAAATCTAAATGATTGTTTATTTTCGCAAATGCTTGTGCTTTGTTTTGACTGTTTTTTGAGCGCTCTTTCTCTTTGCTGATTTCTCTTTTGTGGGAGATCATCTCACTAATTATTGGTTGCATTTCCTTTTGTTGCGACAAAGTTAGATCCAGTGCAAGGGTCATTTTTTTTAAACTTATGGTTGTTGCCTCTTGAAGTGAAAACTCAAATGGCACTTTTGTTTTTGAGTTTTTTTGTGCTTGAATATTTGACAAACTACACATGCATACAATTAGAAAAATACTTAGGTTTCTCATGGTAAAAATTTTTAAGGTTCTTATCTAAGACCAAAGCACTTCAAAAAGGTTTAATTGTGTATTCTATATTTTTAAAATATTTTTTTAAAAAGCTTTTTCGCTTCCTTTTCTAAGTCTTTCTTAGGTGCTGATTTTTCCCCCTTCTTTTTTCCTGTTACTTTTTCTAATATGCTATTGACAACCTTCTCTTTTTGACTGGCTACAATCTGAGATGACAGTTTACTAATAGCTGTTTTGAAGTCAGGTTTGATACTTGGACTCGTCATACCACCTTCTATTTTAATCGTCAAAGGAATTGTAATTTTCTCTTTCTCTGCTTTAGACATACCTATCATAAGCTTGTCTGCGCTACTTCCGAGGTATGTTGCAGGTACGACTGCATTTAAGGTATAGTCCATCTTATTTTCAAAACTGTGAGAACCTCCTAATTCAATAGGGATATTATCATAATTTGCAACCTTGAAAGGTTTGAAGATTACCTTGCTGTTCTCAAAAGTTAGAAATGCCTTTATTTTGTCAATGTTGATTTTGGACAGGTCTATAAAAGCTACATTGCTATCCAATTGAGCTAAGGTTTTTGATTTTTCTGTGTCAATTTCGGTCACTTCAACATCAGCCACTGCATTTCCAGTGATGTTTTTTGTGTCCGGAAACAATTCTTTATCCAAGTTTCCTTTCATTTTAAAAGAAGACGACATAGTACCACTAACAGCATTTGCAAATGGGGCTATTGATGATACCAATTCCAAAGAATTAAATGCATCGGCAATTCTTATATTTTTAAACTGCATGTCCATATCAAATACACTTGGAGTTAGGGCAGTATCTACAGTTCCATTCAAACTTATTTTTCCATTAAAAATAGTTGCTTTTGTGTTTTTAAAAATTGCTACTTGATCTTTAATACTTAAGGTTCCTTCTAGCTCTTTTAATTCCAAATTGTCATAGGATACACTTGCAGCTTTTACCTGTGCTGTAATGTCAATTTTTGCAGGAATACGAAGCTGTTCAAGAGCAATTGTATCTACTTTGACTTCGGTTGCTACTGCTGTTATTGTGTCAGAGGAAGCGCTTAAAAAATCACTAGCAAGAAATTTATTGGAGCGCATATCAAATTTCCCTTTTAAATCTTCATTAGCAAATGCAAATTCCAATAAATTACTAAGAGTTCCGGTCATCGAAAGATCACTTTTATGAGTGCTAAGTTCTAGTCTATTTACAGCAACAGCTTTTGTAGAAAAATCTAGTTGTGCAGTTTCTATTTCAATAGGGTAGGGGAATAAATCGGTCTCTAAATGAAATTGATCTAATGTTGCATTTCCTTGGTTATAGATATTTTTGTAATTGTGTTTTTCTATATCGTTTTGAGTAAATGCAGTTTCCAAATAGACATTCAGTATTCCTTTAAAGTCATACTCTAAAGGTATAGGATATGCTTCACTCAAATTATCTAGATTGATTTTTCCTTCAAATTTAGCTTTAACTGTTGGGTTCGTTGTTGGCTTAGATATATGTGTACTTGCTTTGAAAATATCATTGTCTATTTGAAATTCAAATGTGTTTATAGCTATTTGAGTATCGTCGATCTTCCCTGTTTTATTGTATATTTTAGTATCTATTGTAATATGATCTACTGCTTTTGGCAATTCAGGGTATTGAAAGAAAGCGTCATTAGTTTGTATGTGGAAGTTAAATTTTGGGATTGTATTTTCAGTATATTTTCCTTTAAGATTACCTTTGAAATCGAGTGCGCCTTTAGCTTTTACAGTTTCAAAGTTTGAAGTATAGGCACCCGGAATTAGGGAGAGTAAACTTTTGAATTTGGACTGTTCAACATCAAAGGTAAGGTCCATGTCAAAACCTTCTGCAATAGGTTGCATAAAACCATTAAAATACAACTTGATGTCATTTAAGTTTGCGTGATTTTCATCTAGTGCAATTTTCTGTGTCTCAAGGTTCAGCTTGAGTGCAGCCAACCAGTCAAAGGACACTTTGTTTAAGTATCGAACTCCGTCATAACTCACGGATATTTCTTTGATATTTGTTTTCGTATCTATTGTAACATCATTGTTGTTTAAAATTGCATTACCTCGATGATTCAGATTTGTGATTTCAGCAGAAGTATTCGCTGATTCATCCAAATATTTTAAATTGAAATTTATGACTTCGTAGCTTTCTATTTCAAAATAAAAATCACTTCCATCCTCATTTTCTTCTTTTGTTGTTTCCTCCGTAACTTCAGATGTTTTTTTTAGAATATTGTAATTTGAAACTCCTTTTTTGTTTGTTTTTAGGGTAGTGTAGAGGTCATTTATATCTATTGACTTTATGTGGTATTTTCCAGATATAAGATCTGTTATAGAGGTTGTAAGGTGTAATTTACCAATAGAGACTAAGGTGTCATTTTCAAATGGCGCTCTGTTGCTAACATTGAAGTTTGTAACATTCAGGGATAAATTAGGAAAGTTTTCTATCAAACTGATGGAGACACTTTCAAATGCAATAGCTGCATTGATACTTTTGTTCACCTCTACTTCAATACGTTCACTAATTTGTTTTTTGAAAAGTACCGGTATTGAAATTAACAATCCGAAACACAATATTAATAGGATACCGAAAAATTTGAAAGTCTTCTGCATAAATTAAGTTTTAGTATAAAAATACAACCAAATTTAGAAAATGAAACTAGAACCTTCTTTTTTTTAATCAAAAAAAAACCCACTCTAAAGAATAGAGTGGGAAAATTGCTATGAAAAAGAAATTGGTGCTTGACACCAATCTGTTACAAATATACATTATAACTAGTTAAATTTTTGTTATCATATGTTTATAAGTGTCTTGGTTGTTGTTATTTGACGCTCTTCTATCGATAAGTCGATTGTATTGATAGATAAGCAGTAAATACACACTTTTATAAAGGTTTTGTAGCCTGTAATTAATATATATTTCTGTTCTTTTAAGACAAAAGAGAGTACTCTTTTATCCTTTTTCTTTTTTTTAAAAATATGGGCTATTTATTTGGATTTTGTACATAAAAAAACCAAAAAATCTTTCAATTTTTTGGTTTTAAATTATTTGTTGATATATGCTTAGTTTATCAAAACAACGAAGAGTTCTTCTTCTTCTTTGTAAACTTTTACCAGATTGTTTTTAGTTAAGTTCTTCAAGGTTTTGTCCCATTTCTTGTTACTCAACCCTACTTGCTCTTTTAGCTTACTCAAAACTATTTTTTCTTCTTTTTCAAGAATTGAAATTATATTTTTTTCATCTGGGTTTAATTCAATAGAAGGAGCTTTTTTCTCAGGTCGCATTTGAGGGAAAAAGAGTACTTCTTGAATAGAGCTATTATTAGTCATCAGCATTACCAATCTATCAATACCGATTCCAATTCCTGAAGTAGGAGGCATCCCGTATTCTAAAGAACGTATAAAATCATGATCGATAAACATCGCTTCATCATCTCCCTTTTCGGAGAGTTTTAATTGGTCTTCAAATCTTTCTTTTTGATCGATAGGGTCGTTTAGCTCAGAATAAGCATTGGCCAATTCTTTTCCATTGACCATCAGTTCAAATCTTTCAGTAAGGTCTTTGTTGTCTCTGTGTTCTTTAGTCAGAGGACTCATTTCCTTCGGATAGTCAGTAATAAAAGTTGGTTGAATATAATGGTGTTCACATTTTTCTCCAAACAACTCATCGATTAGTTTTCCTACTCCCATACTTTCATCGACAGGAATATCAACTTTTCTACATACTTCTTTTAGTTCCTCTTCATTCATACCAGCAACATCGAATCCTGTGTGTATTTTAATTGCTTCTAGTATAGGAACTCGAGGATATGGTGCTTTAAAATCAATAGTGTTTTCTCCAACTGATACTTCAGAATTTCCGTTTGAATCAACAGCAACTTTTTCAAGTAATTGCTCCGTCATGTCCATCATCCAGTGGTAGTCTTTGTATGCTACATACAATTCCATTACTGTAAATTCTGGATTGTGTGTTCTGTCCATTCCTTCATTCCTAAAATCTTTAGCGAATTCATAAACAGCATCAAATCCACCAACAATCAATCTTTTTAAATACAATTCATTGGCAATTCTCAAATACAAAGGAATGTCTAGTGCATTGTGGTGTGTCATGAAAGGACGCGCAGAGGCTCCTCCTGGAATGGGTTGTAATACTGGTGTCTCTACTTCTAAGTAGTTACGTTCATTAAAAAATTGTCGTATAGAATTTGTAATTTTTGTTCTCTTAAGAAAAGTTTCCTTTACATGATCATTTACAATCAAATCTACATAACGTTGTCTGTATCTCAACTCAGGATCGCTAAAGGCATCGTAAACTTTACCGTCAGCATCAGTCTTAACAACAGGTAGGGGTCTCAAAGATTTTGAAAGTAAAACCAATTCTGTAACATTTACAGAGACCTCTCCTACTTTTGTTTTAAAAACATCTCCTTTTATTCCAATAATATCACCGATGTCCAATAATTTTTTAAAGACATTGTTGTACATCATCTTGTCTTCACCTGGTGCAATTTCATCTCTGTTGACATACAATTGCATACGAGCAGTACTGTCTTTAATTTCAGCAAAAGATGCTTTTCCCATAAGTCTCTTAGACATCATTCTCCCAGAAATAATCACTTCCTTTCCTTCAAAGCTTTCAAATTTTTCTAACAACTGTTTGACAGTTGCTGTTGTTTTAAATTCTTCTGCAGGATATGGATTGATACCTAAATCGCGTAATTTCTGAAGAGATTCTCTTCTAACAATTTCTTGTTCTGATAATTGCATGGGATTTTTAATTTAATGAAGATTATATAGCGTGCAAAGATACTTAATGAATTTGTAGCCCTAAAATAAAATAGTAAAAATTTATTGCTTTACAGAAACTTAGTGTATATTTGCTTATTGTTTAACGACAATGTGTTGTTTGTCACTTTAGCAAAAGTGTCTCGGTTTTTGTTGAAACCAGTGGAAAGCTTCCCTTATAGGGTTGCTTTTTTTTTGTCTAAAAGTCAAGTAGTACACTTTTGTATTGCCAAATACGATCAAAGTACGCTATGGCAAAATAGATACTCACACCTAATTTTAGTCCTGTTGAGAAAATAAAACCTAAAAAGGTTCCAAATGCTATTTTTAAGGCTCTTTTTGTATTGCTTGGGTCTATGCTGTATTCTCCGATAAATGCACCCAAAAAAGGGCCTAAAATAATTCCTAAAGGACCAAAGAAAATACCCACAAGCATTCCTATTGTACTTCCCCAAACTCCTCTTTTGGATCCTCCATATTTTTTAGCAAATAATGAAGGAAAAGTATAGTCTAATACCGTTACTATAATTGCAATAAAAAAGGTACTCCATAAAAATAGTGAACTTATAGAAATACGATCACTTATTTCGAGACAGAGTATTCCAATCCAACCAATAGGAGGTCCTGGTAAGACAGGTACTACTGATCCAATTATTCCAAATACTATTGCTAAAATCCCAATACTTAATATGATTATATCCATACTCCAAATGTATGTGTTTTTGTGGAATTGATCTTTTTTTGTTTCATAAATAAATATCGTATTTTACGCATTCATACAATATTAGATGCAGCTAAAAAATTTCTTTATAATTTTTATATTTCTCGGGCTTCTTTCTTGTGATTTTCTAAAAGAAAATTTGTTTACAGAATCTCAAACTATTTCTGTAGATACGATAATAGACTTGTCTTCTGTCGATGTATATCCATCATTTCCTGCCTGTGATTCTTTGATTGACTCAAAGCTAATCAATGCTTGTTTCAAAATACAAATACATCAATATTTATCCAAAGAACTGAGTACGCAGATATTTAATACTACAGAATATATTGACGACACAATTCAGGTACGACTTTTAGTAAACGCATACGGGAAAACCGAATTACTAGGGTTAAATACACCCCCTAAAATACAAAAAACACTGCCTAGTTTAGACAGTGTTATTCGTGAAAGTTTTCAAAATATACCTAGAATACGACCTGCTTTAAAGCGTGGTGTACCAGTCTCAGTTATGTACAACCTACCGATTGTAGTAAAAACGAACTAAATTTTTAATTTAAAAGTTTCCAAATTTCATCCTTCAATTCGACAAGTCCTATCTGAGCCACAGAAGAAAAGAATAAAGTTTTGATTCCTTCTGGAAGTTCTTTCTTGATTTCCTCTTTCAACTCGTCATCGAGCATGTCACACTTTGAAATTCCTAGGAGTCTTTCTTTATCGAGCAATTCAGGGTTGTGTTTTTTCAATTCATTGATAAGAATTGCATATTCGTCTTTGATATTGTCTGCATCAGCAGGTATCATAAACAGCAAGGCTGAATTTCTTTCAATATGTCTCAAAAATCGATGTCCAAGACCTTTTCCCTCTGAGGCACCTTCAATGATACCAGGTATATCAGCCATTACAAAACTTTGGTGATTTCTGTAGTCTACAATCCCAAGATTTGGTTTCAAGGTTGTAAATGCGTAGTCAGCAATTTTGGGTTTTGCTGCAGTTATTGCAGCCAATAATGTTGATTTACCAGCATTCGGAAATCCAACCAAACCAATATCAGCCAATAATTTTAGTTCAATTTGGAACCAACCTTCTTCGCCAGGCATTCCAGGTTGAGCATATCTTGGAGTTTGGTTTGTAGATGATCTAAAGTTCCAGTTTCCTAATCCACCCATTCCACCTTTGGCAAGTATAATCTCTTCGTTATGCTCGGTGATCTCAAACAAAATTTCTTGAGTTTCAACATCTCTCACAATTGTTCCCAAGGGAACTTCCACATACTTATCTGCTCCATCCTTACCGGTACTTCTACTTTTAGCACCATGACCACCATGATCCGCTCTCGAATGTTTTAAGAACCGAAGGTGGTGCAAGGTCCACATTTCTTTATTTCCTTTTATAATAATATGTCCACCACGGCCACCATCTCCACCATCAGGTCCCCCTTTGGTTATAAACTTCTCTCTATGCAAGTGCGTAGAACCACCACCTCCATCTCCTGATGCAGCGTATATTTTTATATAGTCAATAAAATTTCCTTCTGTCATGACCTTTTGTTTTTAGTTGCTATTGCTGCTTTGAACTAGCATTTATATTTCTAACTTGACAAGAAATTGTTGTTATTTCAACGTATCTATAACTTTAGAAATCAATTGTGTAATATCATCTATAGATCCAACACCATTGATACCAAAGTATTTATCCTGCTTTTCGTAATAGTCTTTAACGATGGCAGTTTTTGTGTTGTATTCGTTGAATCTATTTCTAATTTTAGATTCATCTTGATCGTCGGAACGTCCACTTACTTCACCTCTTTTTAAAAGACGTGTTACCAAAATATCCTCTTCTACTTCCAATGCAATCATAGCATTGATACTAGCTCCTTTTTCATTTAAAAAAGCATCTAAAGCCATTGCCTGAGATTCTGTACGAGGAAAACCATCAAAAATAAATCCTTTTGCAGCTTTGTTTTTTTCTACTTCCGCTTTTAACATGTCAATGGTTACAGCATCGGGCACCAAGCTACCATTGTCAATATACGATTTTGCAAGCACACCAAGCTCAGTTGCATTTTTAATATTGTAACGAAATACATCTCCTGTTGAGATATGAACTAATTCATAGGTATCTTTTAATACATCTGCTTGTGTACCTTTCCCTGCACCTGGAGGGCCGAATAAAACGATATTCTTCATTTTTGTTGTTAATTAGATAATTTATATATGTCTGATAGGTTTCTTCCTAATCCGTCGTAATCTAAGCCATAGCCCAAAATAAATTCATCGGGTATTTCCATCCCTATATAATCTATTTTTAACTCTTTATCAAACACCGATGGTTTGAAGAACAGGGTCGCTATTTTTAATGTTTTTATGTCCTCGGTTTCTAATATCTCATAGATTTTCTCAAGGGTGTTTCCAGTATCTACAATGTCCTCCAAAACTACTACAGTTCGACCTTTCAAATCTTCATTTAATCCCAATAGTTGATTTACATTTCCTGTAGATGTTGTTTTTTCGTAAGAGGCCATTTTTACAAATGAAATTTCACATTCAGAAGTATAGGCTTTCATAAAGTCAGCACAAAACATAAAAGATCCATTTAAGACTCCTATGAATAAAGGTGTTTCTCCACCTAAGTCTTTTTCAATTGCAATAGCGATATTTTCAACTGCTTTTTGAATTTGTACTTTGTCTATATAAGGTTCAAAGTGTTTGTCTCCTACTTGTAACATTTCTTCTTTGTTTTGATATATTTAAAGAACTGAAAAACCGTCCTCCAAACTGATTGGAGGACGGTTTACCATTTTTATCTGGTATATACTAGTTGTTTTTTGCTTCTTTCGAAGTATCGAACATTACTGGAGATGCAACAAATAATGAAGAGTAAGTACCTACCAAAACTCCCACGATCAATGCAAACATAAATCCTCTAATAGAATCTCCACCGAATAAGAAGATAGCTAACAATACGATCAATGTTGTCAATGACGTGTTGATTGTTCTTCCCAACGTGCTACTCAATGCTTTATTTACAACTGTATTGTATTTCCAATCTGAGTGCTCTCTTGCATACTCACGAATTCTATCGAATATGACTACTGTATCATTCAACGAGTATCCAACTACGGTTAATATAGCCGCGATAAACGATTGTCCAATTTCCATATCAAAAGGCATAATCTTGTAAAAGATTGAGAATATAGAAAGTACGATCAACACATCGTGAAATACTGCAACTACGGCACCTAAACTATATTGCCATTTCTTGAATCGAATTAAGATGTATAAGAATACAATCAATAAAGAACCAAAAATAGCCCATTGTGCAGCAGATTTGATATCATCAGCAATGGTTGGTTCTACTTTGATAGCACTGAATACTCCTACTTTTTGACCGTCAAAACCACCGTTGAATTCGTCTAAAGTTGTTCCTTGAGGAAGGTAAGCTTTTACACCTTCAAACAAAGATGCTTGTACTTCGTTGTCTACTTTTTGACCTTCTTCGTCAATTCTGTACTTTGTAGTAATCTTTAATTGGTTGTTTGTTCCGTATGTCTTTACTTCTGGTGCACTTCCAAAAACATCTTTTAAAGAGGTAGCTACATCAGTTGAGTTTACAGGTTGTTCAAAACGTACTACATACGAACGTCCTCCCACAAAATCAACTCCGTAGTTCAAACCGTTTGTGAATAAAGAAGCCAATCCTCCAAGAATCAAGGCACCTGAAATCACATAACTGATTTTTCTTTTCTTTAGGAATTCAATATCAATATTGGTAAACCATTTCTTAGTACCTGCTGTGTTAAATGTCAATGTTTGTCCTTTTCCTGAGTATGCATCGATAAACAAACGTGTGATAAAGATTGCTGTAAACAATGAAGTTGCAATACCTATCATCAATGTAGAGGCAAATCCTTTAACAGGCCCAGTTCCAAATATAAATAAGATAAATCCTGTCAGCAATGTAGTAACATTGGCATCTAAAATTGAAGAAAGGGCGTTGTTAAATCCGTCCACAATTCCCGATTTCAATTCTTTTCCTTTTGCCAATTCTTCTTTGATACGTTCAAAGATCAATACGTTTGCATCCACAGACATACCGATTGTCAAAACGATACCTGCGATACCTGGAAGTGTCAAAACAGCTCCCCAAGCAGATAAGATTCCAAATATAAATAGGATGTTCACTATCAAAGCAATGTCAGCAAAGATTCCTGCTTTTCCATAGTAAAACAACATCCAGATCAATACTAATACCAATGCCAAACCAAATGATGAGATACCACTATCAATAGCTTCTTGTCCTAGTGAAGGTCCTACTATTTCTGATTGAATGATATGTGCTGCAGCTGGTAGCTTTCCTGCTTTCAATACATTTGCTAAATCTTGTGCTTCTAGTACTGTAAAGTTTCCAGAGATAGAAGTTCTTCCTCCTGTAATTGCAGTGTTTACTCTTGGTGCTGTATATACATAGTCATCCAAAACAACAGCTACAAAATTCCCTACATTTTCAGCAGTCATCTTTGCCCATTCTTTAGAACCTCTAGAGTTCATAGTCATACTTACTTCTGGATTTACACCCAATTGATCGTATGATTGTTCTGCGTTGATGATGACATCACCTTGAATATAAGCTTGATCTTTTCTGTTAGACTTGATCGCGTATAAGTTGATCAACTCTGTTCCTTTTATTGGTTTTGCATCCCACAAGAACTTTGCATACTTTAAGTTAGCAGGCAACAATGCTTTCACCTCTTTCAATCCTAAGTATTCGTTTACTTTTACAGTATCGATTACTCTTGCAGAACCAATGATAGAACTAATTTCGTTTTGATTTCTAGGAATCCTAGGGTACAAAACAGTAAATAGATCTGTAGTTTTGTTTACTTCAGTAGAATCTTTTACTTCTCCTAAAAGGTCTTCAATTTCACTAGCAGCATCTTCACTATCAGCTGTCTCAGTTTCTTCTACTTTGTAAAGTTCTGTGATTTTTGCATTAGCAGCGTATAAGAATTGTGCAGTTTCTTGATTGGTATGTACCTCCCAGAACTGTAATTCAGCAGTAGATTGCAATAATTTCTTTACACGTTCGATGTCTTTAGCTCCTGGAAGTTCGATTAAGATTCTTCCTGAAGTACCAATTCTTTGAATATTTGGTTGTGTAACTCCAAATTTGTCAATTCTACTTCTCAATACCTCGAAAGCTGTATTTATAGAACTGCTGATTTCACCTCTAATGGCTTCCTTTGTTTCTTCGTCAGAAATGTTGAAGTTAATTTTTTCTCGTAAAGACTTGTTTCCAAAAATGTCAGGAGCGTTTAACTTGTCACCTTCTTGTGCCAGTACATCAAAAGCTTCAAAGAAAAGATCTAAATAAGGCTCAGTACTATTTTTTTGAGCGATAGAAGCTTCCTCTAATGCCTTGTTGAATGTTTCATTCTTAGAATTGTTAGACAAACCTTTTAAGATATCTTTTACAGATACTTGTAAAGTTGCGTTGATTCCTCCTTTAAGATCCAATCCAAGGTTGATTTCCATATCCTTGATGTCTTCATAACTGAAGTTGATTCCAAATTGGTCAACAATTGCAATGTTTGCAACAGAGTCCAAATAAATTCTTTCAAATTTAGCCAGTGCTCTACCGTCATTTTCATCTGCTTTAGAAACCGCATAGGCCTTCGCATCTTTTTCTACTCCACCTGCTATCCAAGTAAAGGATAATTGGTATAAACAAACTATTCCAAACAGTGTTGCGAATAGTTTTATAAGTCCTTTGTTTTGCATTCTTTTTGTAGTCTTAAATTTTATAAACGTGCAAATATAATATTCTAATAATGAAAAGACAATTTTTTGCAATTTATTATTTAAAACACTGTATTTTATACTATTACTAGGCTTGTTTTACGCTTTTTTAAGGTTTTTTTAACTTTTTTTGAATTTTTTAACTCCGAATCAGCTTGTCAAAAATCATTTTTTTTTTTGACTTAAAAGATGTGTATTAACTAATAAGTCGCTTCATCTCTTTTCTGAAGTTTGAAGGGCTTTTTCCCGTAGTTTTTTTAAATAACTTATTGAAATGTGAAAAATTGTTAAAGCCACTTTCATAACATATATCGGTAATACTTGTTGGTTTTTCTGCTAGTAATTTAGATGCGTGTACGATTCTATATTCATTTACAACCTCTGTAAATGTTTTTCCTGTCACTTTTTTTAAATACCGGCAAAATGATGGAGGAGTCATATTTACATTTTCTGATATTTCATCTAGTGAGATATGTTCTTTAAAATTATTGGTGATGTACTTGAAGATGCGATCTACGCGATCATTGTCCTGTTGGTAAATTTCAACCGCAAAACCTTGTACGTTCAGCAACGAGTAATCTTCGGTTTCAGCAAGTTTTTGTAAAATATTTATAAATGAAACAAGTCGGTCTAATCCTTTTTTCTCATTAAGCTCTTTGATTTGAGGTCCTATTTCCTTTTTTATTTCGGGATGAAAAACAATACCCATTTTAGCGCGCTCAAATAATTTTTGGATACTATTTGTTTCAGGAAGATCAAAGAAGCTTTCTCCTAAGAAATCTGGTTTCATTTGAACGATAGTTTCTGTTCCATTGATTGTAAGACGGTCTGTAAATCCCATATGAGGAAGATTTGAGCCTATTAAAATCAGTTGACTGTTTTTAAAATATGAAATATGATTCCCAATATGGCGTTTTCCACCTCCATTTTCTACATATACTAATTCTAGCTCAGGATGAAAATGCCAAAATTGAAATCTATCCTGTACCGATTCATTGTAGTGTTTCAGAAGAAATGAACTTCCAAAGTCGGGTTCTATCTTTTTTAATGAGGGCTTCATGTTCTGCATATCATCATCTGTTTGCTATAAATATACAAATATAACAGGTTTTTTTATGTTATTTTAACGTTTTGTGAATGTCAATTCAATATTAAGGTTAATATAGTGTATGTATGTGACAATTTAGTTGATGTAACTACGCTTTGTATTGCCGTATCTTTGCAACGTAGTTTGATGACATCATCAAGTTTGAAATTTGAAATGGCGGAGTGGTTACCCCAAAGTATTCTTTTAAATGTTACAATGAGATGTCAATTCAAAATATTGGTTTAAGTTTAGTTGAAAAAGGAGTTATCTTTATTGGATTACTCCTTTTTTTTTACACTGTATATTTATTTTCTCTTGTAACTAACGAAGCTAAAAGGGTGTTTGTTTTTTGCGTCAGGCTTGAAATCTTCTCTCTTAACCTCGTTCCAGACAGCTATATCAATATTTGGAAAATATACATCTGCTTCAAAGCTTTCATGTACCTCTGTAATGTCTAATTTATCTGCAATCTCTATCGCTTCTTTGTAAATTTGAGCACCACCAATTATAAAAACCTCTTTTTCAGTTTCTGAAATCGCTAATGCGGCATCTAGTGAATGTACCACAAGACACCCTTCTGCTTTATAATTGTCGTTCCTTGTGATAATTACTGTGGTCCTATTTGGTAATGGTTTGCCAATTGATTCAAAGGTCTTCCTACCCATAATGATGTGATGTCCACTTGTTGTTTTTTTAAAACGTTTCAAGTCCTCTGGCAAATGCCAAATCAAATCATTGTCTTTTCCGAGTGCATTGTCTTTTGCAATGGCTGCTATTAAAGTTATTGTCATTGTATAGAGTTTAAAGCTGTACAATATGTAAGCAATGTTGTGTCGCCCATTAAATTTGAAACTATTTCCTAATTAAGAACGAATGTATACTTTTTACTGGTTATAATTTTCAAATATGCTAGCAAAATCTAATGTATTACACAGATACAGCACCGCGTATGAGTGGGTGGGGGTCATAGCCTTCTAATGTGAAATCATCAAAGGTGAAATCAAAGATGTTTTTTACATCAGGGTTCAGTTTCATCGTTGGCAATGCATGTGGTTCCCTAGATAATTGTTCTTCAATCTGCTCAAAGTGATTTGTGTAGATATGTGCATCTCCAAAAGTATGAATGAACTCCCCGACTTCTAAGCCTACTACTTGTGCGATCATCATGGTGAACAAAGCATAGGAAGCGATATTAAAAGGGACTCCTAAGAATATATCTGCACTCCTTTGGTACAATTGGCAGGAAAGTTTTCCATCAGCAACATAAAATTGAAAAAAAGCATGGCAGGGAGGTAGCGCAGCTTTATCGTTAGCCACATTTTCTTCAAAGCTAACACTAGTATCTGGTAGCACACTTGGATTCCATGCAGATACTAACATGCGTCTGCTGTTTGGGTTTGTTTTAAGGGTTTCAATCAGTTCTGAAATTTGATCGATTTCCTCGCTGTTCCAATTGCGCCATTGGTGACCGTAGACAGGTCCTAAATTACCTTTAGAATCTGCCCAGGCATCCCATATTTTTACACCGTTTTCTTGGAGGTAAGCAATGTTTGTTTCTCCTTTTAAAAACCACAGCAGTTCGTGGATGATAGATTTTAAATGTAGTTTTTTGGTAGTAACCATAGGGAATCCTTCCGCGAGGTCAAAACGCATTTGATAGCCAAATACACTTTTAGTTCCTGTTCCTGTTCGGTCTCCTTTGAATACTCCTTCTTCCTTTACATGTTTTACTAAATCTAGATACTGCTTCATTTTTTTGTGGTTTTATCCTAGAATCATCCCTACGATTGTCGCTGACATCAACGAAGCGATAGTAGCTCCTAGTACCGCTTTTAATCCTAGTTCAGAAAGTGTTTTTCTTTGTTTAGGTGATAGTGTTCCGATACCTCCAATTTGAATTCCAATAGAGGCAAAATTTGCAAATCCACACAACATATAAGTTGCCATTGTAATGGATTTATTATACGTTAAATGTATTGCACTCGTTGCTTCTTTCAAATCAGCTAATTGTACGTAGCTGATAAATTCATTGGCGGCCAATTTGATTCCTAGTAATTGTCCCATCAACATCATGTCCTCTTTAGCGACACCAATCAACCACATCAATGGTGCAAAAACAGTTCCTAAAATAGTTCTTAAGGTCAAAGTATCGTATGCTGTGTTAGCAGCCAACCAAGTGTTTAGTTGTGTCCATTCTCCAATTTTTTCAAAGCATCCGTCAATCATGGCAATCATTGCGATAAAAACCAACAACATAGCCGCAATATTCAATGCAAGATTCAATCCAACAGTGGTACCGTTTGCTATAGCAGACAATACATTGTCATCACTCTTTTCATCAGAGACATTGATTTTTGTGTCGATTTCTTCAGTTTGAGGAAAAAGTATTTTTGCAAATACAATCGCACCAGGTGCTCCCATTACAGAGGCTGCAAGTAGGTGTTTTGCAAAGAGTAATTCGTCTTCAGGATTTCCATTCCCCAAAAAACCAGTGTAAGCAGCCAGTACTGCACCAGCTATTGTAGCCATTCCTCCCACCATGACCAACATGATTTCTGATTTATTCATTTTATCAAGGTATGACTTTATCAATAATGGAGCTTCCGTCTGACCCAAAAAGATATTTCCTGTAACAGACAAGCTTTCTGCACCTGAAATATTTAAGAG
Organism: Flavicella sp.; assembly: GCA_042091695.1. Lineage (GTDB taxonomy): Bacteria > Bacteroidota > Bacteroidia > Flavobacteriales > Flavobacteriaceae > Flavicella. The sequence continues at coordinate 46,848 of JBELHA010000005.1, forward strand.
TTTTGTAAATATTTTTGCCAAAAACTTAACAACCCACTGTATAGCCCCAAGGTAGTAAAGTAGGGATGTGATTGCTGAGAAGAATACAATAGTCGGCAATACCTGAAATGCAAATATATATCCGTAGGATTCAACGTTCATAAAGCTACCAAACAAAAAGCTACTACCAGCTTTTGTAAAGTCTAATATTGAAATGAATATTTTAGCTAAGAATTCAAAAATACTCTGTATAAACGGAACCTTTATAATAACTACCGCAAACAATATTTGTGAGCTAAGTCCGATTGCAATTGTTTTCCAATTGATTTTTTTTCTGTTAGAACTAAATAAATAGGCGATTACTAAAAGTGAAATCATACCGATGACTCCTCTGTAAAAGCTAGTAAATGTTAGTCCTTCACTCGGAATAATAGGTGTTGTACTAGTTTGTGCATTTGTAATAAAGCTAGCAAATACTGCCGCTAATGTTACTACTGTTGTTTTGTTAATTGACATTTTAGGTGTTTTAGATACGTCTACTTATTTCGTCTCTTATCGAGGCGGCTAATTCATAATTCTCATTTTCAATTGCACTTTTTAGCTTTTCGTTGAGCTCTTTTGGACTCAGGTTGTGAAAAGTATTTTTTTGTTCTTTTTCAGAACTGTCATTTAGGAGCTGTTCAATTTCAATTTCAGCATCGTCAGTCATTGTTTCTTGCGTATCTAGCTTGAGAAATATTCCTGCTTTATCAAGTATTTTTTCTGATGTAAAGATCGGTGCGTTGAAACGAATAGCAAGCGCAATAGCGTCTGAAGTTCGGGCATCGACTATTTCTTCTATACCATCTCTTTCACAGGTCAAGTTAGAGTAAAATACACCGTCCACTAATTTGTAAATCATGATTTTAGAAACCGTGATTTGAAACCTACCCGCAAAGGATCTGAATAAATCATGTGTGAGTGGTCTAGGAGGTTTTATTTCTTTTTCAAGTGCTATTGCTATAGATTGTGCTTCAAAAGCGCCAATAATAATTGGTAGGGTTCTTTCTCCATTTACTTCGTTTAAAACTAAAGCATATGCACCACTCTGTGTTTGGCTATAAGAAATACCTTTTATGTCTAGTTGTACTAAACTCATATAAATATATGTTGTTTGCTAATAAATATTCAGGTGTCTATAAAAAACACCTGAATTTTTTAAAAGTCATTAAGGGTAATATATCGTTGTTAACTTGCCGCTTTAAAGGCTTTTAATTTTTCAATCAATGCTGGGACAACTTCAAAAGCATCTCCAACAATACCATAATCTGCAGCTTTAAAGAAAGGTGCTTCGGGGTCGGTATTGATGACTACTTTTACTTTTGAGGCATTGATACCCGCTAAATGTTGAATAGCTCCTGAAATTCCAACTGCAATGTATAGGTTAGATGCAACAGGCTTTCCAGTTTGTCCTACGTGTTCAGAATGAGGTCTCCATCCAAGATCAGACACAGGCTTTGAACATGCTGTAGCAGCATTCAATACAGTTGCCAAATCTTCAATCAAGTTCCAATTTTCGGGTCCTTTTAACCCTCTACCACCAGACACCACAGTATCCGCATCAGCAATTGTTATTGTGCCAGAGGCTTTGTTAACAGAAACCGATTCCACTCCTGATACAATTGTTTCTGGTGAAAATTCTTCTACAGTAGCTTCTGTGTTATTTTCAAAAACACCAAAAGAGTTCTTGGCGAGTCCAATAACTTTTATTGCTGTCGTCATTTCAGTTGCTGTAAATGCTTTGTTTGAAAATGCTTTCCTTTTCACTACAAAAGGAGTAGTGCTCGATGGAAGTGCAACCACGTTGGACGCGTATCCAGCTTCTAAAGAGGCAGCTACTATTGGCGCTGCATAGAGACCGTTTGAGCTTGCATCCATCACTATAACGCTTGCATTTTCTTTCGTCGCTACTTGCTGAATTATAGACGCTGTGATTTTAGCGTTAAAATTACCTGCATTTTCTTGTTGTACGTGAATTATTTTTTGAGCACCATAAGCACCTAATTCTTCTGGAGTATCTGCATTCAAAGTGAGTGCAATCAATTGTGAACCTAATTTATCTGCCAATTGCTTTCCGTAGGAAATAGCTTCCAGTGCTATTTTTTTATATTTTCTGTCAGTTGCTTCTGCAAAAACTAATACTGCCATAATGTTATTTTTTATTTACTGTATATTAGTAAGGTTTAACTTTGGTTTGGTGCCATTAAATTACTTTTGCTTCATTGTGAAGTAAGTCTATCAGGCCATCTATATCAGCAGCATCAATCATTTTACAAGCTGATTTTTCTGCAGGTTTTTCGTAGTCAATTGTTTTGGATGCCGTTTCAGTTTCCAATGCAGGTACTACATTTAATGGTTTTTTACGAGCCATCATAATACCTCTCATGTTTGGAATTTTAAGATCTTTTTCTTCAACCATTCCTTTTTGCCCTGCAACTACAGCTGGTGTAGTTGTTTTCAATGTTTCATTTCCACCATCAATTTCTTTAATTGCTGTAATGGTTCCATTTTCAATTTCAATACCAGTGCAGGCATTGATAAAGTTATAGTCCAATAGTGTTGCTAACATGCCAGGAACCATAGCGCCATTATAGTCAATAGACTCTCTTCCAGCTAGAATCAAATCGTAGTTGTTTTCCTTAGCTATTTTTGCAAGCTGTTTGGCTACAAAAAAACCATCTTCAGGGGCAGCGTCAATACGTATCGCATCGTCTGCACCAATGGCCAATGATTTTCGGAGTGTAGGTTCAACATCTGCCAAACCTACAGTAACGGTTGTTACAGTAGCTCCTTGTTTTTCTTTGAACCACATTGCTCTTGTCAATGCAAATTCGTCATAAGGGTTGATTACGTATTGAACGCCATTTGTGTCAAATTTACTGTTGTTCTCTGTAAAATTTATTTTAGAAGTCGTGTCAGGAACATGACTTATACATACTAGTATCTTCATGGTAAATTGAGTTGTGAGGTTTTTTTGATAATCGCTGCGAAGGTACTGATTATTTTTGAGATTTTTTTTTCAGAAAGGGTATCGACAGATTGATTATCAAGTTATAAACTTTTGTTTGTTTTTTTGTTGTATTCTTTCGTCAAGATACATATTTTTTTGTTTTTTTTCATGTTAAAAATGTATGTTTTGATATTTCAACCTTTTTTTTATTTTTTTCGAGACCTATGTTATATTTGAAATGAAAATTCTTATTTTTGCAACCTCATAAAGATGAAAAAAATGAAAACAATACAATTTAGAGAAGCCATTTGCGAAGCGATGAGCGAAGAAATGCGTTTGGATGAAAGTGTTTACTTGATAGGTGAAGAAGTTGCCGAATACAATGGTGCTTACAAAGCATCCAAAGGAATGCTAGATGAATTTGGTGAAAAGAGAGTAATTGATGCTCCTATTGCTGAATTAGGGTTCGGTGGTATTGCTGTTGGTTCTACAATGACAGGAAATAGACCTATCGTAGAATATATGACATTTAATTTTGCTTTAGTTGGTATAGATCAGATCATCAACAATGCAGCAAAGATTCGTCAAATGTCTGGAGGTCAGTTCCCATGTCCAATTGTATTTAGAGGACCTACTGCTTCTGCGGGTCAATTAGGGGCTACACACTCTCAAGCTTTTGAAAACTGGTTTGCCAATACTCCAGGATTGAAAGTAGTTGTACCTTCTAACCCATATGACGCTAAAGGTTTATTAAAAGCCTCTATCCGTGATAACGATCCTGTAATTTTTATGGAGTCAGAACAAATGTATGGAGACAAAGGGGAAGTTCCAGAAGGAGAGTATATCATACCTTTAGGAGTTGCTGATGTAAAAAGAAAAGGTACAGATGTAACGGTTGTTTCTTTTGGTAAAATCATCAAAGAAGCATATAAAGCTGCAGATATTTTAGAAAAAGAAGGGATTTCAGTTGAGGTTATCGACTTGAGAACTATTCGTCCTTTGGATATCGATGCTATTATAGACTCTGTTAAAAAGACAAATCGTTTGGTTATTTTAGAAGAAGCATGGCCTTATGGAAATATCTCTACTGAGATTACATACCAAGTTCAGGAAAAAGCATTTGATTTCTTAGATGCTCCTATCAAACGTATCAATACAGCAGATACACCTGCACCATTCTCACCAGTACTTCTTGAAGAGTGGTTGCCAAATCATACAGATGTTATCAAAGAAGTAAAAGCAGTACTTTACACAAAGTAATCTTTTTTACGTCTCAATTATAAATAGCCCTCTTTCATTTTGAAAAAGGGCTTTTTTTATGGCTAAAACGTTTTCTTAAGTTTTAACATAGTTTTGTTAGTTTTTACCAATTGACTTATATATTTGTACCCTATTTTTGCACTAAAATAAAATTGCTTACAAATTAAACGAATACAATATATGAGCGAAACAAAAGACATAGGTACATTCGATGTATTGATTGAAATACCAAAAGGGAGTAGAAACAAATACGAATACGATTTTGACTTAGGGAAAATACGTTTTGATAGAATGTTATTCTCGTCAATGATGTATCCAGGAGATTATGGTTTTATTCCTGAAACACTAGCTTTAGACAAAGATCCATTGGATATTTTAGTCTTAGGGCACCAACCGAGTTATCCTATGGTTGTGATGGAAGTACGTCCTATCGGTGTCTTTCACATGACAGATGAAAAAGGACCGGATGAAAAAATCATCTGTGTTCCTGTTTCAGATCCTATTTGGAGTAACAAAAAAGATATATACGATTTGAACCCGCACCGTTTGAAAGAAATCGAACATTTTTTCCAAGTATATAAAGATTTGGAAGAAAAGAAAGTAGATACAGGAGGATGGGGAAATGCTGAAGAAGCAGTGAAAATATACCATGAATGTGTAGAGCGCTACGAAAATAGTGAGCATAAGGCAAACGGAGATTTTACAATCTAACCCTTCGTTTTGCCCAATAAATAAAAGACCAATAGCTATTGAAAAAGTTATTGGTCTTTTTTTTGCAATTATTTTATTACATTTAGTGAAACTAACTAAACTTAAATTATGGAATTAATTGTGAATTATTTACCTCTCTTTGGGGTACTGGCCTTGGCTTTTGTATTTGTAAAGAATAAATGGGTTTCCAAACAAGATGATGGAAACCAAAAGATGCAACGAATTGCTAAAAACATCGAAGAAGGTGCCATGTCCTTCTTAAAGGCTGAATATAAAATTTTATCAATATTTGTTATTGCAGTAGCAATTCTACTTTATTTTAAAGGAAGTGCAGAAGCAAACTCAAATGGAGTTGTTGCTGTTTCTTTTATAGTCGGAGCAATCTGTTCTGCTTTGGCGGGTTTTATAGGGATGAAAGTCGCTACCAAAGCCAATGTAAGAACTACTCAGGCTGCTAGAACTTCTCTAGGAAAGGCATTGGAAGTTGCCTTTGCAGGAGGCGCAGTAATGGGACTTGGAGTTGTGGGACTTGGGGTACTAGGATTGAGTGGTTTATTTATGTTGTACAGTGTCCAAGGTTGGGGACTTACAGAAGTACTAAATGTTCTTTCTGGTTTTTCTTTGGGGGCTTCCTCTATTGCATTATTTGCGCGAGTAGGAGGGGGAATCTATACAAAGGCAGCCGATGTTGGCGCTGATTTGGTAGGGAAAGTAGAGGCAGGTATTCCTGAAGACCATCCTTTGAATCCTGCAACTATTGCTGACAATGTTGGAGATAATGTTGGAGATGTCGCCGGTATGGGAGCAGATTTGTTTGAGTCCTATGTAGGGTCTATCATAGGTACGATGGTTTTAGGTGCCTTTATTATTACGCCAGATTTCAATGGCTTAGGTGCTGTATACTTACCATTGGTTTTGGCTGCTGTTGGAATTGTTATGTCGATTGTAGGGACTTTCTTTGTCAAAGTGAAAGACAATGGTTCTCCACACAAAGCGTTGAATATTGGAGAATTTGGTTCTGCTGCTTTGATGGTAGTAGCTTCCTACTTTATCATACATGCTTTAGTCCCTGAATCCATAGCTGGTCTACCATTTGGTGCCCAAGGAGTCTTTTTTGCAACCATCGTAGGATTGATTGCAGGTTTGCTTGTTGGAAAAGTTACAGAGTATTATACAGGAACTGGTTATGCGCCAGTCAATTCAATCATAGAGCAGTCTAAAACAGGTGCTGCTACCAATATCATTGCAGGTTTGGGTGTGGGTATGATGTCTACTGCTGTTCCAATTATTTTGATTGCTGCAGCCATTATTTTATCCCATCATTTTGCGGGGCTTTACGGGATTGCAATTGCTGCTGTAGGAATGTTGGCAAACACAGGAATTCAATTAGCAGTTGATGCTTATGGGCCTATTTCTGACAATGCCGGAGGAATTGCTGAGATGGCAGAGTTACCAAAAGAAGTACGTGAGCGCACCGATACGTTAGACGCTGTTGGTAATACCACTGCAGCGATTGGAAAAGGATTTGCAATTGCTTCGGCGGCTTTAACAGCTTTGGCACTTTTTGCGGCATTTATGAAAACAGCACATGTAACTTCGATTGATGTTTCACAGCCTGTTATTATGGCTGGTTTGCTCTTAGGAGCAATGCTACCTTTTGTTTTTTCTGCACTCTCTATGAATGCGGTAGGAAGAGCGGCTATGGCGATGATTGAAGAAGTAAGAAGACAGTTTCGAGATATTCCGGCATTAAAGGCTGCCTTGGAAGTGATGCGAAAGTACGATTCTGACATGTCAAAAGCCTCTGCTGAAGACAGGGCTATTTTTGATGCTGCGGACGGTGTAGCAGAATACGATAAGTGTGTAGATATTTCTACCAAAGCTTCTTTGAAAGAAATGGTCTTTCCAGGATTATTGGCTATAGTTGTTCCTGTATTGATCGGGTTTTTAGGAGGTGCTGAAATGTTAGGAGGTTTGTTGGCTGGTGTTACTACCTGTGGTGTTTTGATGGCGATATTTCAATCGAATGCCGGAGGTGCATGGGACAATGCTAAAAAGACAATAGAAGAAAAAGGTCAAAAAGGAACAGAAGCGCACAAGTCAGCAGTAGTCGGAGATACGGTAGGAGATCCTTTTAAAGATACTTCTGGGCCCTCTCTGAATATTTTATTGAAGTTAATGTCTGTTGTGGCTTTGGTAATAGCACCGAGTATCGCAAATCCAAAACAGGTTTCTGAGCTTGAAATTGAAAAGAAACAGGAGGTGTCTATTAGCAAACAAGAAGTAATTAAAAATGCTAAAACGTATATTTTGAATGCTGACAAAAGCAATTCATAAAGCTAAGAGTTATTTGAAATCTTAGTTTGTACAAGTTATGAATCAAAAACCTGCCCTAGGGCAGGTTTTTTTTGATATAAAACTTCTGATTTGTATTGCTTTTTAGGTAGATTCTTACCTTCTTTTGATTGGTAATATATTGTATAGAAAACACCCCCAAATAGATTTTCACTATTTGGGGGTGTTTTATGAATGAGTAATTGTACTTAAAATTCGATTTACGAATGTATCGCTCTATCTTCCGTAGCCGCCAAACAAGCTTCCTTGATAGCTTCTGTGTAAGTAGGGTGGGCGTGAGACATTCTAGAAACATCTTCTGCAGAGGCTCTAAATTCCATTGCTACTACTGCTTCTGCAATCATATCTGCAGCGCGAGCGCCAATCATGTGTACCCCTAAAATCTCATCAGTAGTTGCATCCGCCAATACTTTTACCTGTCCATCGGTATCCATACTCGCTCTAGATCTACCCAAGGCACGCATCTGAAAAGATCCTGCTTTGTAAGCAATACCTGCTTCTTTTAATTGCTCTTCTGTCTTTCCAACAGCGGCAACTTCTGGCCATGTATAAACAACACCAGGGATCAAGTTGTAATTGATATGTGGTTTTTCACCAGCGATAATTTCAGCAACCATGGTTCCCTCTTCTTCCGCTTTGTGTGCCAACATAGCTCCTTTTACGACATCTCCAATCGCATAGATATTAGGGATATTCGTTTGTAGTTGCTCGTTGGTTTCTACCTGTCCTCTGTCTGTTGTCTTCAAACCAATAGCATCCAGTCCTAATCCTTCTGTATACGGACGTCTTCCAACTGAAATCAAAGAATAGTCTCCTTTGAATTCTACAGGATTTCCCTTTTTGTCATTGGCAACTACTACAACTTCGTCACCCGTATTGATAACTGAAGTTACTTGGTGAGACGTATAAAATTTCAATCCTTGCTTTTTTAGGGATTTTTGCAATTCTTTAGATAGCATAGCGTCCATTCCCGGGACGATTTTAGGCATGTATTCTACTACGGAAACCTGAGCTCCTAAACGTGCATATACCTGTCCTAGTTCAAGTCCGATAACCCCTCCACCAATAACGATAAGATGTTTTGGAACTTCTTTTAGCTTCAATGCCTCTGTAGAGGTAATGATGCGTTCTTTGTCAATATTTATAAATGGCAACGATCCTGGTTTAGATCCTGTTGCAATAATCGTGTGTTTGGCTTCTATCTTTTCGACAGACCCGTCTGTTTTCGAGATATTGATATGGGTGGTGTCAAAAAAAGCTCCAGTTCCTTCGTACAACTCGATTCCGTTTTTGTCCATCAAATAGTTGATACCTCCTGAAGTTTGAGAAACGACTTCTCCTTTACGAGCAATCATTTGTTCAAAATCCAAACTAAGTCCTTCCACTCCAATTCCGTGTTTTTCAAAATGCTTGGTAGCATCGTAGTAATGGTGAGAAGAATCTAATAAGGCTTTAGAAGGGATACAGCCTACATTCAAACAGGTACCCCCCAAAGTAGCGTATTTTTCTATTATGGCAGTTTTTAAACCTAATTGTGCACAGCGAATGGCTGCCACATATCCTCCAGGTCCTGAGCCAATAACGGCTACATCGTATGTATTCATAAAGGTGTTTATTTTAGTTGAAGCAAATTTAATAAAAACCCTCATAGGTGACTGTTTTTATTGTGTAATAATTTTCCACCCTTTTTGACAATAGTTTAGAATTCTTTCTCGATAGGTTTGATTTTGTTAATATGCTGTGTTTTTAGGTTTAACAATTGCACCTTTTTTTCATAACGTATTTGTCAAACTTATTTTTAGGGGTTTTTCCATCCCGTATTTCAGGTATTTTCTTAACTTTGGTTACAACCAATACATTATAGATTCCCCTGATGAAATCAACCCTTTCAAATTTTGTTTTTCTAGCTTTTTTTTCATTCTCTGGCTTTTGCCAACAACTTTCTGAATTAGAAAATCTTTCTGTTTTTTCTATCAATTCTGAAAGCCCGAAAGTTACTTTTACGCAGTACAATCAGCAAGATTTTTCAAATCAACAACTTTCTAATTATACTTCTTTGAATGGAACTTGGAAATTTCACCACGTTGAAAAACCTGCAGACCGACCTTTGGATTTTTATAAAGATACTTATGATACAGAATCTTGGGATACGATAGATGTTCCTTCAAATTGGCAGATGCGTGGTTACGACTATCCAATCTATACCAACATCAAATATCCATTTCCGAAAAATAGCCCTCATATTCCGAGTAACTTCAATCCTGTGGGGAGCTACAAACGTAATTTTTCAGTAGGAAAATCATGGGAAGGTCAACAAATATATGTCCATTTAGGAGCTGTGAATTCCGCTTTTTATATTTGGATCAACGGTGAAAAAGTGGGCTATAGTGAAGGTTCAAAAACTCCTGTAGAATTTGATATTACAAAGTATGTTTCTTCAGGGATAAATTCAATTTCTTTGGAAGTGTACCGCTGGTGTGACGGTTCTTATTTGGAAGATCAAGATTTTTGGCGTGTAAGTGGTATCGAACGTGATGTCTTTTTGTATGCAGTGCCTCAAACACATATTTCTAACTTTTTGGTAAGCGCAGGTTTGGACAAAGACAACTATACGGAAGGCCTTTTTTCTTTAGAGCTACATGTGGCCAATAAAGGAAAAAAACAAGTCAAGTCTAACAAAGCACGAATTGCAATTATTGATGCATCCGCAAAGACCATACACGAGGAGGTGCTTCCTTTTTCAGTTAAAAAAAATAAGGAAACAGTCATTTCTTTCGAAACTACTTTTCCATCGATCAAAAAGTGGTCTGCAGAGACTCCTAATTTGTATGAATTACAACTCCAACTTTTAGATAAAAAAGGAAAAGTATACAGTGCTACTAAAAGTAAAATAGGGTTTCGCACCTCTGAAATTAAAAACGGGCAATTGCTTGTAAATGGCCAACCAATTCTCATAAAAGGTGTCAACCGCCACGAGCACGATCCAGTCAATGGTCATGTGGTTACAAGAGCATCAATGCTAGCAGATATAAAGGATTTTAAGAAATTCAATATCAATGCAGTTCGAACTTCACATTATCCAAACGATCCCTATTTTTATGAACTTTGTGATCAATACGGAATATATGTATTGGACGAGGCGAATATAGAATCGCATGGGTATGGCTATAAGAAAAATGAAACATTGGCTGGGAAGTCTGAATACAAAGCCATGCATTTGGACCGCATACAACGCATGGTAAAAAGAGATTTCAATCATCCTTCAATTATTTATTGGTCTATGGGTAATGAGGCTGGAGATGGTGAAAATTTTAGAGCGTGCTATGAGTGGATACATGCCTATGACAAGACTCGCCCAATTCAATATGAGCGTTCACTAAAATCTAAAGTGAGTTTTGAAGAACGAACTACGGATGTGATCAGTTGGATGTATGCGCATTTGCCAATGGTAGAAAGAGATCATCTGCGTGTCGATCCTTCGAGAGCTCAAGAAGTACAGCGTCCTTTTATTTGGTGTGAATACAGCCATGCTATGGGAAATAGTAATGGAGATATCTGTGCCAATTGGGATTGGGTGCGGAAAGAGCGTCAGGTGCAAGGTGGTTTTATCTGGGATTGGATGGACCAAGGAATACAGATGAAAACGGCTACTGCTGAGATTTATTATGGCTATGGTGGTGATTTTGAACCTAAAAATGTCTACAACGACAATAACTTTTGTGCCAACGGTTTGATAGGTTCTGACAGAACACCACACCCTGCTATTTGGGAGGTGAAAAAAGCCTACCAAAACTTACAATTTTCGAAGTTGAATGACAATGAGATATCAATATTCAACGAAAACTTTTTTAGGACTACCGAGGCTGTTTCTTTGGAATATAGTCTTGTTGAAAACGGTGTTGAGGTACTGTCTAAGACTTTAGACAATCTTAAGATACCTGCCCAACAAAGCAAAACCATTACACTTGATTTTGAGTATTCCAAGGATGCTTCTAAAGAATATTACGTCAACCTCAAAGCAGTATTGAGGCAAGAGAAAGGGCTGTTGGAAAAAGGACATATAGTTGCTAATGATCAGTTCAAAGTACAAGGTGTTTTGGAAAAGAAAGTACTCCCTGTAACAGATGAATTGGCAGTTGATTTCGATACTAAAGCAAAAACATACACCCTTTCAGGTGCCGAATTTTCTTATGTTTTTGACAACGAAGATTTCGGTTTAGCCTCGCTCAAAATGAATGGAGAAGAAATGTTGAAGGAACGTTTGGCTTTGAATTTTTGGCGCGCACCTATCGACAACGATTACGGCGCTTTTAAACCTTCAAAACAAAAAAAGCACAAAGCCTATTTTGCATGGCGAGATGCGGCTAAGAACTCGACAATTTTATCGAGAGATTTTGAACGTTTGGATGCTACAAGTGTACAACTGACCTATCTGTTTGATCTTCCTAATTTGGAAGCACAAAACACTATAATATACACCGTTCATGCTGACGGGCGTTTGAAGATTAATAGTACTTTTCATCCCAAAAAAGGGAGAAAGTATGCACACATGCCACGTTATGGTGTGACGCTTGCACTACCAAAACAATACGATACTACTACTTATTATGGTCGTGGACCTTTTGAGAATTACTCGGATCGAAACAGAGCGGCCAATGTTGGTTTGTACACTTTAAAAGTAGCTGATTTTCAGTTTGATTATATCCGTCCACAAGAAAACGGATACCGAACAGAGGTGAGACATGCCTCCTTTGTTTCTGAGAAGGGTACGGGAATTGTAATCCAAGGGAAGTCTCCATTTTCTTTCTCTGCTCTGCACAATCCTATTTCAGATTTTGACGCTGGAAATGTAAAAGGACAAACACATAGTGTAGATATCAAACACCGTGATAAGGTATATCTAAATATAGACTATAAACAAGTAGGTGTAGGGGGCGATAACACCTGGTCTATGAGTGGTTTGGCGCACAAAGAATACCAACTAAACCCTACTAAATGTTCTTACGAGTTTGAGATTTTTCTCAAACAGTAAGAACAGTACTAATGCTTTTCATATAGGGTTGTTTTCGTATGTTTTTTTTAGAAAAATACCTCATAACTATGTGGGGATAATTTTGGTGCATATTTCTATACCAAGTATGGGAGATAAATGGTGTGTGAGAACAGGTTTTTAGGTAGGAAAAGAGACAGCGTATACAAACACTCAATGGGCAGATGGTACTTCTTTAACCAATTTTAAAATACCACTTCAATTAGAATACATACATTACAAAGGTAATATCAATCCAAAATTAGATTATAGGGTGGTCCTACATGAAAATAGAATGCTTTCATCTTTCAATGCAGGTTTTCAGTATCATTTGACAGAAAAATAAGCAGTCAGTTTTGAGGCTAGTTTAGATTTCGCTTCAAAAATGATTTTTTTACCGTCAGAATTTTATGGGCATACACTGAATGCTGCGGTGTTACTTTATTTATATAACAGAAAATATTCTTATTGTATTCTAAGGTAGCATTGCCTATATTTATGCTGTTATGAAATTATTGAGCATATTTTTTTTTAGGTTAGTGTATGTGTGGGGCTTTATACTATCAATTTACACCTGTAAAGCTCAACAAACAGAACTTGACCTCTCTTTTAGGACTATAGGTTCTTACAAGTGCACTGCTATAGTTCCGGTTCTTGAAAAGGAACTGCGCATACAACTGCTAGATAGTGGCGGTGCAGTTTTGTTTACGGACTTTTTGAAAAAAGGTTTCGGATACAATAAAAAAATAGATATTTCCAGGTTGGAAATCAATCTGTATTATATTGTTTTTAAAGACGACAAACACACGCATTTGTTTGCTTGGGATTGTGGAGAAATCGTTTCCTTGTTACAAGTGAAAAACACAGAAATAAAAAAATTAGAATCCGAATATACTACTATTTTAAAGGGCTAAATCAAGTTCTATTAATAGCAAAAAAAAGCCCATTACATCTGATTGTAATGGGCTTTTTTAGTTGTTTATTCGCTTATCTTGAAATTTCCACAATTTCAAAATTCATGATGCCGTTGGGAACCTTTATTTCTGCGATTTCACCAACACTCAAGCCTAGTAGCCCTTTCCCAATAGGAGAGTTTACAGACAATTTTCCATTCTTGATATCTGTCTCAGAATCTGCTACTAACGTGTAGGTAAACTCCATTTTATTGGCGGTATTTCTCAATTTGACAACAGAGTGGATTAATATTTTAGACAAATCCAATTGAGATTCATCCAAAATTCTTGCATTTGCTACCACATTTTTTAGTTTGGCAATCTTAAATTCTAATAGCGATTGTTCTTCTTTTGCAGCATGGTATTCTGCATTTTCACTTAAATCTCCTTTGTCTCTCGCGTCAGATATTTCTTGAGACACTCTCGGTCTTTCTACTTGCTCTAATTGTTCTAATTCGTCTTTGAGCTTTTTAAGACCCTCTGACGAATAGTAAGATATTTCACTCATAACTTTTTCTTTTTAAAAACATAAAAATCTCATTGCAGAGTATTGCATGAGATTGAATACAAATATACAAATTATTTGTAAATTGCCATTTTTAATCACAAATCTATCGAAAGATGAAGCCATTTTTTCTTTTTGTATTCATAATTGGTCTTTTCAGCTCCTGTGCAACGGATGTCTATCCAAGCAGAAACTTTGTTCCCAATCTTGAAATCAACTTTACGGTAGACACGAATCTTCCTCAGTACCAGCAGCTTTTACTTCCTGGAGGGCATGTATATGTTCCCAACTTAGGACATAAAGGAATTGTGATTTATTCTTTAAATGCAAACGATTATTACGCTTATGACTTGTCTTGCCCACACCAAGCATGTGGATCGGCAATGGATATGAGTAATTTTCCTGAGTTTTTCAATACTTGTACTAATGATGGAATTTATTATTCGATAGCCATTCCGGGGTACTCTATGACGTATAGAAAAGACGATGACGGCAATCGTATTGACATTCCTAGCAATGCTTCCTATGAAATGCAAGCCTATGCGGTTACAAACATTGGAAATGGAGCACAATTACACATAACTAATTTCAAATATTAGCACTTTAAACTAAATAACTTATTATTTTTGCCGCAAATTATAGATTATGAAAACATATTTTTCTTCTGACTTTAAATTGGGTGTTTTGGGAGGCGGACAACTCGGTAAAATGCTACTCTCTGAATGTCATAAGTTTGATGTACACACAAGTATGCTAGACGCATCCAAAGATGCACCATCGGCAGCCTATTGTGATGCTTTTTTTCAAGGTGATTTGATGGATTATACGGCTGTTTATAATTTTGGTAAAACAGTAGATGTACTTACCATAGAAATTGAACATGTCAATATTGAAGCACTCTATAAATTAGAAGAAGAAGGTGTTTTAGTATACCCACAGCCTGAGGTAATAGAATGTATACAGCACAAAGGTAAACAGAAAGATTTTTATGTGGATCACGGGATTCCCACGTCCAAGCACTTGCGCTTTGAAACCAAAGCTGACTTGTTGACTACTGATTTTACCTTTCCTTTTGTATGGAAATCTGCACAGTTTGGATATGATGGAACGGGGGTTAAAATCGTACGTAGTCAAGAAGATATTATCGGATTAGCAGACACTCCCTGTATCGTTGAAGATTTGGTTCCTTTTAAAAATGAATTGGCTGTTATCGTAGCCAGAAATGCTGAAGGAGAGGTGAAAACATACCCTGTAGTGGAGATGGAGTTTCATCCAGAGGCAAATCAAGTTGAATATGTTATCTGCCCTGCCCGTATTTCTGATGAAGTTGCTGCAAAAGCAAATACAGTAGCTTTAGAGGTTGCTAAGGCTTTTCAACATGTTGGTTTGCTCGCGGTAGAAATGTTTCAAACCGAAGCAGATGAGATCATCGTAAATGAAGTGGCTCCAAGAACACATAACAGTGGTCATTACAGTATAGAAGCCTCTATTACGAGTCAATTTGAACAGCACCTACGTACCGTACTAAATTTACCATTGGGTGCAACAGACAGTATGTTGGCGGGAGTGATGGTTAATCTCGTGGGAGCTGAAGGATTTTCAGGAAAAGTACATTACGAAAATATGGAGCAAATTCTTTCTTTACCTGGGGTGACACCTCACATATATGGAAAGAAAGAAACCCGTCCTTTTAGAAAAATGGGACATGTCACTATAGTAGATAAAGATATCAATACGGCTAGAGCTATTGCGAAAAAAGTAAAGGATAGCATCCGTGTGATTTCCAAATAATGGAGGGTACTCAATTATAAGAAATCGTTTAATAACTAATTTAGAAAATAACAGATGAAAGTAGCAATTATTATGGGGTCAGATTCTGATCTGCCTATCATGCAAGAAGCCATTGACGTATTGAATGATTTCGGTATAGAAAATGAAGTAGATATTGTATCTGCACACAGAACACCAGAAAAATTAGTTTCTTTTTCAAACGAAGCACACAAACGAGGTATCTCTGTTATAATCGCTGGAGCAGGAGGAGCAGCTCACCTACCAGGAATGGTTGCTTCTATGAGTCCATTACCTGTGATAGGAGTCCCCGTGAAGTCTAGAAACTCTATCGATGGTTGGGATTCTGTATTGTCTATACTTCAAATGCCCGGAGGAGTTCCTGTTGCGACAGTTGCGCTAGACGGAGCAAAAAATGCAGGGATACTTGCCGCTCAAATTATTGGAGCTTCCCATCCTGTTATTTTAGAGAAAATACAAGCCTATAAACAAAGCTTGAAAGAAAAAGTAATCGCTGCCTCTGAACGCGTGAAAAATAGCTAACGGAAGTTATTCAAACTATACAAAGCACTGATTGTTTTTTTACAGTCAGTGCTTTTTTTTTAAAGAGCAAAAAAAAAGCACCCTGTCAATGAAGACAAGGTGCTTTTAAGATATGTTTTGCATATTTACATCAGCTAAATTTAAAGCGAAATTGTAAATATTGATAAGCATCTCTCGGTAATATACTGATCCACTTTTTGTATTTGAAGTACCATTTTATTTGATGAGAGATAAGACCTTTACGCAAATAAGAAGCTACAAAAGGATGCACGTGTAAGGTGATTTTTTTGTCTTTGCTTTTGCTTGCGAGAATGCGGTTTATATCTACTTCAAATTTTTCAATCATCACGATAGGTGCCTCAACTTCTCCGTTTATATTCGGGTTTGGCTCCTTTGTTTTGATGTTCATCTCTGAACGTACTCTCTGTCTAGTTATTTGGATCAAACCAAATTTACTAGGCGGTAATATTTTATGTTTTGTTCTATCGAACGACATTTCTGTTTTCAAATGATCATAGAGTTTTTGTCTATTTTCATTGGAGTGTAAATCAATAAAATCTACTACGATAATTCCTCCCATATCACGCAAACGCAATTGTCTAGCTATTTCTGTAGCTGCAATTAAGTTTACTTCCAAAGCAGTTTGTTCTTGCGAATTTGCTTTGTTAGATCTGTTTCCACTATTGACATCAATAACATGCAATGCTTCTGTGTGTTCTATCACCAAATAGGCTCCTTTACTCATTGATACGGTTTTTCCAAATGCAGATTTTATCTGTCTTTCAATTCCGTATTTTTCGAAGATTGGAGTCTTGTTGTTGTATAGTTTCAGAATGGATTGTTTTTCAGGATATATTTCGCTTAAATAATCATTTATTTCTTCAAATAATACATCGTCGTTAGTCACAATACTCGTGAATGAATCATTCAAAACATCTCTTAATATAGACGATGCTCTGTTCAATTCACTCAATACTTTTGTCGGTGTGTTTGTATTGGCAATTTGCCCACACATTTTTTTCCAACGTTCTAATGAATTTTGTAAATCCTTATCGAGTTCAGCTACCTTTTTTCCTTGTGCTACTGTACGTAAAATAACGCCAAAACCAGCAGGTTTGATACTTTTGGCTAAGCGCTTTAAACGATCCTTTTCTTTGGGATCGGCTATTTTTTGTGATACAGAAACTCTTTTAGAAAATGGTACTAGAACAAGAAATCTCCCCGCTATAGAAAGCTCAGAACTAATTCTAGGCCCTTTAGTAGAGATTGGTTCTTTTACAATTTGTACGAGAACGTTTTGTTTTGACTTAAGTACTTGATCAATACTTCCGCTTTTGTCAATTTCTTTTTCAAAAGGGAAGTTTTTTAAAGTGTAATCTTTGTAATTACCTGTACTTACTTTTTTAATGAATTTAGATAACGTCTTCACTTGAGGTCCTAAATCATGGTAGTGTAGAAATCCGTCTTTAGGATAACCTACATTTACAAATGATGCATTAAGACCTGTTAATATTTTTCCTGTTTTTGCGAGAAATATATCTCCTACAGAAAATTTATTATTGTTTGTTTCGTTATTAAATTCAATAAGTTTACCATCTTTTAGTAAAGCAAAATCAATATCAGATGAATTTGAACGTATGATTAATTCTAGTTTCATTCCGAATAGTTTTAACTACATAAGAAGTTCTTCCTTACATAGATGGATTAAATTCAATACAGGGTAAATACCCATAAAAACTCTAGTTTCCCAAAGCTTTAATTTCAATGAACGTGTTGTCATTATGACAACAAATAGGCAAGCCTAGGCTTACTTCTTCTTGTGTCTGTTAGCTCTTGCTCTTTTCTTACGTTTGTGCGTAGAGATCTTTGCTCTTTTTCTTTTCTTACCACTTGGCATAATAATACTGTTTTAAGACCTTTTATTTAGGTCGGTTAATAATATGTTGTATCTATTTTACTAATACGTTGTTCTTTACTCCTTCTGCAAATGTCTTTGCAGGTTTGAATGCTGGAATATTGTGAGCAGGAATCTTGATAGTTGTGTTCTGAGAAATATTTCTACCCGTCTTTTCTGCTCTTGTTTTGATAATGAAACTACCAAAACCTCTCAAGTATACATTGTCCCCTTGCTCTAAAGCCGTCTTTACTTCATTCATAAAAGCCTCAACAGTTGCTAATACATCTGCTTTTTCAATTCCTGATTTATCCGAAATACTTGATACGATATCCGCTTTTGTCATTGTGTCTTATTTACTATTGTGTATTTAATATAATTTTTGAGGATGCAAATATATGATATTTTAACCACTTTCAAAAAGTTAAATCGTTTAATTTTAATACAATAAATACTGTATACTTGCATAAACAAATATAATAAATGATTTTTTCTAATACACTGGAATCGTGGTATTTAAATAATAAGCGGGATTTGCCTTGGCGAAAGTCAGGTAATCCATATTATATTTGGCTTTCAGAAATTATATTACAACAAACTCGCGTAGCGCAAGGTTTGTCCTATTATGAAAAGTTTGTTAGTACTTTTCCAACGGTAGTTGACTTGGCAAATGCAGAGGAATCTCAGGTTTTAAAATTGTGGCAAGGTCTGGGATATTACTCAAGAGCTCGCAATCTTCATTTTTCAGCCAAGTATATTGTAAATGAATTGGGAGGAGTGTTTCCGAATACCTATAAGTCCTTACTTCTTTTAAAAGGCGTAGGTGATTATACGGCTTCTGCTATATCTTCTATTTGTTTTGGTGAAAGAGCTGCTGTTGTTGATGGAAATGTCTACCGTGTTTTGTCGCGTTATTTTGGTATTGCGACTCCCATCAATTCTACTCATGGGATCAAAGAGTTCAAAGCGCTAGCGCAGGAACTACTCATATCAGATGATCCGGGACAATACAATCAAGCGTTGATGGAGTTTGGCGCACTGCAATGTGTACCCCAAAACCCTAATTGTCATCAATGTCCATTGGAGCAAAGTTGTGATGCTTATGCTAAAGGAACGATTGGACTACTCCCTGTAAAGGAAAAAAAGATAAAAATTAAAAAAAGATATTTTAATTTTATTGTTTTTCTGCTTCCTGATGAACATACTGTTCTTGAAAAAAGACAAGGGAAAGGGATATGGGAAAATTTATTTCAATTTCCCTTAGTAGAAACGTCAGGAACTGTTGATACCCAATCCTTAGTTGAACTCCCAGAATTTTCATCCCTTTTAAAAGGAAGTGATTTTGAAGTTCAATTGTTCAACGAAAAGGAATGGGTACACAAATTATCACACCAGCATTTATATACCCGATTTTGGCTGGTTTCAGGAGATACTAAGCGTCAAGAATCAATACCTATTGCAAACCTTGATAACTATCCTGTTCCTCGTTTGATACACAGGTTTTTAGATGTTTATGATTTTGACACCCTAATTTGATTCATCAGACTACTAGCATATTTGCTGTATGGAATTGTAAGCTGCCTTTTTTTTTATTATTTTTGAATATAATATGATAGCTGCATGTCGGGAACTTTAAATAAAGTGATGCTTATTGGGCATCTTGGTGATGAAGTAAAGGTACACTATTTTGAGGGTGGTACTGCCGTAGGGCGTTTTCCTATTGCTACTAATGAAACTTTTACGAATAAAGAAACCGGTAAAAAAATAACGACCACAGAATGGCATCATATTGTAGTGAGGAACAAGTTAGCAGAGCTATGTGAAACCTATCTTAATAAAGGTGACAAAGTATATTGTGAAGGTAAAATAAAAACGAGACATTGGGAAGAAGATGGAACAAAACGCTTCTTATGCGAAATACATGTCAAAGAAATGACCTTTCTGTCGACCAAGTCAAAACTGTCAGAAACTCCACAATCAAATAAACCAAACAATTCGAATCAGATAATCAATGATGATTTTCCTTTTTAACCAAAATCTATACAGCTAGTGGATCCCGAACCCTTGTTTACTTCTTTGTTTTTTTCTATGCAATGGTCTATTGTATTTGAAGCTATCTTGTTATTTGTTTTATTGTTTTTATCAGCCTTGATTTCTGGAACGGAAGTTGCTTTTTTTTCCCTTTCCAAATCAATGTTAGATGATTTGGAAACAGACAACAATCCAAGAGCATCTGTTGTGGTAGCTCTTTTATCTGCACCCAAAAAATTATTGGCAACCATTTTAATCACTAATAATTTTATCAATATCTTAATAGTGTTGCTGTTTTCTATTCTTGGTGGTTACTTTATGGAGGGCTTGGATGGTAGGTTGCGATTATTGATTGAAGTTGTTTTCATTACTTTCTTGATTTTACTTTTTGGAGAAGTGCTCCCCAAGGTATATGCAAATAGGAACTCACTGAGTTTTTCAATGTTTATGTCACGCCCAATTGCTATTTTAAATAAATTACTATCTCCTGTAAGTTTTCTGTTGACTGGTTTGACCAATATCGTAGAAGATAGATTGTCTAAAAAGAACAGCACTCTCTCAGTCGAAACACTATCTCAAGCCTTGGAGCTCACTTCAGACGATGCGACGACAAAAGATGAAAAAAGTATCCTAGAGGGAATTGTCGCTTTTGGAAGCACAGAAACGGTTCAGGTAATGAAACCACGTATTGATATTTTTGCCATTCCTGACACAATGCCTTTTCAAGAAATGTTACAAAAGATAATTGAAAATGGTTTCTCTAGAAATCCTGTGTATCACGAAAGTATTGATGATATTATTGGTGTATTGTATGCACGAGATCTATTGGCTCATATAGAAAAGAAAGATTTCAATTGGCAAGCATTGATACGTGCCCCTTATTTTGTTCCTGAGAATAAAAAACTCGATGACTTATTGCAAGAATTTCAAGAGAAAAAAAACCACTTAGCAATTGTAGTAGATGAGTACGGAGGTACCAGCGGTCTGGTGTCACTAGAGGATGTGATTGAGGAGATTGTTGGTGATATTAGCGACGAGTTTGATGCGGACGATTTGGTCTATTCTCAATTGGATGCCTCAAACTTTATATTCGAAGGAAAAACAGCTTTGAAAGATTTTTGTCGTGTTTTGGATATCGAGAGCGTTGTCTTCGATGCGATCAAAGGAGAATCAGAAACTTTAGCAGGTTTTATTTTAGAAATCACAGGAAGATTCCCTAAGAAAGGAGAAAAAATTAGCTATAATTCATATGAGTTTCTCATTGAGGCCATCGATAGAAAGCGAATCAAACAAGTAAAAGTCACTATTATATGAAATTAAATGCATTAGCTTCTTCTTTTTTAACACTTATGCTAGGACTCAGTTTTGTGCTAGGACTCACTTCTTGTAAAAAGGAGGTACTTCCAAAACCTGTTTCTTTTCTGAGATTGGACTATCCTCAAGAACAGTATGTACCACTCTCAACGGGATATCCATACCGTTTTGAACATGCTTTAGGTGCTCACGTGGTGGAGAAAGAAAATTTTATGATCGATTTGAAATATCCAAAAATGAATGCAACATTGGTATTATCCTACTTCCCTGTAAAGGAAAATTTAAGAGCCTTGCTAAAGGATGCTGAAAAGTTGACGTTTAAGCATATGATTAAGGCAGACGATATTCAATCTACTCCTTACGAAAATAATGATTCAAAAGTGTACGGTAAACTGTTTGAAGTCTACGGAGATGCCGCTACCCAAATTCAGTTCCACGTCACAGATTCAACAGACAATTTCATAACAGGGGCTTTGTATTTCTATGCAAAACCCAATTACGATTCTATCTACCCTGCTGTGGTTCACCTTAAACAGGACATCGTGCATCTGATGGAAACATTGACTTGGGAGGAACTAGAAAAACCAAAGCTTTAATGCCATTCCAGTCACAATGACCAACAAGGCTACTTTGATGAATTTGTCTCCTTTTTTTACCGTATAGCGACTCATAAACCAAGCTCCCAGTGAGTTTCCAATAGCAAGTGTGATACCGTATTTCCAATTTATTTTATCGTTGAGGATAAATATGGCTACGGCTATAGTTGTGTAGATAAAGGCTACGGTTACTTTGGTTGCATTTGCTTTTACAAGGGAAAGTTTATTGATATTTGGTAGTATCAATAACATTAAAATACCCACGCCAGCATTTATAAAACCTCCATAAATACCTATAAAAAAGAATACGATCATGGATATCCATAATGGTTTTCCTGTCGTTTGTTCTGTCAAAGTTGAAGCGTCGCTACCTTTCTTTCGAAAAACAATTAAAAATACGACCACAATCATGATGATTGAGAGGATTTTATTAAAAGTCTCTCCCTTTATATCCACTGCAATCTGAGCTCCTAGTATAGCTCCTATAAAGGCAGTCGCTCCTATATACAAACTAAAAGGAAAAGAGTTGATACCTTTGCTTCTAAATCCAGCGACTGAAGAAGCTGTTTGGCAAAGGATAGCGATTCTATTGGTTCCGTTGGCAATAGCAGGTGGCAAGCCTAAAAAGATCAACAAAGGAAGTGTTAATAAAGAGCCTCCGCCGGCGATAGTGTTGATGGCACCTGCAAAGACACCTACTAGTATCAGAGCGATCATTTCGTATTCAAAAACCATGTGTTATTTTTTTGTAAACATAGTTTATTTCCTAAAAGGAAACAATATTAAAAAGATATTGGTCTCAATGAATTGATAGTGAGTTTCTTATTTTTAAGAATTTATTTTTTGTAAAAAAAACATAAAAATCTTTGTCAGTACCGTATAAGCGTTGTATATTTGCCACCGCAATCAGGGAATACCTGATGAGACACTCAGGAGAATTGGCAGAGTGGTCGAATGCGGCAGTCTTGAAAAC
>JBELHA010000006.1:0-65020 GCA_042091695.1 Flavicella sp.
TAGGAGATATTCATCCCTTTGACATAGGTTCTATTTTAGACAAATTAGGAGTAGCAGTTCGAACAGGGCACCATTGTGCACAACCCATCATGGATCGATTTGGTATTCCGGGAACCGTTCGTGCGTCTTTTGCTTTTTACAATACCAAGGAAGAGATAGATATTTTGGTTGCTGCCGTTAAAAGAGCTCAGATGATGCTCTCATAGTAGTAGGTAATAGTTTTTATTTTCGGCCAAAATCAGCAGGTATTTCACCCCATGCTTTTGTTTCCCATTTTAGAATAGGGTTATTATAGCGGTTGGTTTTCAGCCAGTTTTCAGCCCGATTGATCAGGTCAAAAAGTATTTCCGTGTCTTTATTCTTAGGAAGTTTGGTTTTGCATTTTTGTTGTTTTACCCAAGAAATTGCAATTCGTGAGTCAGAATAAATAGGAAGTAAGGGTTCTTTTTTTTGTTGTAACCAAGCCAAACCGTGTACCAAGGCTAAAAACTCACCTACATTATTAGTACCAGATTTAAAAGGACCTTGTATAAATAATTGTGTACTTGTTGCAGTAGCCACCCCACGATACTCCATAAGACCTGGGTTGCCACTACAGGCAGCATCTACAGCAATACTTTTTAAGTTAGGAACTCCATAGGCTTCCTTTTCTTTACTGCTGAGTGTTTTCTTTTTTGTATCCATCCCTTTGTAGTCCTCATAGCGCCCTTTAAAAGCTGTTTCTGCTAGTTTTCTATCCGAAAAAGCTTTGTACTTAGCTCCAGGATGACCGTCTATATTTTTTTTACATGCTGCCCAAGACGCATAGATTCCCTTTTCAATACCCTCCCATACTACATAGTATTTTTTTTTAGCCATGTTGTTCTTTTAGCAGGTTCTTATTTATTCAGCAGTACACTTTCAATCACATTAGGGAAGTGTTTTTGTTCTAAGATATGAATATTTTTAGCGATATCTTCAGCACTGTCTTTTGAAGACACTGCTGTTTTAGCTTGGAAAATGATCGCTCCTTCGTCATAGTTTTCGTTTACATAGTGAATTGTAATCCCTGTTTCTGTTTCTTTTTGAGCTTTTACAGCATTGTGAACATGCATACCATACATTCCTTTTCCACCAAATTTAGGAAGCAAAGCAGGATGAATATTAACTATTTTATTTGGAAAAGCAGCCAAAATATTTTGTGGGATTTTTAATAAAAAACCAGCTAGTATTATGAAATCTGCCTTTTCGGACAAAAGAGTAACAACTTCCTCTCCTTCAAAGAATGCATTTTTATCGAAATAATGTGTTGGTATCTTCAAATTCGAGGCTCTTTCAAGAACTTTTGCATTTTTTTTATTGCTGATGACAGCGGTTATTTTTACGGCCTTGTTTTTTTCGAAATAACGAATAATGTTTTCTGCATTTGTGCCAGATCCCGAGGCTAATACTGCAATTCTTATCATTGATTAGATGTTTTATATAGTACAAAAAAAAGAATTATTTTTCACATTAAACTAAGATAATCAATTTATTAAAGATAATTTTTTACTTTAGTATGCACATTTTTTGTTGAAAACGTTTATTTAAAAGAAAGTTTATTATTTTTGCCAAGATTTAAAATTTAAAATAAAAAAATTATGTCAGACATTGCATCAAGAGTAAAGGCTATCATCGTTGATAAATTAGGCGTTGATGAAAACGAAGTAACTACTGAAGCAAGCTTCACGAATGATTTAGGAGCAGATTCATTAGATACTGTAGAATTAATTATGGAATTCGAAAAAGAATTTAGTATTCAAATTCCAGACGATCAAGCTGAAAACATTGGTACTGTTGGTCAAGCAGTAAGCTATATTGAAGAAGTAAAGAAATAATATTTTTATGGGATTAAAGCGAGTAGTAGTAACTGGACTTGGTGCATTGACACCAATCGGTAATAATATTGAAGAATATTGGAATGGACTGGTAAATGGTGTCAGCGGAGCTGCACCTATTACACATTTTGATGCTGCCAAGTTCAAAACTCGTTTTGCTTGTGAATTAAAAGATTTCGATATAAATCAATTTATCAACAGGAAAGAAGCTAGAAAAATGGATAAGTTTACGCAGTATGCTATTGTTGCATCTGACGAAGCTATCGTAGATTCTGGTTTGGATCTTGAGACGATTGACAAGGATCGAGTAGGTGTTATTTGGGGAGCCGGAATTGGTGGTATTGAGACTTTTGAAACACAAGTTTTAGAGTTTGGTGCTGGTGATGGTACTCCTAAATTTAACCCATTTTTCATTCCTAAAATGATTGCTGATATCGCTCCGGGAATGATTTCAATCAGACACGGTTTTAGAGGGCCTAATTTTACGACTGTATCTGCATGTGCTTCTTCAGCCAACGCTTTGATTGACGCTATGAATTACATTCGCTTGGGTTATGCCGATGTGATTGTTTCTGGTGGTTCTGAAGCTGCGGTAACACAATCTAGTATGGGAGGATTCAATGCATTACACGCATTGTCTACAAGAAATGATGATCCTAAGACAGCTTCTAGACCTTTTGATAAAGACCGTGAAGGTTTTGTGATGGGGGAAGGTGCAGGAGCATTGATTTTAGAAGAATACGAACATGCTGTGGCTCGTGGAGCAACCATCTACGCAGAAATTGCTGGAGGTGGTCTTTCAGCAGATGCACATCACATTACAGCTCCACATCCTGAAGGATTGGGTGCAAAGAACGTGATGTTGAACTGTTTGAGAGATGCAGGAGTACAACTAGAAGATATAGATGCTATTAATGTACACGGAACATCAACTCCACTTGGAGACGTTGCTGAAACAAAAGCAATCAAGGATGTTTTTGGTGATTACGCATATGATATCAATATTAATTCTACCAAGTCTATGACAGGACATTTGTTGGGGGCTGCTGGAGCTATTGAAGCGATTGCTTCTATATTAGCGATGAAAAACGGCATTATACCACCTACAATCAATCATGTTACTAACGACGATAGAATAGACAACAAATTAAACCTTACTTTAAACAAACCTCAAAAGAGAGATGTAAAGATAGCGATGAGCAATACATTTGGTTTCGGGGGGCATAATGCTTGTGTTTTATTTAAGAAACTAGACTAGACCTTCGTGAAGTTCATCCGTAAAATAATACGACCTCAAAACACAAAAGATGAGGTTTTTTATGGAGAATTACGAAAGCTTTTAGGATTTCGTCCTCGCAATTTTAAACTGTATAAAACAGCATTTACACACCGCTCTGTTAAAGTTGTCGATGCGGAAGGAAATCTTGTAAATTACGAACGCTTAGAGTTTTTAGGAGATGCAATGCTAGGTTCAATTATAGCTGCTTTTTTGTACAAAATAGTTCCAGAAGGAAACGAAGGGTATTTGACTCAAATGCGCTCAAAAATTGTAAGCAGAAAGCAATTAAATGAACTGGGTAAAGAGCTAGATCTCATACGTTTTGTTCAGAGTAAAATTTCAAAAAACCGAATGGGACCCAATATTTATGGGAATATATTCGAGGCATTGGTTGGTGCTATTTATCTGGATAAAGGCTACGACTTTTGTGAGAAGTTTATAGAAAAAAATGTCATTGCTGTTTATTTAGATATTCCCACTCTGGAAAACAAGATTACTAGTTACAAAGGTATCGTCATTGAATGGTGTCAAAAAACCAAGAGGAAACTCTCCTTAGATACCTACGAAGATTCAGGAAACGAATCTATACGTCATTATAGCGTTCGTCTCACTATAAATAAAGAAGTGGTGTCAAAAGGAAGGTCTACTTCTAAGAAAAAAGCCGAAGAGATAGCGTGTAGACGTTATTACTTTATACATCAAGAAGAGATTACAAATGCACTCTAAATAGCTACATCGTTTTCGTATCTTTATTTTACCACACCTAAAATTATAAGTATTTTTGTGTGAAAGATTATGTTTATAAGCCTTAGAGTTTTATCTTTAAGAGGGTCATTTTTAAAAATTATATGCAAGTACATTCTTTAGAAATAGATTATTTTGAGGGTTTAAATCATACGTTGATTTGTATACATACTAGCTTGCCCGACTATAAATTGGCATATCTTTTAAATGAAAAACTAGGTGTTAGATTGGAACGTTCTAAAGATGCTATACTAAAAAAAGAAGGTGCCATTACAGCAGAGTATTCAGTATACAATTACGAAAATTCAGGACAATTCATCAAATGGTTTTTAGTTACAAACAAGCACCAAAGTAAATTAAATACTCCAATTAGTTTCGGATTGTTTGAAAAGGCAAATGAATCCCTAAACAAGACAAGTTATTTAGTTCCAGAAAAAAGACAGTCTGATTATTTTATAAAAATCGAAGGTGATTACTCAGATACTTCAACTTTTGATACCATTCAAAAGATCAAAGATATATCACAAGTAGTTACCTGTTACACAACAGATATTTCCTCATTAAAATCAAAAGAATACTTAATTTTATAATTATGCAACATTCAAAAAAAACAAAAATTGTAGCGACTCTAGGTCCTGCAATTAATAACAGAGAGACCCTAAAACAACTGATGATTTCGGGTGTCAATGTTTTTAGAATCAACTTTTCTCATGCCGACTATGAAAATGTAAAGGAGATCGTCAAAATTATTCGTGAGCTGAATGATGAAATGGGCTTTCACGTTGCGTGTTTGGCCGATTTACAAGGTCCTAAGTTACGTGTAGGTGTCATGGCAGACGGTGTTGAATTAGCTTTAGGAGATGTTTTTACATTCACTACAGAAACATTAGATGAGGGGACCAAGGAAAAGGCTTTTATGACCTATAAGAATTTCCCTAAAGACGTAAAAGTTGGTGAGCATATTTTGGTCGATGACGGAAAGTTATTGTTTGAAGTAACAGCATCAGATGGTACCGCGAATGTGACGACAAAAGTCTTGCGTGGAGGGCCTCTTAAATCTAAAAAAGGAGTCAACCTACCTAACACAGCTATTTCTTTACCAGCACTTACAGAAAAGGATGTAAAAGACGCTATTTTTGCTTTGTCATTACAAGTAGATTGGATTGCTTTGTCTTTCGTGAGAAACCCACAAGATTTACATGACATTCACAAACTAATTAGTGATAATTCAGATATATCTGAATTTAGAACACCAGTGATTGCTAAAATAGAAAAGCCAGAAGCTGTAGCTAACATTGATGAAATTATTCCTTTTTGTGATGCTTTAATGGTAGCTCGTGGAGACCTTGGTGTAGAGATTCCAATGGCAGAAGTACCATTGGTACAGAAAACACTTGTAAGAAAAGCAAAAGAAAGTAAAATACCTGTTATTATTGCTACGCAAATGATGGAAACGATGATCGAAAATCAAGTTCCAACACGTGCTGAAGTAAATGATGTAGCCAATTCCATTATGGATGGTGCAGATGCAGTTATGTTATCAGGAGAAACATCTGTTGGTGCTTTTCCAAATGAAGTAATTAAAAAGATGAGAGAAATCATTGTGAGTGTTGAACATTCTCCACTGATTGAAGTACCAAGAAATGCTCCGATTGTAAAAGATCCTGCACGTTATATCTCGGATGCCGTTTGTCATCAAGCAGCGCTACTAGCCGATAATATTGATGCGAAAGTTATTTCTACGCTAACCTATTCTGGTTACACAGCATTTCAAATCTCTGCATGGAGACCTCTTTCTCATATATTGGTGTACTCTCCAAATAAAAGAGTTCTTGCCATGTTGAACTTGTTATGGGGAGTGAAAGCTACTTACTATAATAACGATGTTTCAACAAGAAGAACCATTGAAGAAGTTAATAAACTAGCAGTAACTAGAGGTGTAGTAACTAAAGGAGAATACATTGTGAATTTGAACTCCACTCCTGTTAAGGACAAAGGTATGGTAAACACTTTACGCGTATCTGAGGTTGTATAATTTATTTCACTAAAAACAATCAAACGTCTGTTGTCTCAACAGACGTTTTTTTTGTTTTGTACTTAAAGATTGTTTTATTTTATAGCTTACTTTTTTTAGTTACTTATAACCATTAAACTACTTTACTATGCCTTCAGAATATTTCTTACTTTCCAAGTATATGTGCAAAAATTTGATTGTATTTAGTCCAACCCAAACTGTGTTAGAAGTAATGGAACTACTACAAAAACACCGTATTTCTGGTGGCCCTGTATTGAATGAATCCCAACAGCTTATCGGGATGATTTCTGAAAGTGATTGTATCAAACAAATTGCTGAAAGTACTTATTACAATATGCCTATGCATACTGTTTTAGTAACTGAATACATGGATTCAAACGTGATGACTATTTCTTGTAATTTGAGTATATTCGAAGCCGCTCAACAATTTTATACGACCAAGAAGAAACGTTTTCCAGTTATGGACGGCAAAGTTTTAGTTGGACAAATCAGTCAATCTGACATTGTGCGTGCCATATTGAATATCAACAATACATCCTTAAAGTAATTCTTGTTTTTTGATAATGAGATACCTCTGTTTTGTTAGTGGAATATATCCTCTGTCATACAATATGTAACACTTTTTTCTATTGTTAGATTCGATTCCTGTAAAATAATTAAAGTCAAAGCCTAAATTCACTAAGAGTGTTTTGGAAACTATTTTTTCTTGATTCTGAAAGTTCCTCTTGAGTATGGTGTAATTCCTTTTAAGAGTTTTGTTAATTTTTCGAATGGTTTTATTGGATTCACTATTCAATTTATTGTTGTAAGTATTTCTACAGTAATCCCCACAAAACTTTTTGTCTGATCTTCCGTGTAAGATCTCTTGACACTCTAAACATTTCCTTTTCATTTTTTAATCCTAAATATACAAAACATATTGATTTTCAAACTTTTGCATTTGAATCTAAGTGTTTAACTACCGATTTTTTTTTAAAAATAACCCATTTTTGCATTAGAAATCAACACATTATAAATAGATGTAGTAACAATAATAAAACAGTAATTATGGCTAATATTAGAAACAAAGTAATTTTAATTGGTCGCTTAGGTGCAGATCCAAAAATTGTAACTCTCGATTCAGAAAAACGTTTGGCAAACTTTCGACTTGCTACAAATGACGTTTACATTAAAGACGATGGAGAAAAAGTAATAAACACCCAATGGCATTCTATTGTTGTTTGGGGTAAATTGGTAGATATAACGAGTCGCTTTTTGAAGAAAGGTACAGAAGTAGCAGTAGAAGGTAAGATTACTTATAAAAGTTATGATGATAAAGAGGGGATTACTCGCTATATTTCAGAAATAGTAGTACACGATATACAGTTACTTGGTAGTGCTACAAAATAAAAAGTTTCTTTTGAGCGCAAAGGTTGGTTTAATGCCAACCTTTTTTGTTCGTATGCCCTTCATTTTTATTTCTTACAATTAGATTCGATAAAATGCAGTTCGTCGGACACAAATAACCATTCATCGATTTATTTATACCTTTTGTCTTTACAGTTCTTTTAATACAGAGAATAATAATAACTTCACAATACAATTAGAATGTTACCAATGAATACAAAAAAACTTACAATTTTATTGATAGAGGACGACGCTATTGAAGTGATGAAGTTGCAACGTACGATAAAATCACTTTCTTTAGACCATACAGTAGCTGTCGCTAACGATGGAGAGGAGGCTTTGGGATATTTGCAAAATGATGAAGTACATCCAGATATAATCTTATTGGATTTAAATATGCCTAAGTTAAATGGAGTTGAATTTTTGTCTATTTTGAAAAATGATGAAAATTTGAAGTATTTGCCTACAATAATGCTAACAACTTCAAGCAATCCAAAAGATTTAAAAGAATGTTATCGTTTGGGAATAGCTGGATATGTTATTAAACCTTTACAATATGATGATTATGTTTCAAAAATTAAACTTCTTCTTGAATATTGGGCTATTAACGAACTCATAAAATTTTAAATGAAAGGAATCGTATTTACAGAGTTTTTAGAGCTTGTAGAAGAAAAATTTGGTTTAGAGATGGTGGACAAAATTATTCTGAATTCAGAGTTAGAATCAGGAGGTATTTACACATCTGTAGGAACCTATAGTTTTTCGGAAATGTTGCAGTTGTTGCAAAATCTAAACAAAGAAACAGGTATTGAAATAGATGCATTACTTGAGGTATATGCAGCTCATTTTTTTGGCGTAATTGAAACTTCTTATCCAGAAATGCTTCGTTCCTATAAAGACCCCTTTGATATGTTGTCTTCAATAGAGAGTCATATACATGTAGAAGTAAGAAAAATTTACCCAGATGCTGAATTACCAACATTTGAGGTTGTCAAAAAAACAGATAACTATCTTGTTATGCTTTATAAGTCGAGTAGAGCCATGCATCATTTTGGACTAGGTCTTATGAAAAAGACATTTTCTTATTTTGGAGAATCTGCAACGATTGAATTGGAAAAAATTCAAGCAGATGGTACCGAAGTAAAATTTAGTATTATTAGAAATAATGAATCAAAGTAAAATAGACATTTTACAAAGAGCACTTGAGAGAGAAAAGGCCGCTAGAAAGCAAGCAGAGAGGATTTTAGAGGAAAAATCTGAAGAACTTTATAGGCTAAGCCAAGAACTTTCAGAATCCAACAGAAAGCTTCAAAAATCAATTCTACAGAAAACATCACAGTTAAAAGGAGTTTTTGAAAATATTGTAGATGCTTATGTAGTAATGGATCTATCGGGATACATCATTACGTTAAATGACGCCGCTCTTGATTTACTGAAAATTGATCATGTAGAAGAAAACGAACACTTGTATAGTTTTATTCATACTGATGACACACATATCTTAGATACTTCTTTTGAAAGACTTTTAGTTGCGGGCCAAATTAGAGGCGTACAGATTCGCGTTGTTACTTCTGAAAATGATGTCAGAATCGTTCAAGTAAATTCCAGTTTAATTTTTGATGAAAGTGAAAAACCTATTGCCATTCAGGGAATAGTAAGAGATATCACTAAAGAAAAAAATGCTAAAGATTTATTAGAAGAATCTGAGCAGCGATTTTCATCTTTGTTTATGAATTTAGATATGGGGGTATTACTCGAAGACGAGCAGCAGAAAATAGCGCTGGTAAATACAAAATTTTGTGAATTATTTGAGATTGAGTTTTTGCCTGAAAAAATAATAGGTATGGATAGTGTTTCTTTTTTTAAACACTATAAAAATAAGTTTGACAAGGCAGACGATTTCTTGTCAAATATGAAAGGTGTTCTAACAAATAAAACCATGGTTATTGGTGATATGCTGCGTTTAAACCAGCGTAAAATTTTAAAACGAGACTACATTCCAATTATAGAAGACGCTGTCTATAAAGGTAATTTATGGGTTTTTCAAGATGTGACCTTAGAAGATCAATACAAACAGAGGATTGAGTTAGAGAAGAACAAATACAGTAATATTATTGCAAATATGAACTTAGGTTTGTTGGAGGTAGGTAACGATAATAAAGTTTTAATGGCCAATCACAGTTTTGTTGAGATGTCAGGATATACAGAAAAGGAATTGAAAGGTAAAGACCCTAAAACAATCTTTTTAGATGCCAATGCGAAACAATTGATCAGTGCTGAAGAACAAAAAAGGGTAGAAGGTCTATCGAACTCTTATGAATTAAATGTGTTGGATAAAAACGGAGAATCCAAACATTGGTTGATAAGCGGTGCTCCTAATTATGATATAGACGGAAAGACAATTGGTTCTATAGGTATTCATCTGGACATAACTGATAGTAAAAATTTGGAACGACAAAAGGAAGAGTTGTTAACGAGGTTGGAAAAAAGTAACCACGAATTAGAAGAATATGCTCATATAGTGTCCCATGATCTAAAATCACCACTTCGAAGCATCAATGCGCTTATTTCTTGGATCAAAGAAGACAATAAAGGAATGTTTAAAGAAGAGAGTCTGGAGCATCTTTCTCTAATTGATGTGACTTTAGAAAAAATGGAAAAGTTGATTTCTGATATACTTTTGTATTCAAGTATCCGCTCCGAAAAAATTGAAAAGAAACAAGTGGATTTGAATGAAGTAGTTTCAAGTCTTAAGCAAATTCTTTTTGTTCCAACACATATTAAAATCAATCTTTTGAAAAAGTTACCTGTTTTAAGAGGAGATTCAGTTCATTTACAGCAGTTGTTTCAGAATCTATTGAGTAATGCGATCCGATACTGTGATAAAGAAGTGGGAAGCATAGAAATAGATTTTATAGAAAAAACTTCGTATTTTCAATTTTCAGTAAAAGACAACGGTATTGGAATAGCCCCAAAGAACTATGAAAAAATATTTAAAATATTTCAATCGTTACATGTTTCTAATGAATCTACAGGGGTAGGTTTATCTATTGTAAAAAAAATAGTATCTATGTATGGTGGAGAGATATGGGTGAAGTCTGAACTCGGTAAAGGGAGTGAATTTTTATTCACCTTAAAAAAAGAAAAACTATGGAAAAGCCAAATTTAAACTATATTCAACAGGTTGCAGCGGGTGATAAAGCTTTTGAAAAAAGTATGATTTCAGTTCTTAAAAAAGAGTTTCCTGTAGAAGTAGAAACCTATAAAAAAGCACTCTCAAAAAAAAATCTAAAAGAAACCGCTGAAATAGTTCATAAAATTAAACATAAAATTAGTATTTTAGGTCTCATAAAAAGCTATGAGTCTGCAGAGTTGTTTGAAAACAATCTAAAAAATAATACAACAGATACTCATAAGGTTTTTGAGGACATATTAGAAAACATGTATCAATTTATCAATAAACTATAGATTAGTATGAAGTGTATTATTATAGATGACGAAGCTACTGCAAGGGCAATTATCGAGAAATTATGTGTTTCTATACCATCTTTAGAAGTCTCGGGTGTATTTTCTAGCGCCATTGATGCTATCAAATATTTGAATGAAACTACGGTTGATCTCATTTTATTAGACATTCATATGCCAGGTTTTTCTGGTTTTGATTTTATCAAAACACTTAAAAACCCTCCGGCCATTATTGTGACCACCTCAGACAAAAAGTTTGCATTAGAGGCTTTTGAGTACGATTTTATTATCGATTATTTGGTGAAACCTATCGAACCTCAGCGATTTGAGAAAGCAATTCGAAAAGTAGAAGCCTCTGCTCCTGTATCTACAAAAGTACATGGAGAAAAGGAAGTCGCCTCTTTTGAAAATGATTTGTACGTTAATATTGATAGAAGATTGATCAAGATTGACATACCTAAAATTTACTTGATTGAAGCAAAAGGAGATTATATCAATGTCAAAACAGAATCTAAAAATTATGTGGTACACTCTACCTTAAAGAAAATGGAGCAAAAGTTACCAGATAGCCTTTTTATAAAAGTACATAGGTCTTATATAATTAACCTTAAGAAGATTATTGACATTGAAGATAACAGTGTGTTGATTGAAAAGGACGTAGTACCTGTAAGTAGGACGAGTCGCCCTGAACTGATGCGAAGATTGAATCTTTTGTAGAGTTTTTATAAAATATAGAAAAAAATACCTGATATAAGTATCAGGTATTTTAGGTTTTAGAAATTTTTAAACACTAATGGAAACAAAGGCTTCTTGTTAATTTGCCATTTTAATTTAAAACCTATTTCGTTGTAATCAAAGCCTGCAATTGTAGTAGACGCACTATTGCTATTTAACCAATATGCTGATCCTGTAAGTCTATTTGATAGCGTGCAACCCAATTCTGCTTGTACTCTATATGTTTTTTGAGGGTTGTTTTTTTCGATGTATTGCATTCCAAAAGCCGCATCAAGTCGATAAAAGATACTATTGTTAATTAGGTTGTTTTCGTTTTTTTCGACGAGTAAGAAAAGCTCAATGTTTTTAAATTTCTCTGGACTGAAATAGTTTTCAGGTATTTGTGTGTCAAAAGAAAACGTCTGGTAGTTACACCCAAGTTTTAATAAAGGCAATTTCAAAAGAGAGTAGTAAATTGATGAGAATAGTAAATTACGTTTATTACCGTCACTCAAAGAGGTGTAGTAATATTGCACAAAGGCACCTAAGCCTGCTGGGGTTTCTGTCGCGTAGTTTGCATATAGGTTCTCTTTGCTGATTTCAAGGTTTACAAGTGCTGCATTGAAATCTTCCATTTCTTTTGAGTAACCTATGCGAAAGTGATGCCTTCTTTGGTATTGGTAGTGAGCTTCTGACTGTGTTATTAATTTTATGTATTTTTTGACATCAGAAGATACAGCACTGTAACCAATATTGCTTTGGAGTTCAAAATTGGGAGTTATTTTATAGTGAAAGCCCCCAGTTACATTATTGGTAATTGCTTTTTCTTGTGTATTGGTATTTTGAGTACTACGGTTGCGGTAGTTTGCACGCCATCTAATTTTAGTGCTACTAGGGATTTCTAGAGCTACATTATAGATAGCCGCTGTGTTTTTACCACTATCATTACTTTTGCCAAAGTCTGTAGAAATATAAGGACTGAATTGTTTTTCTAAACTTTTTTTGAGTGCAAGAGCATCTTTTTGATTCTTGTGATGTTCCAAAGTAGTAAGTATAGCACTATAGGCCTTTGTCTCATTGTGAAGTCCTTTCAAAGTCATGGCTTTTCCAATATTTCCCTCAAATGATTCCTTGGAAAGAACAAGTATTTGCTCGTAATCTTCCAATGCATTTTCAAGGGCTCCTTTATAACTATAGAGCATAGCTCTCAATCGCAATAGCCATAGCGTATTCTCAATATCAGTTTCTTTAGACAATAGGGTTGCTGCTTTTTTATAGCTACCATTCCATATAAGTGCTCTAATATGCATTTCTTTCATTTCTTTTTGCAGGACACTGTCTATGTTCGCTTGTATCATTCCAAAGCCTAATACACTTGATTTTTCTGCCTTTTTATGTTTTCTTCTCAGATGGTACAACCAAGTCATTTTATGGTACATCTTTATACTATCGCTAGTTGTTGTTGCAAGTTTTTTGAGTAACTCTTCTGCTTTTTTGTATTTTTTTGCACGTTCATAATAATTTGCTTTTGCTTTTAATGTTTCTCTATCATTTGGAAATAGTACAAGGTTATTTGTCAATGTTTTTTGAGATTCGTCAAATTCACCTTTTTTTGCTTTTGTATCGGCATATGCCAATTGAATATATTTTTTAGATGTTTTTGCATTTGTGTCCTCAGGTTTGATCCTTAAAGCCATTTCTATGTATTCAAGTGCTTCTCGATGTCTTTTGAGATTTGTCAATGTATTGGCATATCCAAGAATACAGGCAAAATTTTCAGGATTTGCTGCTACTAGTTCTTTATACTGGTTGACAGCAGTTTTATAGTTTTTGTCCCAAAGTAAACTTTCTGCATAGTTGAGTTGTATTTCGAGATTTTCAGGTTTTTCTTTTTTTAGTTTTTTAAACATTTTTTGTGCTTTTTCGGGGCTTCCTCCTAGTCCTAAAGCTCGTCCCAAACATATTTGAGCGGTTGTGTTTTCTGGATATTTAGCCACCATTTTCTCAAAATAGGATATGGCTTTTTTGTAAGCACCATTGTTGAGGTATGCATACCCACTTTCCATGTTTTGGCTAAAGCCCAATAGAGGACTTAGCAGCAAAAAAATCACTAAAAGGCTATAATTTTTTACCATCTTTTCTTTTTCATTGATTTGTATAAGTAAGTTAAGCAATAGGCATGTTTCTTTCGTCCTAACTAAAACGCTTTTGGTCGAAATCAAAACGAGTTTCACTCTGTTAATTTTTAATTTTAACTCCATAGCGTACAGTTTTAAGTTTGAAATTTAAAGAACTACTCTACAAAATAATAAAAATTGTTAAAAAGAAAGTAATATGAAAATTCTTGCTATAGACGATCAAAAATTAGTGTTAATGTCTCTTGACAAACACCTGTCAAGTTTAGGGTTTGAGGTTAAATGTGCAACAAATGCAAGAGAAGGACTTACTTTAGTGGCTTCCTTCAATCCTGATTTAATCATTGTAGATGTCAATATGGAGGGCATATCTGGATTGGAGTTTGTCCAAGACCTCCGATTTCAGAAAAAGGTTGACATACCAGTGGTAGTAATGTCTGGAAACACCTCTCAGAAATGTATTGTGAAGGCCTTTGATTTAGGGGTTCAGGATTATATTAAAAAACCAGTGAGTTTAGATGAACTTTCTGCTCGTGTTATAAATATTATAGGGCTTCCAAAAGGAAAGGCTCATTTGAATGTTAAAAAATCTGATATTCCAAAATTGATATCTAAAAACTGTGTTGGAATTGTTATCCCATGCTATAACGAAGAAAATCGTCTAGTGTCCCCATCATTTATCAAGTTTGTTGAAAGTAATTTGGGATACCATTTGTGTTTTGTAAATGACGGCAGTACTGATAACACAGCTTTTGTTTTAGAAAGTTTAAAAGAAGGTCGCGAAAATAATATAAGCGTGATTCATTTGGAGAATAATATGGGCAAAGCATCTGCTGTTCGAAAAGGGATGTTGACTTTGATCGAAGATTCTCAGTTGGATTATATTGGATATTTGGACGCTGATTTGTCCACAGATTTTGTTGACTTTGAAGAATTGGTCAATACGATAACAACAATGAATTACAAGATAGTTAGTGGTTCTAGAATTGAAAGAATAGGTGCACAAATCTCAAAGAATTCTTTCCGTAGTTTTGCTAGTTTTGTTGTGAATTGTTGCATTCGAAGGGTGTTGGGTATGAATTTTAAAGATACTCAGTGTGGTGCGAAAATTATCGATAAAAGTGTCGTTCGATTACTTTTTGCAAGACCGTTCGTAAGTAAATGGTTGTTTGATGTTGAAATTTTCAAAAGAATGCAAAAGTTATACGGAAGAACAAATACAAATCTTATGATTTGTGAAGTACCTCTGAAACGTTGGATTCATAAAGGTGAGTCTAAATTATCAGGTTGCGATTGTGTTAAGATATTCTACCAACTAGTACGCATCGCAACTCATTACCACATTGATAGTAAGGTTGTTGTATAGATTTGATAATATTTACAAATCATAGAATCAATAAGTTTAAGTCTTTATTTCCACCTTATGAAAATAGCCATTGTAACCGCCTTTCCTCCAAGTAAGATTACCCTCAACGAGTATGCTTATTACTTGGTGAAGTATTTTAGAAAAAAAACAGAAATATCTGAAATTGTGATTCTTGCAGATACCATTGAAAGTGATGAGAGTCCTAATTTTGACACATTTGGTTGTAAAGTTAGTATTGTCAAAAGTTGGTCATTTAATTCTTATTGGAACCTTTTTTCAGTATACAAACAGGTTCAAAAACACAAACCTGATGTCGTATTGTTCAACCTTCAGTTTTTAAAATTCGGCAGTAAAAAAACACCTGCTGCTTTAGGTCTTTTTTTACCTTTGTTGTGTAAAAGAGCACAAAGAAAAACCATTGTATTACTTCATAATATATTAGAATTTGTTGATTTAAATCAGACGGGTTTTACAAATAATTCAATTATCGATTATATCTATCGTTTGATTGGAACTTTTTTGACAAGGTGTCTTTTAGCTTCTGATTTACTTGTTGTCACTCTTGATAAGTATGTAGATGAACTTAAGAAAAAGTACAAGAAAGAAAATATTGTTATGATTCCTCATGGTAGTTTCGAATCACCTAAAACATTTGTGTCTTCAATAAATAAAGAGTCTTTTAAAATATTAGCATTTGGAAAGTTTGGCACTTATAAGAAAGTAGAAATTTTAGTTGAGGCAATTCAAAAGTTGAATAAAATGAATTCACAATCAGTTGAACTTATTATTGCTGGAACTGATAACCCTAATACACCTGGTTATCTTACATCTGTCAAAGCAAAATATAAAGCAGTGCCAAATATTGTTTTCACGGGTTATGTACCTGAAGAAAAAGTTACTTCTTATTTTGAAGAAAGTTCGTTGGTTGTTTTTCCATACACAAGTACAACGGGAAGTTCCGGGGTATTGCATCAAGCAGGAAGCTATGGGAGGGCAATGGTGATGCCAAAAATAGGTGATCTATCATTACTTATTGATTCTGAGGGATATCAAGCCACTTTTTATGAACCAAATAGTGTTGATAGTTTGGTACAGTCAATATTAAAAGTAATGCGAAATTCAGCTTATAGAATGCTTCAAGAGAGTCACAATTTTAAAGTAGCATCAACTTATTCGATGGATAAGATTACTGACATGTATCTTACAGAGATTGATAAACTCAACCAATCAAAAAACAGACTATCAAGAAAATATTTTCTGAAGATGTTTTTATTTTAATGGACTATTTAGGTATTGAAACGATTTTTTTGGTTTTCCTCTTACATCTATGAATCCATATTTTTTTTGTGGGTTTCTCCTCCAAGGTCTCCAACCGACAACCTCTTTGGGAACTTTTTTAAAATCATAAAGCGTCCATGAGAGATAAGGTATATTGTTGTCAAAGATGATGTTTTGAATCTGTTTGTGAAATCTAGCTTGAGTTTCTTCAGAAGATTGAAATAAGTTCCAAATACCTCCATAAGAAGAAACACCAAACTCTCCTAAAACAATTGGTTTGTTTGGAATTTTCCTTTTCAATTCTAAAAATTCTTTTTGAAGGTTATCTATAGATTTATAATAATGGAAACTTACAAAGTCTAATTTTTGATTTAGTAATACTGCACTTTTTGGCTGAGCCCAACCAATAGTAACAGGATGCAAAGTATCTATACTTTTTAGTGTTTTCAATGAGAAATTTAACCAGCTTAAAACTTCTTCTTTACCTCTACTTTCAAAGTCTAGATCTGGTTCGTTTTTTAGGTCCCAAGCCAATATAGCAGGGTGATTCTTAAATGTTTCGGCTAGTGTTTGTATATGTTGTTTTGTATAGGTCCAATCTGAGACAGCATAGTTTCCGTAGAAATCAAAAAGAGTTACGATGACACTTATATTTTCATTATTTGCTGCATCTAATAACTGTGCTAGTCTTTCTAATTTATCTTTTCGGACTGTTTCTTTTCCAAAGTCTTCGTATTGCACAAAAATACGAACGGTATTCAAACCATTTCTTTTTAACAATCTAAAATCTTTGATAATAGGTGTTATTTCAAAGCGTTTTCCAAAAGTATCCCAAGGTGCATTTTTTGGGTAATAATTGATGCCTTTTATAGTGTCAAAGGCTAGAGCTACGCTTTGCAATGCAAGTTCTTCCTTTGTCTGCTCTTTGATTAATTGGTGAATCTTCCATTGATTTTCTTCTAAGAGAAGGATACTTCTGTAGGTATTTGTTTCGTAGGATTCGAACACCCATTTTTCGTCCTTTAAGATACGTTTGTATTCCAACACATTAGTATCAGTCAATACAGCAAGATCCTTTTTTATGTTTAAAAAGTCTACTTGTATTTGATGGTATAAACTTGTTGTTACAAGATGAATTTTTTGAGATTCATTCAACGCAATACAATCGTAAATATTCGTTTGTGCGTTTGTGGTAAAATAATCGTCAATCCCATCTTTTAAGTTTGTCCGATAAGCCAAGTCTCTCGAAAACCATGCACCTAGATATCCTTTTTTGATATTTTTAATTGTTTCTTTGTCTTTTTCTTTATCCTTATCATTCGTTGAAAAAGCTGCAATTATATGGCTGTGTTTGTTTTTAACGATACGTTCAGTATGTAGCATACTTTTTCTGTCTGCTCCTGAATTCAAATAGTTATAAACTTTGCTAATTCCCCAAATAAATAGTGCATTTGCACAAAGTAACAGCAAGGTTGTAATGATTATTTTACTCGTTGTGAATTTTGACATGATTTACTTTTTTTCAATTGATTTTTGAATGCCTGCACATGTTACTCTAAACGTATACTTTTTGTTTTCTTTTAGTGTTGGTAGTTCGAACAAAGCATTCCCAGTAAAACTTGTTGTTGTGAGATCAATACTTGGTTCCAAATCAGATATAATTTCTAATTTTACTTTGAATCCATTAGGAATCAATTGTTTCATATAGCTTCTAATAGGACCTACTTGAATATTATTTTGTTTTTTATCATAGAAAATTTCAAAGTTTTTAACAGAACGTTCGTATTTCAATTCAATCGAATTACTTTCAGCAAACCCTGTGATTTGGGCTTTTACATTCCAAGTTACTTCGGTTTCTGGGTGTATTATTTTTGTACTCGCAATTCCTTTTATTGTTGCGGCTGCACATTGCATTAAATTGTCGTTTTGATCTCGAATTAGAAATTTGACATAGGTCCCATCACTGATTGTGTTTCCTGAGCTATCTTTGATACACGAAGTTATAAATTCGGTAATTTGATTTCCATCTGCATAGATATGATTCCTATTTGCTTTTAAGCGAAAGTCAAGAGGTTTGCCACTCAAAAAATCAACATATTTCTCTTCCGTACTTTTTGATTGAACGCTCGTGGATAGACTCATTTTTCCAATTGATGACCCACTGTAAATTATTTTATGAGTTATTAAGTCATTCAACGCTATAGTATCCCTATAAATACTGTCTAAAAATTGAGCTGTAATTACGGTAGGTGTTCCCTCTCTTGCAATGTTGTCATAAAGGTCAAATACTAGATTTATATACATAGCATAATTGGGGTTGTTTACCTCCAATAAATTAGGACCTAAATAACTTTCAACAGTTTTTATTTTAGAGTTTGCAGTAATTTTAAATTTCCCTGCACCTAATTCCTGTTGCTGCTCTACCAATCTCCAATTAACGATTCCCCTTTTGTTTTTTATAGTATTTGGTAGTTTAAAGAAAAGAGTTTGCTTGGTTTTTATCGGTTGAATCAACACAGTGCCATAACTGTTAGAGCAAATAAGTAAAGGATTGATTTTCTTTTTTGTTTCGATGCTAAAATAGCTTAGA
Source organism: Flavicella sp. (assembly GCA_042091695.1). Taxonomy (GTDB): domain Bacteria; phylum Bacteroidota; class Bacteroidia; order Flavobacteriales; family Flavobacteriaceae; genus Flavicella. The sequence continues at coordinate 18,849 of JBELHA010000006.1, forward strand.
GAACCCGCTTCATAGTTGCTGTCAGTAGTTAATATATCTATCCCTTTTGTTTGAGAAATCAAAACATGAACGTTTACTAAAAGGAAAAATATATAATAATTTTTTAGCTTCATTATTTTGGGTTTCCTATGAATAAATTTACTTCAACTTTAAGGTATTTATATGTTTCTCCTGTAAGCTCTTGAAGGATATCTGTCTCTTGGTCTTTTTGTCTGTTTTTTATCGAAAGAGCACTATTTTTAAATCCGTTTACAAAACAATTTTTCATTGAATTGTCAATCATTTCTATTTTTTTATTGTTTTTAAGTTTGTATGAAAAATGTCTTTTTCTTTCCTGTCGTATCCCTTTATCAAGATACACACTTTCTACATATTCTATTTGTTTTTTTGAATTGTAGTAGGAAAGTATCAATTGGGGGGTTGTTATTTCATTGTAACCATTATTGAATAGTGTTCCTATGAGTGTTCCGTTTTGAATTTTTTGATCTACGATGGCCAGGTTATTGTTTAAATCTGAACCTGTAAAATTTGAAGAAACGTGCAAGTCAAAGGAAATCGGTTTTTCATTCAATTTGAGTGTGGTATATTCATTTGGATTGAATTTTTGAGGTATTTTATCTGTAATATTTGACCATGCTACACCTTCAAAGTTGATTCTAAAACTAGTTATCTCTTTAGGCATTAATTTGTGTTTTATGATATCTTTTGCAAAGTAGCTAGCAAGAAGTTTATCGTCTTTCCCATATAGGTTTCCTTTGATATTTATGTCGGAAGGAATATTGTCAATATTTTGTACCGTCCCTATGATTAGGTATTCTCCTGCTTCGTATATTAATTTTGAACTTAGCACTTCTATACGCGGAAAAACAAATTTGTCTTCGTTGAAATCTTGTTTTGCAATGTCTTTTTTTCTTCCAGAATTATAGAATTTGGATGCAGTTGTGACACTATAGTTATTTGTGGGTATGTCGTAGTTTATTTTATGTGCTTTCAGATACCATCTTCCATTTTTATAAATTGCGTTTTCTCTTTCCGTGATTGTTATTTTTTTTAAAGGTGTTATCCATTCAGTTCTGACTAATGCTGTGACTTTGTTTTTAGATTTCTCATGAAAATTCACATGTATTTCATCCAATTTTGCATAAGAGTTTTTAAGACCATTTTGTATTGAAATTTCCAATAAGAATTGTTCTAACGATACTTTTTGAGCTGGATCTATAAAGGAATACGCTTTTTCAAATTCTCGAAGGTCTAGGGCATTGTAATAGGATTCAATTACTTTTTCTGGTGAATCTTGTTGTAGTTTTTTTGTGTAAAAAAAGCACAGCCAATAGCTAGTGAAAACAAGAAGAATGATACCCCACAGATACTGAATAACACGGTATGTTTTTGTTGTAGTGATAGTTTCTACAATGTCAATATGACCATGCGTATTGAGTTTGTGGTTGTTTTTTGGATTTATTGTGCGATAGAGATATACCATTATTCCTATAAAGAAGATGCCAATTGGTACTGTTCCCCACCATATTTTTTGGTAGAGTGCTACCTCATCTTTGTCAATTAGTTTGGGCAATGGTTTAACACTTATTTTAGTCCAAATTTGAATGCTGTTTTCAAGTATATCCAAACGTTCCCATCCTGTAAAGTATAAAATAGGGTCGTAGAATTTATCATTTGAAAACACATATTTCAAATGATATTTTTCTGGATTTGTCAAAAACTGTTGTAATGAACCCAAACCTTCCACTCCTTTAAATTTAGAATTTTCTAGTCTTTCAATAGCACGTGATGTTAGCTCTGGAAGTCGTCTCGCAGAGTGGTAATTTCCATCCACACTATAAGCTCTGGTTTGAGCGCTCAACCATGCCATTTGATCTCCAAATCCTAAGGTCATATAGCGCCATTTGTAATGTTGGTCTTTGTTTAAAAAATTAACAATAGGTAGCATGTCAATTTTTGGCGGTTGCAATGGTTTAAAATAACCCAATGCTATGGTTAAAGAGCTCATACAGATGAGTGCTATGATAAAACTTATAGTAGATTTACGGAGCATACTTTTATGTGTCATCTTGCTTCTTCTGTAAATCCACTCCCCAACGATGGGTAGTGCCATGATACTGGCCCAAAAAGTAAATCGATCAAAAGTCAATATATCAAAAGCATTAGTACCCAACAACCATTTAGGAATGGGAGTAGTACCTCCTAATCCTAGTACAAATAACATTAAAAAAGAACAACCAAAAAAGAAGAAGCGTTTGTGGAAGTATCGATTCAATAGATAGGGTAGAATCAAGATTAAAACTCCCCAAGGGATGATGAAAAAAACAAATCCAGAACTCAATTCATCAAAGAAGTTATCACGTGACCCATGTGGAATTGGTATTTGTGTGATGGGGTTTTTTTTGGAGTTGCTCCAATACGGCCAAATACACAATACAACCAATACAATCATAGCTGAAAAATGACTTATAATTCTCTTTCCAAACGTTTTAAAACCTGCGATAAAATGATTGAAGTTTACAAAAGAAATCCCCCCTAATTTGGTTGTTAGATGGTCCATAATTGCCAATGCATAAATGGGCACTATAAAAAAGACACTTCCAAAGATTGTTGTCACATGATGTGCACAAACCATAATAGCGATCAAAAGTAAAGAAGTAAGACTATACTTTTTTTTCCCAGTTTTTACCCACTTATAAGTTTCAGGAAGTACATGTAATAAACAGGATAGCCCAACAATAGAGGGAATTTGTCCAAAAATGTGAAGTGCTTCTGCGAAAGCAGAAGAAAATACAGCAGCAATAGCCGTATATCCAGCAATTTTAAAATTTCCAGTTAAAAGCAATGCAAATCGGTAACAACCTGATATAAAAAGCACAATAGAAAGTATCGAAACCACATACAAACCAAACTTTAATCCACCAATAAATGAGAGCAATGCCATTACTTGATGAACCAAAGGGGGATAACTCATTACCGTAAAGCCCGTATACCATTTGTAATTCCATGGTTCGAACCAAGCATTGGTGTAATGTTCTGCAAAAAAAAGATGAATCAAGGCATCGTATGTTTTTTCTAAAGTAAAAAATAAAAGAGTACCGTGGAATGAAATTCCGACAAGAATGGCAATTAACAAGTATAAATTTGTCCTTTTATTCATCTCAAATACGACTTTTTACAGTTCAATCGTCTTCTTGTAAATTTACTTTTTGTCGTCGGATTTGTCATCATAATGAAATTGCATTTGAACTTTTGCAATATGTATTTAATCGAATCTAAGGGGTTTTATATACTTACTCACATAAATTTGTATCTAACCTAATTATATAATTGATGCAGAGATTTGGATTGATCATACCATGTTACGACTTGGAAAATGTATTGGACATCGATACGTTCTCTAAGTTTTTAAGGTTACATCCCAAATACCATCTATGTTTTGTAAATAATGGAAGTAAGGATAAAACACTTTCCCTTTTGGAGCAATTAAAGTTTAACGAACCCCATCAGGTATCTGTGGTCGATATAAAAAAGAAAAGAGGTACTTCATTAGTAGTTCGTGCAGGTGCACGCTATTTATACACCCGTGGTGATTTGGAGTGTATTTCCTATATGCCTATTGATCTCTCTCAAGATTATACAAGCATTCAAAAGCAGCTAAAATCAGTAGTATTCGAAAAGAGTAATTCTTCAAATATAGATTCAAAAGAAGTTGGTAAAGGAAGTTTTGAGAAAAGATTTTTCAAAAACTTGTCTTTATTGTTGTACTTTTTATTGAATTCGATTCCTTTCAAATAAACTTATAGTATCAAGTTTCCAGTTTAATTTAGTGAATTATTATTTTTGGCACAAAGTTTGAATTTTACATGTAAAATATCAAACCATGAAAAAAATAGTCTTTTCTTTACTTTTGACCCTACAGTTATTTTTCTTGTCTTCGTGTGAGCAATATTTCTATGAAGAAGTAGGGTTTCGCGATAATAGTTATGCTATTTCATTAGAACGTTATGATTTATGGTATTTAGATTACCACAACACACAGGGAGCAGACGTACTTCCATATATGAGGTTGGCATTTACGCTTTCATTTGAAAATGGCATCCTGTACGCTAATAATAACATTTCAGGAATTGGATACCAGGGAGGTGGCTACGGAGTACAGATTGGTTATTACAATCAATACAATTCAGTGGTAAACGTAGACCATGATCTCGATGGAAAACAGCGTTTTGAAATACGTAATTTAAGCTCAAATGAAGTAGAACTATACCACCCACAAACTAATACAAGCTATTTTTTAGTAGGATATACTACTGAAAATTTTGATTACGATGCGCTGTTTTTTGACAATATAGAGTACCTGTTACAAGATTTTGAGTTTTGGGAGAAATCAGCTACGAGTTTAGAGGGAGCAACGACCGCTTTTGAATATGAAAACTTTTTGAGGTTTACCTCTGAAAACACCCAAACTTTTTACAGTTCTTTAGCTCAAAATTCAAACTCAGTTTCTTACTGGGATTACAACGGTAGCTATGAAGTTTTTGATGTATCTAATGATACGAGTCTTAAAATATTGGAATTGTCGTACCAAGGAGGTGCTTTCGAACAATTTGAATTGCGCATTTTGACAGATTCGAGTATCGAGTTGTTTCACCTGAACTCAGGAACGAGCTTTATCTTTCAAGCACAAGAGTTTATTCAGTATTTTAAAGAGCGTCCTAAAAAGCGCAAAACGATTCCAAGAAAAAAAATTAAACGACGTTTATTCGTTAAAGGAGATTTATGATAGTAATTAAGATATCCTATTTTAAAAGATTGTTTTTCAGGTAAATAGCCTCTAATTTAGTATCTTGGTTAGATGTAAATCAAGAATTATGAAAACTTATTCGATATTGTTTTTTTTGATGCTCTCCTCTGTTAACATGTATAGTCAAGATTTTTCGGTCTCTTTGGGGACTGATATCCCCTACCAACATTATGTTGGTTTGCATTTACATTCCGAGAAATTTGAGGGCTACTATCGTTTTGGTGTTTTGACAAGTCCTTATTCTGATTATATATTGCGTATTTCAAAAGAATTGGGTGTGTCAGACACCTATATTGAAATGATTGAGAAAGCCTATGAGTTTGGCTATATGAATGCCCTTGGCGTGGCCTATAAATTTGGTAAAAATAGGGGATGGTATATTGGTCCTGAATTTCGATTGGATTTTCTTACAGCAGGAGATACCCCTATTTCTCTTGTAGAGCAGGTTACAGGAGTCTCTTCACAAATACCCACGCAATTACAAGGAAATGTATCAGCTACCTTGGGGATGAAAACCATTGCCTTAGGACTTCGTGCTGGATATTCATTTTCTATATCTAGAAATAAAAAACATCGAATTCGCACCGAAATTTCAGTGGCAAAACATACCAGTATACAAACCTTATTGAAAATTCAAAATAGAGAAAACGATGCTTTAAACACAAAACTTAACAATGTGTTTTGGAAAGATATATTCAGAGATTATGGTTATTTAGGGGGGCTTGGTTTCGCATATGAATATCGTTTTTAGAGGTAAAAGCCATTATAAATCAACAATTTTTTTCTTAAATTTGCAAGGTGAAAAACTCATATACATACAAAGCAATTTCTCTTGTGATGGCTTTTTGGGTCTTAGTATCTTCACTAGGCATCTCACTAGACATGCATTTTTGTAAGGGTGAGTTGAAAAGTGTGCGTCTTTTTGGTGTTGCTGAAAATTGTCATATCCTCACAGAAAAGAACTCAAGAAAGACTTCAAGCAAAATTATTTGTTCTAAAGTAACAAAGAATTGCAAGCATCAAATTGAAACTACTTCGCTACGCTCAAAAAAAAGAATTTGTTGTAATAATGAACACATTGATTTTTTAGTTCATGACTTCTTACAGAAAGAACTTTCTTTTAAATTTTTTCCATTAAAAAGCGTTTACGGGCTATTTTTCTTTGACTATTTTTCTCTTGTAAGAGGAGAAGCCCAATATATTCCATCACCTTTTTTAAATTACAAAGCTCCCAGTTTATACAAAGACATACCTGTATTAGTACAGTCTTTTTTGCTATGAATAAAGTTTTTATTTTGACCTTTTAACAGGTTCCGTTTTAATCAAAATAATTAACTTTTAATTAGACAATATGTGTTTTAAGAAATTAATATATAGTCTTTTGTGTTTACTTTTGTTCTTGAACAAGACTCAGGCACAAGGACCTCCAATAACAGTTGACAAACCTATACTTCTAGGTTCAGACAGTTGGATAGTTAAATCCTTAACTGAAATTCGTACTACAAAGAAAGGCACCTATTCAAAAGTACCTCTTACAGTTCATTACCTGACTTCTTCAAACAGTTTGATAGGCGTCCATCTTCCAATGGTCAGTGGTCCCAACTCTACAAATACCTTTGGAGACATTCAGTTTCTATACAAATACCAATTTTATAGAATAGATCAAATGGGAAAAACTTTTCGAATAGCAGCTAAAACGCTTCAAACGCTTCCGACAGGTCCTGATTATGGGTTTATGGGAATCAGTAATGGGGTATACCAAGGTTATTACGCTTTGGTTGCAGGATACGAAAACGTAAAACTAGGTATTTCCAATGAATTGGGGTTTTCATCAAGTCCAAATGCAACGATGAATGAGTGGCGCTACAAATTAGGTTTCGGTCTTCCTTTGTTGCCATCTACTTATCCTGTCAAGCAAATCAATTTGTATTTTGAAACCCAGCAAAGTTGGTTTCCTCAATTGGATTCCTATATGTTTTTGTATGCGCAAGGGCTGCAATACGCCATCAATAGGCTAACTTTAGAGACTAGTTTTCAGATACCCCTCACAAATATTAACAATCCTTTATTACAGCGAGATTATAGCATATTTATTGGCACTCGCTATATTTTTTAATCTTTTAAATTTTCACAATGAAATCAATATATATATTCACACTAGTATTACTATTTTCTGTACCACAATACCTTTTTGCACAACAGAAATCAAACGATAGCTTTTCAGTAAAAGTAGATGGTCTCGGTTGTCCATTTTGCGCTTATGGTTTGGACAAAAAATTCAAAGATATCAAAGGAATTCGAGACATTGAAATAGAAATGGAAACAGGAATGCTTCAGTTCAATATTCCTTCACAACAAGACTTGACGCTACAAAAAGTGGCGGACCAAGTAGAAAAAGCTGGATATACTCCTGTTTTTGTTCGTGTAGAAAGAGCTCAGGGGACTAAAGATTCATTAATGATTACTATTAAAGAACCAGTTTACGAAGAAAAAACACTAAAAGTAGCAGGAAATTGTAGCATGTGTAAAGAGCGAATTGAAACAGCTGCAAAAACTGTAACAGGGGTAACTTCGGCTATTTGGTCTGCTTCAACCCAACAAATAAAATTGCAACTTTCTTCAAACGATAAACTTGAAGAGGTTGCCAAAGCCATTGCAAAAGCAGGTCATGATACAGAGTTTGAAAAGGCAGCAACGATTACTTACCAGCAATTGCCAATGTGTTGTTTGTATAGATAATACATTGTTGCAATTTTACATTTGAATAGAAGAGCTATTGGTACCCTGTACCAATAGCTTTTTTTTAAGTATCTTAAGCTTAGATCTTATTTTTAAATTAATTCGCATGAGATACCTTCCTTTTTTATTTCTGTTATTTTGCATTCAGATTATTGGACAAACAGTAGCGCTTGATATTGAAATAGTAGACTATAGTAAACGTACGAAGCTGCAACAAGGAACTTATGGCGTTAATAACAACACATTTTCTGCCTCTTACCATATAGACCATCCAAGTTTCTTGAAGGCGTATCGAGATTTAGGAAACCCAACTGTTCGCTATCCTGGAGGTACTGTTGCCAACTATATCAATCTCAAAACAGGAAAGGCAGCAGCATGGGAAGATGCTTCGTCTAAAAGCAAATTGCGTGTCAAGAACCTCAATCGCTCTATTCAAAGGAACGGAAAGCGTTATGGTAAAGATGAACTGAATAGTTTTATAGCCTTTGCAAAGCAGGCAGATGTACGAACAACGTTTGTGTTAAATGTCACCTCGATGTCTTATGATGACACCGATTATGTCTTCAATAAAATAGCTAAATCAGGTATCATTATCGAGTGTGTTGAAATGGGAAATGAGTTGTATTTCGGAACCTATAAGGATATTGTACCAGATGTATCAAGTTATCTAATGCTGGTAAAAGAAAGAACCAAATTGGTGAAATCCTATTTTCCAACTGCTAAAATTGGATTGTTGTTGCCGAGTCATGTGTACACGCATGAGAGTTTTTTAGATGAGGTTGTTGAAGCTTCTGACCGTCAAATATTATGGTACAACGCTCTGCAGAAAGAAGATTTTTATGATGCTTTGGTATTGCATCTGTATTCGAGTAACGGAATGAATCGCACTACAAAACGAAACGATTTTTTAGCGTATAAAGAAAGCTATCGTTATGCGATTTCGCATGCAGATGGGAAATACGGTTCAGCAATGAAGGACATAGAGCATGACTTTCCCGGAAAAGAAGTATGGCTTACTGAGTACCATGTAGGAGGCTTTGGTGGCGACGTTCGCTCTTACAGATTGCGTTATGCTTATTTAGGGGCCTTGTTTACTGCTAATTTTATGATGAAACTTTTAGAAACGCCCAAGATCACCATTGGTAGTTGGCATTCAATGGTACAGATGTTGCGATACCCTAAAAAAATAGGCCAGCAGTTGGAAGCTGATACACCGCTTCAAAAAACCGTGAATTATCATTTTTTTAAGGCGTTTAAAAGTCCAGTACAAACTGCCTCACACTTCCTGAAAGTTGCTTTTAACAATCAAACCAACTACAAAGGTCTTGGAGATTATACAGGGCAGTATTCTGACGTAGAAGCAGGTGTTTTTATAGCTGCTATATCTGGAAATTGCCAACTAATTGTTTTTAATAAGTGGGAAAAATCATACAAAATTAATCTTGATGATTTGGCAGTATCGTTACAAGGTAAGCCATACAAAATAACAACAATGCAGCCAGATATCAATCTAGAATACTCAAAATCGTTGTCTTCTGAAACTACCTTTTCAAATAATGTTCAAGACCCAACAGGAACCTCCCTTATGTTGCCGCCTTTTTCTATGACAATTGTTGAGTTTGCTCGAAATTAGAAGCGTTCTATCTAAAAAAGATAAATCATTATTTACAAAGTACATACTTTTTGAAGAAGACTAGTATTGCTAAAGAATCCTTTGTAATTTTACATATATAATTTAAAAAGTTACAAAGGATGCATACAAAATTAACGGCACTCATTACAGGCGCAAGCTCCGGTATTGGAAAAGCTACTGCAGAGTTATTTGCAAAAAACAACATAAGACTAGTATTGTGTGGGAGGAGAAAAGAGCGTCTTTTAGACTTGAAACAAACCCTTTCAAACACGACAGATGTTCATGTGTTGGATTTTGATGTTTCTGATAAAGAAGGGGTTTTTGAAGCAATTGCTTCCTTGCCCAACGCCTTTGCGTCGATTGATATTTTGATTAATAATGCTGGAAATGCTCATGGTTTGTCACCCATTCAAAATGGAGATATGGAGGACTGGGAAGCGATGATTGATAGCAATGTCAAAGGGTTGTTATATGTCACCAAAGCTATTAGCCCTCAAATGGTAAACGCTAAAAAAGGTCACATTATCAATATTGGTTCTATATCAGCAAAAGAAGTGTACGAAGGTGGCAATGTATATTGTGCTACAAAACACGCTGTGGACGCCCTTAATAAAGGAATGCGAATGGATTTGAGTAAACATGGAATTCGTGTTTCTGCTGTGCACCCTGGATTGGTAGATACAGAGTTTTCGACAGTTCGTTTTAAAGGAGATACAGACAGGGCAGCTTCAGTTTATAGAGGTTTTACTCCGCTGTATGCAGAAGATATAGCAGATTTAATCCATTTTGTAGTGACGAGACCTTACCATGTCAATATTTCAGATATCTTAATTTTACCAACGGCACAAGCTTCAGGAACCCAAATTCACAAAACGAGCTAATATGATCAACAAGCGACTTTTGATACGAAATTTACTCAACCACAACGATGAGAATACGTTTTTCGATAAAAAGCGCAAAATAGATTTGGACTCTAAAGAAGGAAAAGCAAAGTTTTTAAAACATATCTGTGCTCTTTCAAATTCTAATCCATACAATGATGCCTTCATTGTAGTGGGGGTAGACGACGATACCAATGCTTTGCTTGGGGTTGACTTTTTTGACGATAGCCGCATTCAGGATTTGATCAATTCTTGTTTGGTAAATCCACCTAAAATAGCCTATGAAAATATTTCATTTTCCAGCTTACAGGGGCATAAAGTCATTGCTTTGGTCACCATCTATCCCATGTTGGAACTCACTTTTTTAAAGAAGAATTATTGGAAGTACAACAAGGGGATGGTCTTTTATCGCAAAGGGAGTACTTCTACAGTAGCCTCCACTAAAATAATTCCAAACAAACACAATAAAGGTCTTGTGAGTCGTCTAGAAAAATCTTCTAGCAATACGTTGGAATTGACCTTACAAGGGGTTTGTGATTTTATGGCTGCACATCCGAAAAACCGCAACCCTAGATTTCAGGTTTTTAAAGATTCCTTTGTGTTGTGTTGGGCAGGAGAAAAGTTGATTGATTCAGGTATTGCTTATTACAGACGTGTAGACATTCAATTGGTCAAGGAGCAAGTAAGGCTATTTTATTCAACATTAGACAGGGTACAAATTCAATTTGGTAAAGATGCTTTTGTAGTTACTGAGTATGTGAGTTTAGGGATTGAAAATATAGAAAACTACTATCCATTAGAGAAGACAGTTTTTCATTTCAAAGACAATGGGAAACATGTTATTATAAAAGAGTTTTTATTTGAATGCCCAGATTTTAACATGCGGCACTTACACCATGTATTCAATACCAATACAGCAGTGTTGAAAAAGTTAGAAGCTGGTTTTGAAATAGACAACAGTGAGTTGGAGGTTTTAAAGGGGTTTCCAAACACCTATTTGATTTGTTCTTTGCAGGGTTTTGAGAAGGCCCAAGAAAATCTCAAATCTGCAAGAAAGTATTTGAAAAACCTAGATGATAAGTTCCCATATATCAAGTACAAAGAAGCCATGCGACTCTTGCGTAAGGTAAAATATAAGTAATCAATTCCTTACCCACCTCATGACTTTTTTACAGTCGTTTTGTAGCATTTACATATTAGTAAGTGGTTCATTTACAGTATTTGTTGATGTGATATTCCTTGAGTTTAGGCTTCTTTATTTTTTATAAAATTACTGTTTCTCAATAGACAGAAAATATGTAATTTCGCAACTCAATTGAATACAAGCAAAAATGAGTGCAAAATTTAGAGAACACAAAGGGTTAAGTTTAACAAATATCGCTGCTGAAACATTGCAATTTTGGAAAGACAATGACATCTTTCAAAAGAGTATTAGCAGTAGGGAAGGCAAAGAGCCTTATGTGTTTTTTGAAGGACCACCTTCAGCGAATGGACTGCCAGGGATTCACCATGTGATCGGTAGAACTATCAAGGATATTTTCCCGCGCTATAAAACGATGAAAGGTTTTAAAGTACAGCGTAAAGCAGGTTGGGATACCCATGGTTTGCCAGTTGAATTAGGAGTAGAAAAAGAACTCGGAATTACAAAAGAAGACATTGGAACTAAAATTACTGTCGAAGAATACAACGACGCTTGTAGAAAAGCGGTAATGAAATATACTGATGTTTGGAACAACCTGACTGAAAGAATTGGGTATTGGGTAGATATGGAAGATCCTTATGTAACCTACAAACCTAAATACATGGAATCTGTATGGTGGTTGTTATCCCAGTTGTACAAGAAAAACTTGTTGTACAAAGGATATACCATCCAACCTTATTCTCCAAAAGCAGGTACAGGTTTAAGTTCCCATGAAATCAATCAACCTGGAGCCTACCAAGATGTAACTGACACTACTATTGTAGCGCAGTTCAAAGCACACAAAAACACCTTGCCAGGTACTTTACAAAGTATAGCCGGAGCTGTTCATTTCTTAGCTTGGACGACAACACCTTGGACTTTGCCATCTAACACAGCTTTGACTGTTGGAAATAAAATTGACTATGTAGTAATACAGTCTTTCAATCAATATACTTTTGAGCCAATCAATGTTATCCTTGCAGCTGCATTGGTAAACAAACAGTTTACAAAGAAGTTTTTTGCTACTGAAGATGCAGAGGTGTTCAATGCATACCAAGCAGGAGATAAGAAAATTCCATATAAAGTTGTAGGAACTTATAAAGGATCAGATTTGGTAGGGGCTACCTACGAGCAACTTTTGCCTTTTGTACAACCCTATGAAAATCCAGAAAATGCATTCCGCGTTATTTCAGGAGACTTTGTTACCACAGAAGATGGTACAGGTATAGTGCATACAGCGCCTACCTTTGGTGCAGATGATGCTATGGTTGCCAAGCAAGCAAGTCCTGAAGTACCACCAATGTTGGTATTAGACGGCAATGAGAACCCAATTCCTTTGGTGGATTTACAAGGTAAATTTATCTCAGAAGTAGGTCCTTATGGTGGGAAATATGTAAAAAATGAGTATTACAACGATGGCGAAGCTCCGGAGCGTTCTGTAGACGTAGAAATTGCCATCCAATTAAAAGAAGAAAACAAAGCGTTTTTAGTAGAAAAATACAAACATAGTTACCCACATTGCTGGAGAACTGATAAGCCCGTACTGTATTATCCACTAGATTCATGGTTTGTAAAAGTTACCGAGGAAAGAGATAAGATGTTCGATTTGAACGAATCAATCAATTGGAAGCCAAAATCTACAGGAGAAGGTCGTTTTGGAAATTGGTTGAAAAATGCCAACGATTGGAACTTGTCTCGATCACGTTATTGGGGAATTCCGTTGCCAATATGGAGAACTGAAGATGGAACAGAAACTACTTTTATTGGTTCTGTAGCAGAATTGAAAGTTGAAATCCAAAAATCTATAGATGCAGGTATAGCTTCAAAAGATATTTTTGAAGATTTCATAGTAGGAGATATGTCTGAGGAAAACTATGAAAAGCTTGATTTACATAAAAACATTGTAGACCAAATTACGTTGGTATCTCCATCAGGAAAACCGATGAAGCGAGAAGCAGACTTGATAGACGTATGGTTTGATTCAGGATCTATGCCTTATGCACAGTGGCATTACCCATTCGAAAACAAGACTTTGATTGATGAGAATAAGTTCTACCCTGCAGATTTTATTGCAGAAGGGGTTGACCAAACACGTGGTTGGTTTTATACATTACATGCAATCAGTAGTATGGTTTTTGATTCCGTAGCCTACAAAAATGTAGTTTCTAATGGTCTTGTTTTGGACAAGCACGGAAAGAAAATGTCCAAGCGTTTAGGGAATGGAATCGACCCATTTGAAACCATGGATAAATTTGGACCAGATGCAACGCGTTGGTACATGATTTCAAATGCGAACCCATGGGATAACCTTAAGTTTGACATCGATGGAATTGATGAGGTAAGAAGAAAGTTCTTTGGGACTTTGTACAATACGTACTCTTTCTTTTCTCTTTATGCCAATTTAGATGATTTCAATTATTCAGAAGCTGAAATTGCTATAGCAGAGCGTCCAGAAATTGATCGTTGGGTACTTTCAGAACTAAATACTTTGATTCAAAATGTAGATAGTTTTTATGCTGCATATGAACCGACAAAGGCGGCAAGAGCGATTCAGGATTTTGTGTCTGAAAACTTGAGTAATTGGTATGTACGTTTGTGTAGAAGACGTTTTTGGAAAGGGGAGTATGCTCAAGACAAAATTTCTGCATATCAAACTTTATACACATGTATGCTTACTGTGGCTAAGTTGGGGGCGCCAATCGCACCTTTCTTTATGGATAATTTGTACAAAGACTTGACTGCAGCAGTAGCAGGAAGTCAAGAGGAGTCAGTACACTTAGTAGATTTTCCAGTTGCAGATACCACTAAAATTGACGGAGATTTAGAGCGTAAAATGCAAAAAGCACAGCAAATATCTTCTATGGTATTGTCATTGCGTAAAAAGGAAATGATCAAAGTAAGACAGCCCTTACAGCGTGTGATGATTCCTGTTTTAGATGAAAGAGACCGCGAAGATATACTTGCGATTCAAGATTTGATCATATCGGAAGTAAATGTGAAAGAAATAGAGTTGATTGACGATGCTTCTGGTATTTTAATCAAAAACATCAAGCCTAACTTTAAGGTTTTAGGTCCTAGATTCGGAAAAGAAATGCGTTTTGTTGGAGCTGCTGTAAAAGATTTTACGCAAGAAGACATTGCTACTCTTGAAAAAGAAGGAAAAATTTCTTTAAAAATAAATGAAAAAGTTGTAGATTTAACCATCGAGGAAGTTGAGATTTCTTCACAAGACATAGAGGGTTGGCTTGTTGCCAATCAAGGTGGTTTGACTGTTGCCTTGGATGTTCAGATATCCGATGTTTTGAGAAAAGAAGGAATTGCAAGAGAGTTGATAAACAGAATTCAAAACCTTCGTAAAGAAGCAGGTTTTGAAGTTACAGATCAAATTCAGTTGACGATTGAGGACAACGCAGTTTTACAAGAGGCTATTTCAGAAAACGAGTCGTATATTAAAAGTGAAACCTTGACAAAAGAATTGTCTTTCAATAGTGTAGTAGAAGATGCAGTTGTGATTGAATTTGATGACATCAATACCAAACTTAAAATCAACAAAATTTAACACTATGGAAAACATCAAAGTTCAATACGGAGAAAAAGACTTAGAGGAATTCAAAGGCATCATTCTTAAGAAAATTGAAAGAGCACAAGAGGATTTAGAAATTCTAAACAGCGCTTACAAAAATAACAGTGCAAACGGTACAGACGATACTTCACCAACCTTCAAGGCTTTTGAAGAAGGCGCTGAGACAATGGCTAAAGAAGCAAATGTACAATTAGCAATTCGTCAAGAAAAGTTCATAAGAGACCTTAAAAATGCTTTGTTACGTATAGAAAATAAGACCTATGGTGTGTGTCGTGCAACTGGCAATTTGATTCAAAAAGAAAGGCTTAAATTAGTACCTCATGCTACCTTGAGTATTGAGGCTAAGAAAAAGCAATAATACAACACAATTTAAATTTTATAGGTTTTTTACCTAGCGTACATATATTTTGAAAAAATCATTACTCATTATTTTAGCCGTGTTGGCTATCGATCAAATCAGCAAGATTTGGATCAAAACAAATTTTATGTTAGGTGAAGAAATCTATGTTTTTGATTGGTTTCGCATCCATTTTATAGAGAATAATGGTGCCGCTTGGGGTGCTGAAATCGGAGGGAAGACCGGGAAACTTATTTTGACTATTTTCAGATTGTTTGCAATTGTAGGTCTTGGATATTGGTTGCATAAGTCCATAGCTAACAAAGCTCACAGTTTATTAATAGTAGCGATTTCTCTTGTTTTTTCAGGTGCTTTAGGGAATATCTTGGACTCTGTTTTTTATGGTCTGATTTTTGACCATTCCAACTATCAAATAGCTTCTTTATTTGCCGAAAACAACTACAGTGGACTCTTTTATGGTAAAGTTGTAGATATGCTTTACTTCCCTATGTGGACTGGTGTTTTACCTTCTTGGATTCCTAAGTTTGGAGGACAACACTTTACTTTTTTCAATGCTATATTTAACATTGCAGATGCTGCGATATCAGTAGGAGTTGGAATTATGGTGGTCTTTGGAAACACGATTTTTCCCAAAGAGGAGGCTTAAGAGCTTATCTTGAAATAATTTCATTAATTTTTGTACATACTCGATCTGGAGAAATAGTTCTCATGACCTCCTCGTACCCAGCTACTATTTTATTACCATAGATAGACGTAGGTAATTTAGGGTATTTCTTAAGGTCTGCAAGCAGACAGTTTTCGGTTTGACCAAAGGGTGCAAATCCAGCATAGGGATGTGTCGCGCCCCAAAGAGTTATGGTAGGTATTCCATACAATGCAGCGAAATGAGCATTTCCAGAATCCATACTCAACATACAATCAAGGTTTGCAATTAATATTAATTCCTCTCTAAGTTTTACTTTTCCTGCAATACATATTGTGTTGTCATACGAGGCTGCAATTTTTTTTAAGACCTCCTCTTCTTTTTTTCCACCTCCAAATAAGAGCAGCTTACAGTTTTCTATTTGACTGCAATTCTCTATTACTTTTTCCATCATATCCAAAGGGTAGGTCTTTGCTACATGTTGTGCAAAAGGAGCAATACCGATAAGTTTTGTTTGCGAATCCTGCGCTGCAATAAGCGTTGCTAGGTCGTGGTTCAATTCTTTTTTTTCTTGTAATACTAGATTGTCTAAAGTAATTGAGTGACCTAGTTTTTTAAATACATCTGCATATCTCTCGTGTGTTGTTTTCAGTTGTTTGAAAACTTTGTGGGTGGCTCTTGTCAATGCTTTTTTCTCTTTTCTTCCTTTGTCAATAGCTGCATTTTTTTTTGTCCAAAAAAAGAGCCTCAGTATTTTAGAACGCATTACATTGTGAACATCAGCAATTGCATCTATTTTTAGGTGCTTTAATTCACGATACAATTTGTAAAGTCCGATGAGTCCTTTGTGTTTCTTTTTCGTATCAATGGCATAAAAAGAAATGTTTGGCATGCCCTCAAAAAGGGGTTTTAGAAAGGCTCTCGAAAGAACTGTGATTTTAAGATTAGGATGTTGTTGGCATGCAGCTTTTACAACTAGTGCGGTCATTGCGACATCTCCCATTGCAGAAAGGCGAATAACGAGTAGGTGTTTTCTTTGGGTTTCCATGTTCAGGATTTTTGCTAAAATACTCATAAAATTTCTATTATTAAGTGCTGTTTATTGTTGTTTTATAGATGTAAGAACCCTTTTTTAGACTTGTTTCAAAATCGAATGTCTACAAATATTATTGCTTTAAGAATTAGGTATATATCGGAATATTTTATCCTTCACACTCTCGTATAAAATCTGTAAATTTGTCCAACTTTTAGTTTGAATAGTATGATACAATCAATGACAGGTTATGGAAATGCAGTTTTGCAGCTGCCTACTAAAAAAGTAACCATAGAGATAAAATCCCTTAATAGTAAAAATTTAGACATTCATTCCAGGATTCCTCCCTATTACAAAGAGAAGGATATTGAGATCCGAAAGCGTTTGGCTTCTCAGTTAGTGCGTGGAAAGGTTGATTTTTCAATATATGTAGAGTCTACTTCAGACAGTACTCAAACTTCGATTAACAAAGAAGTAGTGGGGAAGTACATAGAAGAACTACAAGAAATTTCTGCAGGTGAATCTGTAGATTTTTTGAAGATCGCTGTTCAATTACCAGATGCCTTAAAGATTGTTCGTGAAGAATTCAATCAAGATGAATGGAATCAGATTTCTGATGCTATAGATGTTGCATTGTCTAAGATAGTTCAGTATAGAAAAGACGAGGCTTTGTCATTAGAAGAAGATTTTAAAACAAGAATAACGAACATACAAACCTTGTTGGAGCAAGTTGAAGCCATCGATATTGAACGTTTGGCACATGTAAAACTTCGTTTGAAAAAAGCCGTTGATGAGTTGCAAATCACAATTGATGAAAACCGTTTCGAACAAGAAGTTATTTACTATTTAGAAAAATTAGATATCAACGAAGAAAAGGTCCGCTTGGCCAATCATTTGTCTTATTTTTTACAAGAGTTGGCAAGTCCAACTTCTGACGGAAAAAAATTAGGATTTATTGTACAAGAAATCGGTAGAGAAGTCAACACGACAGGTTCTAAATCCAACTATGCTTCCATGCAACAATTGGTGGTGCAAATGAAAAATGAACTTGAGAAAATTAAAGAACAGGTTCTTAATATACTGTAATCGTATTACAGAGATTTAAAATAACAGGATGAATACAGGTAAATTAATTGTTTTTTCAGCACCTTCAGGTTCGGGTAAAACGACCATAGTGAGGCATTTGTTGACAAAAGAAGAATTGAAATTAGACTTTTCAATTTCTGCAACCTCAAGAAGTCCTAGAGGTAAAGAAGTCGATGGAGAAGACTATTATTTTTTAAGTGCTGCGGATTTCAATACAAAAGTTACAGAAAATGCTTTTGTTGAATGGGAAGAGGTATATACAAACAATTGCTATGGAACACTTCGTTCAGAATTAGAGCGTATTTGGGCTTTGGGCAAGCATGTTATTTTTGACATAGATGTGATAGGTGGCTTGAATATTAAAAAACAATTTCCCGAGCAAACGTTGGCAGTTTTTGTAAAACCTCCCTCTATAATAGAGATGGAAAGACGCCTAAGAGCACGTCAAACAGATTCTGAAGAAAAGATTTTAGAGCGTGTTGCTAAAGCAGAAAAAGAAATCAGTTATGCTCAAAATTTTGATTCAATTTTGATAAACGATTGTTTGGACGATGCTAAAACAGATGCGTACAATATGGTTTCTGATTTTGTGAATATTACTTAATATCTTTTTAATATATGAATATAGGCCTTTATTTTGGAACCTTTAACCCAATTCATATCGGACATTTGATCATTGCGAATCACATGGTTGAATATTCTGATTTGGATGAGATTTGGATGGTGGTCACTCCTCACAATCCATTCAAGAACAAAGCGACTTTACTCAGCAACTACGATCGTCTTGAGATGGTTTTTCAGGCTACAGAAGACTTTCCAAAAATAAAGCCGTCGGATGTAGAGTTTTCATTGCCACAGCCGTCTTATACAGTCAATACTTTGGTTCATATTCAAGAGAAATATCCAACACATACTTTTAGTTTGATCATGGGAGAAGACAATCTAAATAGTTTGCACAAGTGGAAGAACTATGAGGAGATTACAAAGAATCATGCGATTTATGTATACCCTAGAGTTACAGAAAAAACTGCTGCTCCAAAAGTAAATATGGAACGTATTTATAAAATACCAGCACCTATCGTTGAAATTTCATCATCTGCTATCCGTACAGCAATCAAAGACCATAAAAATACGCAGCCATTATTGCCAATAAAAGTTTGGGAATACATTGATAAAATGAATTTTTATAAACGATAATTTTAAACGTTTTACTTAGTATATTTGTTTCCTGACATGAGCAACACTAAATCAAAAATAAAAGCTAAATTAACCAAAGAATTCCGTTTGGTATTTTTGAATGAAGACTCTTTTGAAGAACGGTTTTCATTCAAACTTACACGGTTAAATGTTTTTGTTTTTGGAGGGGTGTTTTCTATGTTTTTAATAGCTTTAACAGGTTTTATAATAGCATTTAGCCCTATCAAGGAATACATTCCAGGATATTCCTCTTCCCGATTAAAGAAAAAGGCTATATTATTGACTTTTAAAGTCGATTCTTTACAGACAGACCTCAACAGAATTCGGAAATTTACAGAAGCTATTGTACCTATTTTAGGGGGAGAAGAAGCTGAAATAGCAATGGAGCTTCCTCATGTAAATTCAGCAGCAGAAAAAGAATTTTATTTAAAATCTGCTAAAAATAAGGATTCTTTAAAAGAATTAGTGATTGCACTTAGGACTGAGTTGGGAACGAGTTACCAATCTTTTTTTAAAGGGCAAGTAGATTCCTTACAAAACAAACATATAGCCACTGAACAATCTATGTCTGATTTACATAGTTCTATATTAGATGGTTTACAAAAGAAGCACAGAGATACTTTAACAAAATTACAACGAGTATTGACTTCTAAAGACAAAAGTATTGCTTCTTTGAATAAAAAAGTTTCCCTACAGGCAATTGAAACAAAACACTCGCTTCAAAACTTATCTAATAAAAACAAAGACATTCTTAAGTCTAATAAAGAAATTTCTGACAAAATTAAGCAGGAAGTAACTGTGGTTTTGACCAAAGAGTTTACAAACCAAAAAGAGAGATATGTCAAAGAGTACAACTCTAAGTTAGCTGTTTTGGAAAATAAATTACAGTTTCAAAATTCAACAATAGACAGTTTGCTTCTTGAGAGTCGCAACGGAAGAAATCCAAAAATAGGAGATTTAGCGAATGAAAAACCTTATTCAAAAGTGAATGCTTCTGAAGAAAAGTTATTAGAAATATCAAAAAAAGACTCTCTTTTTAGAGAGCGCGTCTATCGAGAAGATAGGTATAGTTTGTTTGCATTTGATTCAGATGCTAGTAATTCGACATTTGTTTCACCGGTAAAGGGTGTGATCACACAAGAATATGATGCAGCTTCTAAGCATTATGCAGTAGATGTAGCTGTCTCCAACAAGACACCCGTTTTGGCTGCCGCTGACGGAACTGTTCTATTTGCTTCTTGGACCCCAGATACAGGGCATGTAATTGTCATTGAACATACGAACAAATACATTACAGTTTACAAACACAACAAGGTAGTTTACAGGTCTCAAGGCGACGTTGTAGCC
This sequence comes from Flavicella sp., assembly GCA_042091695.1. Classification (GTDB taxonomy): domain Bacteria; phylum Bacteroidota; class Bacteroidia; order Flavobacteriales; family Flavobacteriaceae; genus Flavicella. Next base: position 39,336 of record JBELHA010000006.1, read on the forward strand.
TCTGGTGAGGTCATAGCCATGGCAGGATCTACAGGTACGTTGAGTACAGGACCTCATTTGCATTTTGAGCTTTGGTACCAAGGCTATGCAGTGAATCCTGTTAATTTTATTGAATTTGAATAATGAGTATTAAAACATCTATAGCGTTAGTTTTAGCAAAAATCACGCGTAAAAAAGAGTATAAGAAAGCCAAGAAACCTATTGAAACACAAAACCTGGTTTTCAATGAGTTGCTTACAACAGCCAAGGAAACAGCCTTTGGTAAGGATCATAATTTTAAGGATATTCAAAACTACGAGGATTTTAAAAAATCTGTTCCTGTTGTTGATTATGAAGGACTTAGGTCTTATGTGGATAGAATGGTCGCAGGTGAAAGTGACGTGCTTTGGAAAGGTAAACCAATCTATTTTGCTAAAACCTCAGGAACTACCTCAGGGGCAAAATATATCCCCATAACAAAAGAATCTATGCCAACCCACATCTCATCGGCAAAGAATGCATTGTTGTTCTACATTGCAGAAACAAAAGACGCTTCATTTGTGGATGGAAAAATGATTTTTTTACAAGGAAGTCCAATATTGGAAAAATTAAACGGGATTGATCTAGGTAGGTTGAGTGGTATTGTCGCTCATTTTGTACCGAACTATCTACAGAAAAATAGATTGCCAAGTTGGGATACCAATTGTATTGAAGATTGGGAGACCAAAGTCAATGCAATAGTAGACGAAACGGTAGGCCAAGATATGCGCCTTATCAGTGGAATACCCTCTTGGGTACAGATGTATTTTGAGAAATTGCAAGAACGTACAGGAAAAGTAGTATCTGAAATCTTTCCAAACTTTAATTTTTTTATCTACGGAGGGGTAAATTTTGAACCCTATAAGACCAAATTTGAAAATCTAATAGGTAAAAAGGTTGATTATATTGAATTGTACCCAGCTTCAGAGGGCTTTATTGCATTTCAGGATTCTCAAACAGCCAAAGGAATGTTGTTGTTGTTAGACAACGGTATTTTTTATGAATTCATACCTGCTAATGAGTTTTACGATGAAAACCCTACGCGTATTTCTATCAAAGATGTACAATTAGGAGTAAATTATGTAATTATTTTAAACACCACAGCAGGCTTGTGGGGATATAATATTGGAGATACAGTAGAGTTTACAAGTTTGGAACCCTACAGGATAATAGTTACAGGAAGAATCAAGCATTTTATTTCAGCATTTGGAGAGCACGTCATTGGAAAGGAAGTAGAACAAGCTATTATCGATGCCTGTGCTGGTACAGATATATTGGTAAATGAGTTTACCGTAGCTCCGCAGGTTACACCAAAAGAAGGCCTGCCGTATCATGAGTGGTTTATCGAATTTGAAAATGAGCCGAAAGATATGCAGCATTTTATTCAGGAAATAGACAAGTCTATGCAGACTCAAAACATCTATTATGCAGATTTGATTGAAGGTAAAGTACTCCGACCACTCAAAGTAAGCAATGTAAAGGTTGGAGGATTCCACGACTATATGAAATCCATAGGTAAATTTGGAGGCCAAAATAAAATTCCCAAATTATCAGACAATAGAAAGATTGCAGGTCATTTGACAAAGTTTCTAAAATAGACCAACGCCTGTGAAAAGAATTGTATCAACAAATAGAGGCACTCTCAAAGAGGTGGAATGGAAAGGTACTTTAATGACCACAGGAATTTTTAAATACCCTGTACCTGCGCTTACTTTGGGTTTTGAAGATCCTCTAGGTGATGCAGTAGTTGACAGGAGGTATCACGGTGGACGTGACAAAGCTGTTTATGCCTACAGTTTAGATCATTACGAATATTGGAAACAACGTTATCCTGATTTGGATTGGAATTACGGTATGTTTGGTGAAAATCTCACTGTAGATGGGTTGGACGAGCATCGTTTGCGCATCGGATCTCGGTACAAAGTTGGCACAACAATCTTAGAAGTAAGTGGACCAAGACAACCCTGTGTAAAGTTAGGGATGCGTTTTAACGATAGTAACATGGTCAAAGCTTTTTGGAACACTTCAATGTGTGGTGCTTATTTTAAAGTAATTCAACTAGGTGTAATAAAACCAAATGATACTTTTAAATTGTTAGAAGAAAACCTCAAAGGGATGTCAATCGCAACAGCGTTTGTATTGAAAAAAAAGAAGGCTTAGTTTGTTGAGCCATTATATATTAATTTAAAAATTAAGAAGCATGTCACATCAAGTATCACTAGAATGGAAAGGTAAAATGCACTTTGAATCGAAAGGTCCAGGTGGCTCTGTGCTTATCGATGGTGTCGAAGAATTCGGAGGAGAAGGCAAAGGGGTGCGACCAAAAGCAATGATGTTATCGGCATTGGCCGGTTGTGCAGGAATGGATATATCCATGCTTTTGAAAAAGATGAGGGCAGAAGTTGCTCATTTCGAAATTGATGTAACAGGTGAATTGACCGATGTAGATCCAAAATACTACCATAAGGTCCATGTTGTCTTTAAATTTTTTGGAACTGATTTTAAAACATCAAAAATAGAGAAGGCAGTACAATTGTCTGTCGATAAATATTGTGGGGTGATGGAGATGTTTCGTCAGTTTGCCGATGTCACTGTTGCGACTGAGTATATTAATCAATAGTCGGTTAGAAGTGACTAACTCTTTTAAGCATTTGTTTTAGTTGGCTTTTCTTTTTTATATTTACTAGCACAACCTGTTTTTTAGTTTTGTTTTTGACATACTAGGAGACACAATCTTTTTTTATGCGTTGGAAACTCAAACAAAGCCCTGATAAAAGCACTGTAAACTCACTCTCAGATGCGCTTCAAGTTTCGAATTCGGTCGCTGAGATACTAGTGCAAAGAGGGATTACTTCCTTTGATGCTGCTAAGGCATTTTTTCGTCCTAATTTAACTGAATTGCACGATCCTTTTTTAATGCAAGACATGGATGTAGCAGTTAGCAGAATAGAGAAAGCAATTGAAGACGGTGAGCATATAATGGTGTATGGGGATTACGATGTCGATGGTACCACATCCGTAGCTCTGATGACGACCTATATACAAAGGCGTTGTGATACTGTGGTAAGTTATATCCCTGATAGGTATGCTGAAGGGTATGGAATATCTTATACGGGGATCGACTTTGCTTCAGACAATGATATCAGTCTGATCATCGCTTTGGACTGTGGTATCAAAGCGATAGATAAAGTTGCATATGCTTCAGAAAAAGGGATAGATTTTGTGATTTGTGACCACCATAGGCCGGGAGCTACCATCCCAAATGCAGTCGCAGTTTTAGACCCAAAACGAGAAGATTGTCAGTATCCTTTTGATGAATTGTGTGGTTGTGGTGTCGGTTTTAAATTGATACAGGCACTAACTGAGCGACAAGGGCTTCCTTTTGAAACTTTAGTACCTTATTTAGATCTTGTTGCAACCGCCATAGCAGCAGATATTGTTCCGATGGTAGGGGAAAATAGAATCTTAGCTTACCACGGCTTAAAAGTCATAAATGCAGCTCCTAGACCAGGAATCAAGGCGATTGTTCAACAAATAGATAAAACAACATTGACCATTACGGATGTGGTGTTTGTCATAGCGCCAAGAATCAATGCAGCAGGAAGAATGAAGCATGGATTACACGCGGTTGAACTCTTATCAGAAACGGATTTTACTTCGGCTTCTGAGCATGCAGCTGCAATAGATGTTTACAATACAGATCGCAAAGCGTTGGACAAGAAGATAACTGAAGAAGCTTTGTCTCAGCTTGTTGAAAACAATGAAGAAACGGCAGCTACTTCAGTAGTTTTTCAAGAAGATTGGCACAAAGGGGTGATAGGTATCGTAGCTTCTCGACTCATAGAAAATTATTACCGTCCTACATTGGTATTTACCAAAAGTGGTTCAAAGTTAGCGGCCTCTGCACGCTCTGTAAAAGGTTTTGACGTATACGATGCATTACAAGCATGTAGTGAGTATATAGAGCAATTTGGAGGGCATAAATACGCAGCTGGTTTGACCTTGCTTCCTGAAAATTATAAACCCTTTAAAGAGAAATTTGAAGCCGTTGTTAAAGCTACTCTACCTGAAGCACTGAAAGAGCCAGAAATTAGTATTGATGGGACTTTGTTTTTATCTGAAGTAGATGCAAAACTCTATAGAATCATCAATCAGATGGCTCCTTTTGGTCCGGGAAACATGCGTCCTGTATTTATGGCAAGAGGCTTGAGAGATAATGGGTATGGAAAGCCAGTTGGTGCGGACAAATCCCATTTGAAACTCAATATATTGTCTGGAGCAGATAGCAAAACCTATAATGCTATTGGTTTTGGTTTGGGAGAAAAATATAATATGGTAAAAGCAGGGACCCCTTTTAAGGCTGCTTTTACCATAGATGAAAACCATTGGAATGGAAATACTTCTATACAATTGTCTTTAAAAGACCTGCAAGAAGATTCCGTTTCTGAGTAGTAGTTTAACTGTCTTTGTGGAAAACTCCCATCAAATTACCATACCTGTGGTAGTTGACAGAGCGGTTTTGTTCCGTCAAATAGTTCAACCATTCAAAGCGACCAAAATTACTAGGTTTGTCGCTGTAGATATTGATACTTCTGTCATGACAATATTGTAAAAATTCAGTTGCAACTCTCTTAGGATTTAGGACACGTAGCACTATATCATGCGACAGGATACCTTTGATTGCATCCAAGCTTTCTACACGTGTAGCTTTAGGGAACTTAGTGCTTTCTTCTAAGGTATATGCTTTTACAGAAACCTCTAAAATATCTCCAATAGCAAGCACTTTTTGAAAGTCCTCAATTGCAACTTTATCATCCAAACAAACCAAAATTTGTGTTGGTTTCAAATAGGTGTTATTGTTGTGTTGTCCTCTCAGTTCCGCAAAATCTATTTCTTTTGAAAATAAATTTTCATAAGCTTGTTTGTAGTCTTTTACTACTTTTGAGAGCGCCATTTTCTTTTCTTCACGCTTTAAAAACTGTGCGATATAGTTAGGTCCTCCTGCTTTCATTCCAAAACCAAAACTTGAAGCTTTCATACCTCCAAAAGGTTGTCTTTGAACGATCGCCCCTGTGGTAGATCTGTTAGCATATAGGTTTCCTGCTTTGATGTTTTCAAGCCAGTATTTCACTTCTTTAGGGTCCAAACTCTCAATTCCTGAAGTAAGGCCAAAATCGGTACCATTTACCATATTTACGGCCTCTTTTAAATCTGAAGCTTTCATCACAGAAAGAATTGGTCCAAACATTTCATTGTTGTATTCAAAATCCTTTGTTGTAATTCCCCACTTGATTCCAGGGCTTAAAAAGTAATTCCCTTTAAGTACCGGTTTTACCAACCATTGTTCCTCAGGTGTAGTATCTATACTTTGTTGTAGCTTTTCATTAATGCTAACAGCCAAGGGACCAAAGTCAGTGTCAAATTCCCATGGGTTTCCATGAGTTTTACTTTCTGTACAATCTTTGAGTAGTGTTTTGAAATGAGTATCGTTGAATACTTCCTCTTCCAAAATCAATAAAGAAGTAGCAGAACACTTCTGTCCAGAGTTTCCAAAGGCAGATTGTACCACATTTTGTATGGCCTGTTCTCTATCTGACAAGGCGGTAACGATGGTTGCATTTTTTCCGCCTGTTTCTGCGTATAAATTAAGTTTTGGTGTTCTGTTTAATAAAAATTTTGCAGTATCTGTTCCCCCTGTAAGAATTACAGCATCGAATGTTTTAGCATCCTTTAATAACGGATCCAAAGCACCCTCATTGGCAGGTAAGAATGCAAATGCACTTTTAGGAATTCCTGCTTCCCACAAGGCTTTTGAAATCAAGTATCCAGAGGCAGCTGCATTTTGAGATGGTTTTAAGATCACTCTTTTTCCAGCAGCTAAAGATGCCAACACTCCTCCAATAGGAATAGCGATAGGGAAGTTCCATGGAGACAATACTAAATTGACCCCTTCGTATGTAAAGGCAACCTTTGATTCTTCAATGGTTTTAAGAGAATTTTCAGCGTAATAGTTGGCAAAGTCAATGGCTTCAGAAACTTCAACATCTACTTCTGCTACGGTTTTTCCTAATTCGGCAACAGCGACACCAATTAAATTAGCTCTGTTTTCTTCCATAGCAACAGCAGCTGCTTTTAACAATTCAGATCTTTTTTGAGGGCTGTACGTATACCATTCAGATTCGCTATTTAAAAAATGGTTGTAATCTTCAATATCAGCCAATTCGTATTTCCATGGGTGCACACCGTTCCAAGAATCCATTTCAAGCTGTGTTCTTTCTTTAGAAGGTAGTTCTCCAACTACAGGAATTACAGTACCTAGAATGTTTAGTGGGTTTTTCCAATCTTCCTTGATTGTTTTGGCCCAATTTCTATTCGTTTTTAGTACCCAATCCGTATTTGCTACACTGTGAAAAGTTGCTTGAGCTTCAGGTTTTTCAGTCGCTCTATCTTGAATCCTATTTGTAGTTATTTGAACAGTATCTATCTTGTTTACTGAATCTAGAAAGTGTTTTTCTATTTCCTTCCATTTATCACTGTCTATTTGTAACTGAAACCCTTCTCGTAAGAAGTTTCCTTCTTGGGTACCTTCGTCCAGTCTTCTTACCAAATAAGCGATGGCGCTATTGTAATTTTCTTCTTTCACGATTGGCGTATACAATAGTACATGTACTTTTTCATTTAAGAGTTCATACACGGTTTCATTGGCCATTCCCTCGAGCATTTCAAAATCTACATAAGCTTCAATTTTTTGTTCTTTAACCAAGGTAAGTGCAAAAGCAAGGTCAAAAATATTATGAGAGGCTACCCCGACATTCAATGCCGCTGCGGAACTAGCATCTAGCATTTCTAACAATATTTTTTTATAGTTAGCATCCGTATCTAATTTTGTGTTATAAGTTGCCAATGGCCAGTCTTCAAAAGAAGATTCCGTCTTTTCCATTTCAAGATTGGCACCTTTTACGAGGCGTATTTTTATAGGAGCACCTCCATTTTCAACACGCTTCACTGCCCAATCTTTAAGTTCCAACATCACATTATAACTATCAGGAAGGTAGGCTTGCAGCACAATTCCTGCACGTAGGTTTTTGAACTTAGGTAGGTCGAGTGTCGCTTTAAAAATGGCAACTGTAATTTCGAGATCTCGGTATTCTTCCATATCGAGATTTACAAATTTTGTAACCCCGGTTTCTTTCTCAATCTTTAAAATCTCATCGTATAAAATACTTAGTTTTTCCTTGAGGGTCACAACTGTTTTTTCGAAAGACAAAGACTTTATTTGAGAAGAAATAGTAGATACTTTTATAGAGATATAATCTACTTCTTTTTCTTGTAGTAAACTGCAATAGTTTTTGATACGCTCAGCAGCTTCCTCTTCTCCGATCAATGATTCTCCAATTAGGTTAACATTGAGTTGAACGTTTTCTTCTTTTCTTTGAAGCGCATGTTTCTTGAATTTAGCGTTTCCAACAAAAAATAATATAGGACCCGTGACACTTTTTACCTGTTTTAACAAAAGCGGGATGCTGATTGCAGGAATCATATGTCCTATAGACTTGAATAAATTGATTAGAAAGACTTCCGTTTTATTGAAGATTTTAGAAGCATCACTATTCGATCTTAACAAAGCGACCACATAGTTTGAGACTCTACTATAATTAAACGAACGGAAAGAGGTGTCCATCATTCGAATTAAAAAAGTTTTGGCTTCAGGTGCTTTGATGATTGGGCCAATTCGCTTTGAAAAAACGGTTGGTTTGGCATTTTGTTGTGGTTCTTGTAATTTTCTTGCAATAGCTAAAGTAGAGTCTAATTGCTGTTTTGTAAATTGTTTACTCATTTCAAATCAAAAATAAAAACTTAAAAAAATTTCCTTTATAACAGTAAAACCTCCTTTTGTAAGAGGTTTTTAAAAAGAGGTACGAAGATATGTAATAAATGGAATATTTATGTAAATTTAAACAAATATTAGCTAATTGTATAAAAACAAACAAAAGTATGAAATCAAAAACTGCTTCAGCATCACTTTCGATAACAACAGATTTAGTATTGCCAAGTGATACCAATGCTTTGAATGGGATGTTTGGTGGCGAATTACTAGCGCGTATGGATCGTATATGTTGTATAGCAGCCGAGAGACATTCAGGACATATATCGGTTACTGTTTCTGTCAACCACGTTGTATTTACAAATCCGGTTCCTATTGGAAGTACTGTTACAATTGAAGCGAAGGTGTCAAGAGCTTTTGGCTCCTCTATGGAGATTTACGCTGATGTTTGGATTGAAGACCGTGTCTCTAGAGAGCGTATCAAAGTAAATGAGGGTATTTATACTTTTGTGGCTTTAGATAGTGATAGAAATAAGGTAAAAGTTCCTGAGCTCGTCCCAGAGACTCCTTTGGAAAAAGAAAGGTATTTAGCAGCTCTAAGAAGACGTCAATTGAGTCTGGTGTTATCGGGTAAGCTTGCTGCAAAAGACGCATCTGAGTTGCGTTCAATTTTTGTGTAACCTAGAGTTTCAGCAACCAGTTTTTAGGGTTTTCTTTTTGGGTGTCTTTCCATATTTGAAATTTTAATACTGTTTTCCCTGTGATTTTATCGCTATATATTCTACCCAAAGGTTGTTCGAGTATTACTTTGTCACCTTTTCTGACTTTAATTGTTTCTAAATTGTTGTACAGGGAGATATAGTTTCCATGTTGTACATAGACTGTTTTAACTCCGTTAGAGCTCACTTGAATGGCTAGTACTTTTCCTTCAAAAATAGCCCTAGCATCTGCATTTTTATTGGTCGCAATATGTATTCCATTGCTTTGTATGGTGATTCCTTTCAGCGTTTTATGAGGTATTTTTCCAAAATTTCTGATCACTAGTGCATTGGTAACAGGCCAAGGGAGCTTCCCTTTGTTTTGAGTGAATTTACTCGCTAATGCTTTAGCCTCAGGAGTCAAAGCAAAACCTTTTGATTTTGATTTGTTTTTTCTTTTAGAGGCTGCAATAGCTTCTCTAATGATTTTTTCTATTTGCTGTTGTATTTTTTCTTCTTCTTTTTCTTTTTCCTGTATTTCAGCAATGTATTCTTTCTCTTTTGATTGAACAGTTATTACAAGTGCTTGCTGTTCCTCCTTTTCTATTTCGATGAGTATTTGAGCTTCTTTTTGAGTAGCTAAAAGGTTTTCTTTTTTTATTTTTTGAACGGTAAGTGTACTGTTTAATGTTCGTATTTTATCAGCTTGTATCGCTATTTTTTCTCCTTGCTTTTGTCTATAATCCGTATATTGATTCATATATTTTAGACGTTTTAACGCTTGGTTAAAGTTTTTAGAAGAGAGAAGAAACATGAGTCTACTTTGTACGGATTTACTCTTATATGATTTGTAAATCATTGCACTATAGTCTTCTTTAAGAGCAGTGAGTTCAGCTTCTAAAAGATTAATTTCCTTCCTGTTTTTATAGATTCTATTTGAGAGTACTCTAGCTTCACTCTTAATGACCCGGATTAGTTCGGAACGTACTTTTATTTTACGGTTTAAATCTTCAATTTGCTGTAGTAAAGATTTTTGTTCTTTTTTTGTAGCAAACAAAAGTGTGTTTATTTTCTTTATCTCTTTTTGTAGTTTTGTTCTCTTTGCTTCTAATTTTTTCTGAGTAGAAGATTGAGCATAAGTATAGGAAGGTAAACTACTCAGCAGTATGAATAAGAAAAACACCCAATGCAATGTGTTTTTTTTTGTGTGTTGTAATAGTGAAAATTGGTCTTCTTTTTTCATTCGTCAAAGAAAGTTCTTTTGTAGTCACTAGGTATGCTAAAAGGGAAAGAAATTTTCGTCCCTACTTTTATTGATTTGTAGGCAAGTGCAATGCTAGCATTCTTGTTTATGCCCTTCAAAACAAGTTCCATACTACCTGGTATTTCTGAGTTATTGTAAGCTTTATAGTTTCGGTATGCAATTGAAATAGATTCTTGTTTTTCGAGATGTATTACTTCTTGTTTTTCAACTTTGTAATGGAAGGGATGCATCCAATAACGCATGTCTAACAATCCATTCTCTTTTTTCAAACTTAGTAGGTGGGCTTTATCCTCTATGCTAGCTCTATATTCTTTCGATTTTAAGGGTACTATAGCATCTCCTAAAAGTAGATTTTGAAGCATGCTAAAGTTCAATTCTGCTCCTAGTATTTCTTTAGTGATAGCAAAGTCACCTATAAAATAGGTTTTATTCATTTTGTTATAGAACTGGACTTCTTCAGGAGTGATAAGGGCTTTGGCTACAGTAAACCCAAAGACAGAAAAACTCATCCATATTTTTTCGTCTTTCTGTATTCTCAACGAAACACTAAGACTTTGAGATTTTTGTGCGTCTTCAAAACGTACTTTAAGATTGGAGGATAGTGTATTTCCGTTGAATTGATTTTTGTTGTGTTGTTTGATTATTTTTTTAGCAGAAAGTAGCTTTATATCATCTCGGTTTGTGATGGTTTTAGTACTGCCACATGCTGTGAGAAACAAGAAAAGGATAGAGGCAAAAAAGTTTGTTTTCATTTCAAATATGTATATGACTATGGATGCTGTTGTAGTGTATACGGTATATACTTACAGGCTGCAAGATACATATTTTAAACACTTGTTTTTAAGGCTTTTTAAATTTATAAAACCACAAGCCTCTCCTTTTTTATAACAGACTATTTTTGATTTGCAATCTGTTCTGTGTCTAAAAGTTTATGATAATTGTAATGAAAAACAACCGCTTGTACTAGTGCTTCAAGATCTTCTATTATTTGTTTGTTTGTTTGTCTGGATTGTTGTCTGTGCCAATCCTGTATTGCATTTTAGTTGCTTACAGGTACCTTTTTTTTGGCATTTAGAGCAATTACAGGGTTTTTTAGCATCTTTAAGACTCTCTAAAAAATAATCGATTTCAGAAAAATCCAAAAGCAATGCAGTGTCCCCAATTTGCAATTGAACTCTTTTTGTTCCGTTTTTCTCGTTTACTAGGTAAATGATACCAGTTTCGTTTTCGTAAATGGGGTGCAAATAGGTCATCTTCATTAATTTTAAATACAAATATATTATTTTTATTTAGAATTGATAAAAATAGTGTATTTTTGTATCTATTAAATAGTAAACATATTATGAATAAAATAGGATTGTTTTACGGTTCTGACACAGGTTGTACAGACGATGTTACCAAGGATTTTATTGGGCTTTGGGGAGAAGAAGAATTAGATGTTTCAGAGATAGGTTACACCAAGAAAAGTGAATTGGAGGCCTATGATATATTGATTTTAGGACTGTCCACCTGGTACGACGGTGATTTACAAAGTGATTGGGAAGATTTTTTTGATGATTTTAAAAGCATAGATTTTACGGGTAAAATAGTTGCAATTTATGGTTTGGGAGATCAAATAGGCTATTCCGAGTACTTTATAGATGGTGTTGGAATACTCGCAAAGGAAATATTGAAAAACGGAGGAAAAATCGTAGGTCATTGGCCGAATAAAGACTATCGTTTTACAGATTCAGTAGCGATAATCCCTGAAAATGAGTCTCACTTTTATGGTTTGGCTTTGGACAATGACAATGAGTCTCAATTGACTGACGATCGTTTGGAAACTTGGATTTCTCAGGTCAAGTTGGAATTAAAAGAAGCGTTGGCTATATCGAGTACTTCTATATAATTTATATGAGAGTTGTTGATTAAGAAAGGTGTTGTATACATTTTGTAGCAATACCTTTTGTTATAATCAGATACGTATAGTGTTTTTAGTGATGTGAGATCGTTTAAAATTCTTTAGGAATTGCTTCGATTAATCTTTTGGTATAGGGGGATGCCGGGTTTTTATATACCGCATCAGCATCTCCTATTTCTTCAATTTTCCCTGTATTCATTACTAATAGTTGGTCTGACATATACTTGACAACTGCCAAGTCATGCGATATGAAAATATAGGTAAACCCAAATTCCTTTTTTAACGTGTTGAGTAGGTTCAATACTTGTGCTTGAACGGATACGTCTAGTGCGGATACAGACTCGTCACAAATAATCAGTTTGGGATCGAGTGCGACACATCTAGCAATACCGATACGTTGTCTTTGACCTCCTGAGAATTCATGAGGATACCTGTGGTAATGAGCTGCCTCTAGCCCCACTTTTTCTAGCAATTCCATTACGCGCTTTTTCCTGTCTTTTCTATTGTTTAAGATTCCATGTGTTTGCATGGGTTCTAGGATGGCTTCTCCAATTTGAATTCTTGGATTTAAGGAAGAAAAAGGATCTTGAAAGATGATCTGAATTTCTTTGCTCAAATTTTTTCTTTCCTCAATATTGCAATTTGTGATGTCTTTTCCGTTGTAAAAAATCTTTCCTGATGTTACTTTCTCTAGCCCCATTAGTGTGCGTCCAAGCGTAGATTTTCCGCAACCAGATTCTCCGACAAGTCCAAGTGTCTCTCCTTTATATACATTAAAACTTATCCCGTCTACTGCTTTTACGAAACGCTTTTCTTTTTGCCACCATTTGTGTTGAATAGCATACTTTTTTTTCAGGTTTTCAATTCTTAAAAGGGGTTGTTTTTTGTACAATGATTTATGGAATTCACTTCTTTCTTCAGTTGAATACTCTGTGTGATCAACGGTATTTTCGATAAAATTTTGAACCGAGGGCAAGGTTTTTAGCCTTTTGTCAAGGCTTGGTCTGGATAGCAATAGTGCTTTGGTATATTCTTCTTGAGGGTTTTTAAAGAGCGTTTCTGAAGGTCCTTGCTCTACTATTTTTCCATGTTGCATCACAACCACATGTTGGCTAATTTCTGCAACCAACGATAAATCGTGTGAGATGAACATGATACTCATTTTCGTGTCTTTCTGTATTTCTTTTAGGAGTTTTATGATTTCCTTTTGAACGGTAACATCCAATGCTGTTGTCGGTTCATCAGCAATTAGAAGTTTAGGCTTACAGGCAATAGCCATAGCGATCATAACACGTTGCTTTTGTCCCCCAGAAAGTTGATGTGGGTATTGGTCGTAGATATCATTTTCTCTTGGAAGTTTCACTTGTTTGAATAGAGAAATTACCGCTTTTTTTCCTGCTCTTTTTGTAAGATTTTGATGTTGTTTTAGCACTTCTAATACTTGATAACCACAGGTTAAACTGGGATTTAAAGAACTCATAGGTTCTTGAAAAATCATCGATATTTTATTTCCTCGAATTTTTTGTAGTTCCTTTTCGGTTAGGTTGTGCAAGGTGTTGTCTTCAAATAGAATGTCTCCTGTAGTGTGACTCGTTTTTTTATCAAGCAACCCCATAATTGCAAGAGAAGAAATTGATTTACCACTTCCAGATTCCCCTACAACTCCTAAAATTTCGTTTTCTTGTATGTCAAATGAGATTCCGTGTACCATTTGATTGTTGTTTCCTTTTCTAGGAAATGAGATGCTTAAGTCGCGAACTTTAAGTAAGGTGTTTTGAGACATGTTCTAATTGCATTGATATTTCAAATGTACTAAATGTATCATTGCACTTGAAGTCTTTACTAAAATATTGTGATTTTATGTGTTTTGTGGTTTTTCAAAATGAAATTGTAATTTTTTTTCTAGGAGCAGCTCTCAATTACTTTTGAGACTGTATCTTTGTCAGCTCAAACACTTGTATTTATGAATTACTTATCTGTTGAAAATATTTCCAAAGCCTATGGAGAGCGTGTTTTATTTGACAATCTTTCTTTTGGAATCAACAAAGGACAAAAAATAGCCTTTGTAGCCAAAAATGGAACCGGGAAGACTTCAATACTAAATATTATCACAGGTAGAGATGCTTCGGACACAGGACAAGTGGTTCGAAGAAAAGATTTACAAGTCGCTTATTTGGCGCAAGACGATGTGTTTGATCCTGAAAAAACCATAGAACAAGTAGTTTTTAGTTCAGAAAACCCAACCTTGAAAGTAATTCAAAATTACGAAAAAGCATTGGAAAATCCAGACGATGCAGATGCTTATCAAAAAGCATTTGAGCTTATGGATCAATATGATGCCTGGGATTTTGAAACACAGTACAAACAAATTTTATCCAAATTAAAATTTGATGACATCCACCAAAAGATAAAAGGTCTTTCAGGGGGGCAAAAAAAACGTTTGGGATTGGCGACTGTTTTGATCAATAAACCAGATCTATTGATATTAGACGAACCTACCAACCATTTGGATTTGGAAATGATTGAGTGGTTGGAAGCTTTTTTTAAGAAAGAAAAAATCACCCTGTTCATGGTGACGCATGACCGTTATTTTTTAGAGCGTGTCTGTAATGAGATTATTGAACTGGATGGAGGTAAACTTTACAGCTACAAAGGAAATTACTCTTATTACCTACAAAAGAAAGAAGAGCGAATCGCTTTGGAGCAAGTAGTGCAAGAAAAGGCTAAAAACCTTTTTAAGAAAGAATTAGACTGGATGCGTCGTCAACCTAAAGCAAGAACTACTAAGTCTAAGTCTAGAATTGATGATTTCTTTGTGATAAAAGAAGCTGCTCATAATAGAAGAATTGAACACAAAGTGCAGTTAGAAATCAGTATGGAACGATTGGGAAGTAAGATTTTAGAAATGCACAAAGTCTATAAGTCGTTTGGCGATTTGAAAATACTAGACGGTTTTGAGTATGTGTTTAAACGTGGAGAACGTATCGGAATTATCGGTAAAAATGGTACAGGGAAATCTAGCTTTCTAAATTTGATCACACACAAAGAACCTGTCGATCAGGGAAAAGTAATTTTAGGTGAAACCGTAAAGTATGGTTACTATACTCAGAGTGGAATTACGGTAAAAGAAGGGCAAAAAGTCATAGAAGTTATCAAAGAATTTGGGGAGTACATTCCATTGGCTAAGGGAAATAAAATATCTGCGAGTCAATTGTTAGAGCGTTTCTTATTTGATAGAAAACGTCAATATGACTTTGTAGAAAAATTGAGTGGAGGTGAGCGCAAGCGTTTATTTTTGTGTGCAGTTTTAATACAAAACCCCAATTTTTTAATTCTTGATGAGCCAACCAATGATTTGGATATTGTCACATTGAATGTGTTGGAAGCTTTTTTATTAGATTTTCCTGGTAATTTGATTGTGGTTTCTCACGACAGGTATTTTATGGATAAGATTGTGGATTCTCTTTTTGTATTTAGAGGAGAAGGCGTTGTGGAGAATTTTCCAGGAAACTATTCAGATTACAGGGCTTATGAAGATTCAAAACCAAAAGAATCTAAGGTTAAAAAGGTCCCAGTTGCAGTGGAGGTAAAACCAGAAAAGCCAAAAGTTCAGTTGACTTACAATGAAAAACGTGAATACGGTTCATTGGAGTCTGAAATAGCAAGCTTGGAGCGTAAAAAAGAGCGTATTGAAGCACAGTTTTCCAACGGAGAGGTTGCAGAAGATAAAATCAATGAAGTGTCTCAAGAGCTTCAAAAGATAATAGAAGAGATAGAAGTTAAGGAAGAACGATGGTTTGAACTTTCATCAAAGTTAGAAGGAGATGCTTAGCTATAAATATTTCTAAAAAATACAACGCCCATTACTCAATTGATTGCTCAAGAGTAATGGGCGATGTGTTTTAATGGATTTTGTGCTTAGTCTTTTTTCAACATCGCATCCCAACCTTGTGCGGTAAGTTCCATCTTTTGATTGGCTCGTGTTACCAGATTGATTCCTTCGTTTTTCTCTGTCATATGACCGATGATTGAAAAATTAGGATTTCCTTTTATTTTTTCAAAATCTTCTTGCTTTACGGTAAACAATATTTCGTAATCTTCACCACCACTCAAAGCGACTACAGTACTGTTCATGTTAAACTCTTCCGAAGTAGAAATTACTTGTGGGTCTAGTGGTAGTTTATCCTCGTATAGGTTACAACCTACATCCGAATTTTTACACAAGTGAATGATTTCAGAAGATAGTCCGTCAGAGATATCAATCATACTTGTAGGTTTCACTTTTAATTCGTTCAAAATTCCAGAAAGGTCTTTTCTAGCCTCTGGTTTTAGCTGTCGTTCTACCAAATAGGTATAAGGTTCTAAATCGGGTTGTGCATTTGGATCTACAGCAAAAACTTGTCTTTCCCTTTCAAGTACTTGTAGTCCCAAATAAGCAGCTCCAAGATCTCCTGTAACCACTAATAGGTCGTTTTCTTCAGCGCCATTTCTATAGGTTATATTTTCTTCTTTTGCAGTTCCGATTGCAGTAATGCTAATCAATAATCCTGTTTTTGATGAGGTAGTGTCTCCTCCGATCAAATCTATTTTGTAGGTGTCGCAAGCTAATTTAATACCGGCGTAGAGTTCTTCAATTGCTTCCAAAGGAAACCGATTCGAAACGGCTATAGATACTGTGATTTGATTGGCGGTACCATTCATGGCGTAAATGTCAGAAAGGTTTACCATTACAGCTTTGTAGCCCAAGTGTTTTAAAGGCATGTAGCTAAGGTTGAAATGTATACCTTCTACCAATAGATCAGTAGAGACCAATGTTTTTAGGTCTTTGTTGTCTAGGACAGCCGCGTCATCACCAACTCCAACTTGTGTAGAAGCATGTGAATTTTTAAAATGCTTAGTCAAGTGTTTGATCAATCCAAACTCTCCAAGTTCAGCAAGGCTTGTTTTACTAGGTGATTTATCTTCTAACATATATATTGTTTTGTATTGCAAAATTCCTTCTTTTTTTTGAGTTTACCCAATTTTTATAGAGATTCAATCTTCAATGCAGTAAATACTATCAAAAAAAGCTGTTTTTAGGCTATTTTTGAAATGTTTTCGTGGTTGTTGTTTAAAATGATTCTACTTAGTATCATAATATTTGTAACTAACAAATAATATACCCATAGTTTTCTTTCAATTATCTCAACATATCGTATCTTTGCAGTCACTTGTCCAATGACAAGGTTTAGTATTATGATAAAAGTTTCAGACATTGCGAAAAAGAAAGTCATTGAATTGATGACGGAAGACGGTTTTGATACCGCTACTGATTTTGTGCGTGTAGGCGTAAAAAGCGGTGGTTGTTCAGGTTTGTCTTATGATTTAGATTTTGATAAAACCACCAAAGAAGAAGATAAAATATTTGAAGATAACGGCGTTAAAATCGTTATTGATAAAAAAAGTTTCTTGTATTTGATAGGAACTACCTTAGAGTATTCTGGAGGTTTGAACGGAACGGGATTTGTTTTTAACAACCCAAATGCAAGCAGAACATGTGGCTGTGGAGAGTCATTTTCTCTATAATTGAATAACGATTTATTGATACCTAATATATGTCAAAGTATACAGAAGACGATTTAAAGAAAGAACTTGAAACTCAAGAGTACGAGTATGGTTTTTATACAGATATAGAATCTGAAACATTTCCGAAAGGATTGAATGAAGATATAGTGCGCGCGATTTCTAAAAAGAAAAACGAACCACAGTGGATGACAGACTGGCGTTTGGATGCATTTCGTATTTGGAAAGATATGGAAGAACCAGAATGGGCAAACGTACATTACGAGAAACCAGACTTTCAAGCGATCAGTTATTATTCAGCGCCTAAAAAAGCAGACCCCAACAAATCTTTGGACGATGTAGATCCTGAATTGTTGGAAATGTACAAGAAACTTGGAATTTCTGTTGATGAGCAAAAGAAATTACAAGGAGTAGCTGTGGATATTGTAGTAGATTCTGTTTCAGTAGCAACTACATTTAAAAAGACATTGGCAGAAAAAGGAATTATCTTTATGCCAATTTCAGAAGCCATTCAGGAGCACCCTGAGTTGGTTAAAAAATACATGGGAACAGTAGTTCCTAAAACGGATAATTTTTACGCGGCTTTGAACTCTGCAGTATTTACTGATGGGTCTTTCTGTTACATTCCTAAGGGAGTGAAATGTCCGATGGAATTGTCTACATATTTCCGAATCAACGAAGGAGGAACGGGACAGTTTGAACGTACCTTACTTGTTGCAGATAAAGGAAGTTATGTGAGTTATTTAGAAGGATGTACTGCACCAGCTCGTGATGAAAATCAATTGCATGCTGCCGTTGTTGAGTTGATTGCTTTGGACGATGCAGAAATCAAATACTCTACGGTACAAAACTGGTTTCCTGGAGATAAAAATGGAACAGGAGGAGTTTTTAACTTCGTGACAAAAAGAGGTATTTGCGAAACGAATGCTAAGATTTCTTGGACGCAAGTAGAAACAGGTTCAGCCGTAACTTGGAAATATCCATCTTGTATTTTGAAAGGAAACAATTCAGTAGGAGAGTTTTATTCAATTGCAGTTACCAACAACTTTCAACAAGCGGATACAGGTACAAAAATGGTCCATTTAGGAAAGAATACCAAAAGTACGATTATCTCAAAAGGAATATCAGCCGGAAAATCACAAAACAGTTACCGAGGTTTGGTACAAATCAATCCTAGAGCAACCAATTCGCGTAACTTTTCACAATGTGATTCCCTATTGATGGGCGATCAATGTGGAGCACACACTTTCCCGTATATAGAGGCAAAAAACACGACTGCTCAAATTGAGCACGAAGCGACTACAAGTAAAATTGGAGAAGATCAATTATTTTATTGTAACCAAAGAGGTATTGATACTGAAAAGGCAATCGCTCTAATTGTCAATGGATTTAGTAAAGATGTACTGAATAAGTTGCCGATGGAATTTGCGGTAGAAGCACAAAAATTATTAGAAATCAGTTTAGAAGGATCCGTAGGATAAAAAATATAGCATCATGTTAAAAATAGAGAATTTAAAAGCGAATATAGAAGACAAAGAAATTCTAAAAGGGCTTAATATAGAAGTAAACGCGGGTGAGGTTCATGCTATTATGGGGCCAAATGGAGCAGGTAAAAGTACCTTGGCTTCTGTGATTGCAGGAAAAGAAGAGTACGAAGTTACAGCAGGTAATATCGAGTTGAATGGTGAAGATATCAGTGAGTTAGCACCAGAAGAGAGAGCACATGCTGGGGTCTTTTTATCATTTCAATATCCTATTGAAATTCCTGGAGTTACTGTTACAAATTTTATCAAGTCTTCTATCAATGAATCTAGAAAAGCACAAGGTTTGGAGGAAATGCCTGCCAAAGATATGTTGAAAAAGATTCGTGAAAAATCAGAATTGTTAGAAATCGACCGTAAGTTTTTATCTCGTTCTCTAAATGAAGGTTTTTCTGGAGGTGAAAAGAAAAGAAATGAAATCTTTCAAATGGCAATGTTAGAACCTAAATTGGCGATATTGGATGAAACAGATTCTGGTTTGGATATCGATGCGTTGCGTATCGTTGCCAATGGAGTCAATAAATTAAAATCTAAAGACAATGCTGTGATCGTAATCACGCACTACCAGCGATTATTGGATTATATAGTTCCTGATTTTGTACATGTATTACACGATGGTAAAATCGTAAAATCAGGTACTAAAGAATTGGCTTTAGAGTTGGAAGAAAAAGGATACGATTGGATCAAAGAGGAGTTGAACGCATAATAGCTAACTATGGTATTTAAAGAAAAATTAGCTTCTTCTTTTTTAGCTTTTGAAAATAAAGTAGATGTAGACGTAGACTCAAATGTACATGAAATTCGCAGCAATGCTTTTCGTGATTTTGAGAGTAAAGGGTTTCCTACAAAAAAGGACGAAGAATGGAAATATACAAGCTTAGCTTCTCTTTTAAAGCAGGATTACAACTTGTTTCCCAATGCTGAAACGTCACTTGATTACAGCGACATAAAAAAGTTTTTTTTGCATGAAACGGACTGTTATAACTTGGTGTTTATCGATGGTAAATTCAGTTCTTTTTTGTCCGAAACAACACACGATGGTATAGATATTTGTGTGATGTCTGCCGCATTGACACAACCGAAGTACAAAGTGCATATCGATGCTTATTTTAATAAATTAGCTAAGGACAATAATAGTTTGGCAGATTTAAACACAGCTTTTTCCAAAGAAGGTGCTTTTATCAATATACCTAAAAACAAAATAGTCCCAAAGCCGATACAGATTGTAAACTTCTCTACAGGAAATGAGCAAAATATGTTAATACAGCCAAGGAACCTTGTAATTGTTGGTGAAAATTCACATGTTCAAATCATAGAACGCAATCAAAGTTTGACTGCAAGTGCTACACTGACCAATTCAATTACCGAAGTTTTTGTAAATAAGAGAGGTATTGTAGATTTCTACAAAATGCAAAATGATGTGGCTACTGCTTCTTTGATTGATGGAACTTTTGTTTCACAAGAAAGAGATAGTATTGCTTCTGTGCATACATTTTCTTTTGGGGGTAAATTATTGCGTAATAATTTAGAGTTTTATCAAAACGGCTCACACTGTGTGTCTCATATGAATGGTATTTCTATTTTAGATGGCAAACAGCATGTTGATAACCATACTTTGGTGATGCACAAAGCACCTGATTGCGAGTCTCATGAGATGTACAAAGGTATTTACGACGGCAATTCAACTGGTGTTTTCAACGGAAAGGTAATTGTTGAGCAGGCTGCTCAAAGAATCAATGCCTACCAGCAAAATAACAATGTAATTGTCGGAGACAAAGCCTCTGTAAATTCAAAGCCTCAATTAGAGATATTTGCAGACGATGTAAAGTGTTCGCATGGTTGTACCATTGGACAATTGGATGAGAGTGCTTTATTCTATATGCAACAAAGGGGAATCCCTAAAAAAGAAGCAAAAGCACTATTGATGTATGCTTTTTCTAACGATGCTTTAAAGGATGTTAAAATTCCTGAATTGAAGGCAAGCATCAATGAGGTGATAGCCAAAAAATTGGATGTCAATATAGGCTTTGATCTGTAAAGAGTTTATTGCTTCAAATTTAAAGCCCCTAGAAATTTATTTCTAGGGGCTTTAATATTTTATCTACGAGCTATTATATCCCTTTTATTACAATCTAAGGTCTATTAGAATCAATAGCAGCGAGTATTTCTTTAATCAATGTATTCATCAAAGGATACGATTCTTCTTGATTGCGTTGTGTCAGTCCTGTACGAACAATTACAATATCTCTAGACGGGATAATGAATATACGTTGTCCGTGGTATCCATCAGCATAATACATGTCTCTTGGAGCATCGGGTAGGTAGCCTGCGGTGTTGGTCCAAAATTGAGCTCCGTATTCATCTGCAGACGCTTTGGTGGGAGTTTGGGTATAGTCTACCCAGCTTTCATTTAACAGTTGTTCTCCGTTCCATGTCCCTTTTTTAAGATATAGCAATCCTAATTTTCCCCAGTCTCTAGCAGTTGCCCATGCATAGGAAGAGCCAACATAATTTCCTGTCATGTCTGTTTCAAACACCATGGAATGCATGCCTATTTTATCAATCAATTCGGTATACGGGAAATCTAGGTATTCTTGATGTGTTTTGAATTGCGCACGAAGGATTCCTGAAATTAGATTAGAGGTACCTGAAGAGTAGTTGAAATGTGTTCCTGCTGCAAATTCAGACTTTTTAGTTGCTTGAGATTGGGTCATGTCTTTTTCTAGAAATAGCATTCGCGTAACATCTGATATTTTTGTGTAGTCTTCTTCCCATTCCAATCCACTGACCATTTTTAAAAGATGGTGCATCGTGATGGAAGCCCTTTCGTCTTGTTTCCAGCCCTCCAAATCCATGTAGTCTACAATAGGTTTGTAAATGTCAAATCCTTGTTGTTTTTCTAATACACCAATAATGGTTGCTAACAAGCTTTTGGCCATAGACCATCCTAAAAAACGGGTGTCTTTTGAAAATCCAGGAGCATATTTTTCTGCGATGATTTTGTCTTTGTGAATCACAAGAAGTGCACGTGTGTTTTTTTTAAACGTAGCTTCGTTTTCTAAAAATCCCTTTTCAATAGCCTTGTTAAGTGCAACATAATCTACATTTTTAATGTTATCGTCAAGCTTAGCTTTACTACCAATAGGAAACGTATCTGTTAAAAATTGTTGCGATCTTTTAGGTAGTAGTGTTTTTTGATTTGTGTCGTAGTCATCATCGATTACGACAGCGCCTTGTCCTTCTCTAAAATGTACTTTACGTTCCAAAAGCCCAAAGACAGAGGAGGAGGTTATTTTGTTGTTTCTATCTATAGAGGTTTTAGCCAATTTTATAGACGGTACCGCATTGTCGTATGCATTGATTGAGTCTATAGGCCTTTGCGTTAAAAAAGCGTTAGAACTCATGTTTTTGGCTGCGTAGCCAGCGATGATATTTAATTTTGGATATTGTTTGTAAACAATAATAGCGATGACCACTAAAAGAATAAGGAATATGATTTTTGTCAATTTCATGGTTTTAGTTTATTTACTAATATACTAAAAAGAAGGGGTAGGTTTTTTTATTTTATACTTTTTATCAGACTCCTGTACTTCCAAATCCGCCACTTCCTCTTTCAGTAGTGTCTAGGTCATTTACTTCTTTCCAAGTAGCACGTTCGTGTTTTGCAATCACAAGTTGAGCAATACGTTCTCCATCGTTGATAGTAAAATTTTCATTGGATAAGTTGATAAGAATTACCCCAATCTCACCACGGTAGTCTGCATCAATAGTACCAGGGCTGTTGAGTACAGTGATTCCTTTTTTGGCAGCCAAGCCACTCCTTGGTCTTACTTGTGCTTCAGTACCAATAGGTAGTGCCATACACAATCCTGTTTTTACGATAGCTCTTTCCATAGGTTTTAGTGTGATTGCTGCGTCGAGATTCGCTTTTAGATCCATTCCTGCAGATGCAATTGTTTCGTAATGTGGCAGGTCGTGTTTTGATTTGTTGATGATATTGATATCCATGTGTTAGCTGTTTTATTAGTTATGTATTATTCGATATTGTATTTACTTTCATTGCTTACTTCCTCAATTACAAAAGAACTCTGTACGTTGGAAATACCTTCTATCACTGATAGTTTTTCAATGACAAATGTTTGGTAAGCGTTCATGTCGTTTACAGCTACTTTTAGCAAAAAGTCATAGTTGCCCGACATGTGGTGACAGGACATGATGTCTGGGATTTTAGCAATTTCTTTTTTGAAGTTGGCGATGGTTTTTATAGAGTGTTTTTCTAGGGATATCTGACAGTATACTAGGATTGATTTGTCAATTTTTTTACCGTCTAAAACAGCTACATAACCTTTTATGTATTTTTGTTCTTCCAATTTCTTGATGCGTTCGAACGTAGGACTTACTGTCAATCCTATTTGCAATGCAATTTGTTTGGTGTTTTGCTTTGCATCTTTTTGTAATAACATCAATATTTTTTTATCGATTGTATCCATACACGGTTCCTTTTCTGTATTTCTTTTAAAAAAAGCAAAATACAGTATAAATATACTGTTTATTTCAATACTATAGATTTATATTTTGTGAAATTGTTATTTTTAAGTTATATAGTGTTGTTTTTTCTAATTTTACAAAATAATACTTAGATTATGGAAAAAAGAAAACTTACAGAAGCAGATGCACAACGATTGGTTGCACTTCAAAAAGAATTGGAATCAGTAAACGAATGTTCTTTGGGTTTTCCAGTGTCTAAAGATTTTGATTATTCGGCATTGTATCCTTTTTTCAGATATCCTATCAATAATATTGGGGATCCTTTTGAAGATGGAACTTACAAAGTGCAGTCTCATGAGATAGAAAGAGAAGTGGTTTCTTTTTTTGCCAAACTTTTCCGTGCCAAAAAGGATGATTTTTGGGGCTATGTTACCAATGGGGGAAGTGAGAGTAACTTGTATGGTTTGTATCTAGCACGTGAGTTGTATCCTGATGCTATGGTATATTATTCTGACAATACGCATTATAGTGTTCGCAAGAATATTCACATGTTGAACATACCGAGTATTATGTTGAGATCTCAAGAAAACGGTGAGCTAGATTACGAAGATTTCGAAAACACCTTACAGCAGAACCGACATATACCAGCGATCGTTTTGACAACTTTTGGGACTACGATGACTGAGGCAAAAGACGATGTGTCTGTGATCAAGAAAATCTTTAAAAAGTTGGCCATTCAGAATCATTATATTCATTGTGATGCTGCATTGTCTGGAGTGTATGGAGCTTTTATGGAGCCTCGTTTGCCTTTTGATTTTGCAGACGGTGTTGACAGTATTTCTATCAGTGCACACAAATTCATCGGAGCCCCTATCCCTGCGGGAGTTATTTTAGCGAAGCGAAACAACAAAGATAGGATCGCCAAAGGGGTCTCTTATATAGGTTCTCTTGATACTACGATTACAGGGTCTCGTAACGGACATAGTTCCTTGTTTTTGTGGTATGCTCTAAAACAATTTGGTTTTGAGGGATTGAAAGCTCGTTACCAGGAATGTCTTGAGGTAGCTTCTTATTGTGTGGAGGCATTGCAAGGAATCGGTGTAGCAGCATGGACGAACCCAGGAGCGATTACTGTGGTACTTCCCAAAGTGTCTTCTGCGGTAAAGTTAAAATGGCAACTGGCAACTGCAGGAGATATTTCTCATATCATCTGTATGCCTGGAGTGACTAAACATCAAATAGATGCTTTGGTGTTGGATGTGAAAAATTCAGTGGAAACGAAGGTAGAGGAAGCTTTTGAGATTGACTTTTAGACAATCTAAAGGCTATTTACTATCAATATTTAGAGTTCATTGTTGAAATAAACCTTGTAATAATGCATTTGTTTTTCTTCGTCAAAACCTTTTTCTAAGTACTGTTTTGAGCTTTCTGGTTTTTCTAAATCAAGTTTGATTTGAATGTGTGTATCGAGTTTGATATCGTTGTTTATTTTTCGTTTTTGAGATTCAAAGACAGCGTTAGACACTTCAAATTCATCCCAAAAATCGATTTGTTTTTTGTCTTCAAACAGTTCTTTGTATTCCACAAAAGCTTGTTGTATGGATTGCTTGTCATTGAAAAGAGTCGTTTCAAATTCTTTAGGGTTTACAGTTTCATTTTCAGAAAAATATCCAACAGTAGAACTCAGAAATGCTGCTTGTTCTTGTTTTCCTAACTCTTCTTTGATGACTGTATTTGAAAACCCTTTGCACATGTCAAGGAAATGTTTGGTTTGCGCGTTGTCGTCATCTGCATACTCGATACTTAAGAACTGATCTTTCCAATATGCAGCATCGTAATTGTTGTTGTCAAAACTCAATACGGTATAGCCTTTTTCTTTATCCGTATTAAGGATCAAGCAGCCCTTGTCCATTTTGCTTGGATGTATGCCTTTGTCTATTTCTAGGTGCATTTGTTTGCCTTCTCGGATCGTTTGAAAGAAAGCAGTTCTCTTTTCAATTTTTAATATACCTATAGCGTCAACTAACTCTCCTTTGAAAAAAATATCTGAATAGTAAGTGACAATCATGTCCCCAGATTTTATTTGAGGCAATGCTGATTGATTGAATAAGTGGTTTGCAATGTGTTGGCTATTTTCAATAAAGCTTTCGTTGTTTTCGAAAACAGTTGAACAATAGGTATACAGCTCATTCATCGAGAGGTGAGTGGGATGTGTGAAATTGTAAAACTCATTGATTTTAGCAAAGGGTTTCAAGCTCATGTTGAAGAGCATTTTGTAAAGGTCTTCGTCTTCAGTATCTAAAATAGACGAGGACAATACGTTTTCGCGCTCTTGGTGTTTGTTTCCAATTTTGTGTAAAATAGTCTGTGCGATAAATGTTTCTTCGGT
>JBELHA010000007.1:0-23011 GCA_042091695.1 Flavicella sp.
TAGTAGAAATCCTAGAAAGAGCTAAATAATATGTTACAGACAGAATCAAGATTATTAGTCGCAGATAACACTGGAGCAAAAGAAGTTTTAGTGATAAGAGTTTTAGGAGGTACTAAAAAACGTTATGCATCTATCGGAGACAAAATTGTTGTCTCAGTAAAAAGTGCAACTCCTAACGGTACTGCAAAGAAAGGACAAGTACACAGAGCTGTAGTTGTTCGTACGAAAAAAGAAATCAGACGTAAGGACGGTTCTTATATTCGTTTTGACGATAACGCATGTGTTTTATTAAACGCATCTGAAGAAATGACAGGAACTCGTGTATTCGGACCTGTTGCAAGAGAACTTCGTGATAAGCAATTCATGAAAATTGTATCATTAGCACCTGAAGTGCTTTAAAATTTAAGAAAATGGCGAAGCTAAAAATTAAAACTGGTGATACAGTAAGAGTAATTGCTGGAGATCAAAAAGGAAAAGAAGGAAAAGTTGTGCGTGTTTTTATTGAAAAAAACAGAGCTATCGTAGAAGGTGTCAATATGGTATCTAAACATACGAAGCCAAGCGCTCAAAGTCCTCAAGGAGGAATTGTAAAGAAAGAAGCTTCTTTAGACGTTTCTAATCTAATGTTACTAGAAGACGGTAACACTACGAAAGTAGGTTTTAGAGTAGAGGATGGAAAGAAAGTTCGTTTTTCTAAAAAATCTGATAAAGCTATATAATGATGAGCTATATACCAAGACTAAAAGAAGATTATTCTTCAAGAATCGTATCTGCTCTTAAAGAAGAGTTTGGATACAACAATGTAATGCAAGTGCCTAAATTAGAAAAAATTGTTCTAAGTAAAGGTGTTGGTGCTGCAATTGCTGACAAGAAACTTATCGATTATGCTGTTGAAGAACTAGCAACGATTACAGGTCAAAAACCTGTAGTTACATTGTCTAAGAAAGATATTGCTACTTTTAAGTTACGTAAAGGAATGCCAATTGGTGTGAAAGTAACTTTAAGAGGAACAAAGATGTATGAGTTTTTGGATAGATTAATAACTGCTTCATTGCCACGTGTACGTGACTTCGACGGAATCAAAGCTACAGGTTTTGACGGTAGAGGAAACTATACTTTAGGTATTACTGAACAAATTATTTTTCCTGAAATTAACATTGATAAGGTGAATAAAATCTCTGGTATGGATATTACTTTCGTAACTTCTGCACCTACAGATAAAGAAGCTAAATCATTATTAACTGAATTAGGTTTACCATTTAAAAAGAACTAAGTTATGGCTAAAGAATCAATGAAAGCCCGTGAGGTAAAAAGGCAAAAAACGGTAGATAAGTACGCTGAAAAGAGAAAAGCTTTAAAAGCAGCTGGAGACTATGAAGCACTACAAAAGTTACCTAAAAACGCTTCTCCAATCCGTTTGCACAACCGTTGTAAATTGACTGGAAGACCTAAAGGTTACATGCGTCAGTTCGGAATTTCTCGTGTGACATTCCGTGAAATGGCAAACCAAGGATTGATCCCTGGTGTTAGAAAAGCAAGTTGGTAAGCTTTCGCTTATAAACTATAGATACAATAAGGCTTTAACCATACGGTTAAAGCCTTATTTTTTGATATGAATTTGTATTGTTTGTACTTGTTTTTCTACCTAACTCCTTGATACTTTTTACACTATTTATTTTAATTCACAAAAAAAATAGTAGAAAGCTTTTAAAAGAAGGTAAAATGAATTACATTTGCAAACTCTTAATTCAAGAGTTTTTATTAATTGGTTTCAGGTGTAGCCTTAGAGTAGGGCTTCATACCAAAACCGCAAATTAGATTATATGTACACAGATCCAATAGCTGATTATCTTACAAGGATAAGAAATGCTGCTGCAACGGGACACAGAGTCGTTGAAATTCCTGCTTCAAATCTGAAGAAGAATATGACGAAAATCTTGTTCGAACAAGGGTATATTTTAAGCTATAAGTTCGAGGATACTACTTCTCAAGGAACGATCAAAATAGCCTTAAAATATGATGCTGCTTCAAAAGAACCAGTAATTAAAAAATTACAACGTATTTCTACACCAGGACTTAGAAAGTATGTGAATGCATCAGAGATGCCTCGCGTATTGAATGGTTTAGGGATAGCTATCGTTTCAACTTCAAAAGGTGTGATGACTAACAAGAAAGCACGTCAAGAGAATGTTGGAGGAGAAGTTTTATGTTACGTTTATTAATAAAGAGATAGTATTATGTCAAGAATAGGAAAAAGCCCAGTAAAAATTACAGAAGGTGTAACCGTTACTATCGTAGACAACTTAGTTACTGTTAAAGGTAAATTAGGTGAAATGTCTCAAGTTATTAATGGTAACATTACAGTAAAAGAAGAAGAAGGTACTTTGGTTTTAGAACGTGCTTCTGAATCAAAGACCGATAGAGCACAACATGGATTGTACAGATCATTGTTGAGTAATATGGTAGAAGGTGTATCAAAAGGATTTACTAAAGAATTAGAATTAGTAGGTGTTGGATACAGAGCTTCAAGCCAAGGACAAAAATTAGATTTAGCTTTAGGTTTCTCTCACAACATCGTGATGAGTATCGCTCCTGAAATTAAAGTAGAAACTATATCTGAAAAAGGTAAGAACCCTATCATCAAATTGTCATCTTTTGACAAGCAATTGGTTGGGCAAGTAGCTGCTAAGATTCGTGGATTCAGAAGACCAGAGCCTTATAAAGGTAAAGGAGTTAAGTTTGTAGGTGAAATATTAAGAAGAAAAGCAGGTAAATCTGCATAATATATAAGTTATGGCATTATCAAAGCTTGAAAGAAGAGCAAGAATCAAATCTAGAATTCGTAAAGTCGTTTCTGGAACACCAGCAAGACCTAGACTTTCTGTATTTAGAAGTAACAAGGAGATTTATGCTCAATTAGTAGACGATACAACTGGAACAACACTTGTTTCTGTATCTTCTAGAGATAAAGGAGTTGACGCGAAAGGGTCAAAAACTGAAGTAGCTACTGTTGTAGGGAAATCTATCGCAGAAAAAGCTATCGCAGCAAAAGTAGAAATCGTTTCTTTTGATAGAAATGGATTTTTGTATCACGGTCGTGTGAAAGCATTAGCTGAAGCAGCAAGAGAAGCTGGATTAAAATTTTAAGAAATTATTATGTATCAAAAATATAAAAACGTAGAATTAGTGAAGCCTAGTGGTTTAGAACTAGTAGATCACCTTGTAGGTGTGAACAGAGTTACTAAAGTTACAAAAGGTGGACGTGCTTTTGGATTCTCTGCAATTGTTGTTGTAGGAGATGGTAACGGTGTAGTAGGACATGGTTTAGGGAAATCTAAGGATGTTGCTTCTGCAATTGCAAAAGCAATTGAAGACGCTAAGAAAAACTTAGTAAGAGTTCCTGTAATTAATGGAACTTTACCGCACGAACAAAAAGGTAAATTTGGTGGAGCAAGAGTATTCTTGAAGCCTGCATCAAATGGTACTGGAGTTATCGCCGGTGGTGCTGTACGTGCCGTATTGGATTCAGTAGGAGTACATGATGTACTTTCAAAATCTCAAGGATCTTCGAATGCTCACAACGTGGTAAAAGCAACTTTTGATGCTTTGTTACAATTGCGTAGTGCACATACTGTTGCAAAACAGAGAGGTATTTCTTTAGACAAAGTTTTTAACGGTTAAATCGAAGTACGATGGGAAAAATTAAGATAACACAGGTAAAAAGCCAAATTAGACGTGAAGCTTCTCAAAAGAAAACTTTAGTCGCTTTAGGTTTACGCAAAATGAATCAAGTAGTAGAACACGAAGCTACTGCATCGATTCTTGGTATGGTAAATAAAGTTAATCACTTAATTTCTGTTGAAGAAATTAAATAAAAACATTAACAAGATGAGTTTAAATAACTTACAACCAGCAGAGGGATCTGTTAAGAAAGGTAAAAGGATAGCAAGAGGTGAAGGTTCTGGTAAAGGTGGTACCGCTACTAGAGGTCACAATGGACAAAAGTCTCGTTCTGGATATTCAAGAAAAATTGGATTTGAAGGAGGTCAAATGCCTTTGCAAAGACGTGTACCTAAGTTTGGATTTACAAACATCAACCGTAAGGACTACCAAGGAATTAACTTGGATAAATTACAAGAGTTTGTAGATGCAGGAAAAATCAACGAAACTGTTGATTTAGACGCTTTGGTAAATGCTCGTTTGGCTCACAAAAATGACCTAGTTAAAATATTAGGGCGTGGTGAATTGAAAGCTAAATTAAACATTACAGCTCACAAATTTACAGCTTCTGCTAAAGCAGCAATCGAAGCAGCAGGTGGAACAGCAGTAACTTTATAAGAAAAAAAAGTAAATGAAAAATTTTATAGCAACTTTACAGAACATCTGGAATATAAAAGAATTGAGAGATAAGATTCTTTTGACACTTGGTTTAATGGCAGTATATCGTTTTATGGCGCAAGTTCCTTTACCGGGAATTGACCCTACACAATTGTCTGCTTTAGAAAATCAAACCGACGGTGGTCTGTTAGGTTTATTAAATGCATTTACAGGAGGAGCATTTTCTCGAGCATCTATCATGGCGCTTGGGATCATGCCATACATTTCTGCATCTATTGTAGTTCAGTTGATGGGAATCGCGGTTCCTTACCTTCAGAAATTACAGAAAGACGGAGAAAGTGGTAGAAAAAAGACGACACAAATCACACGTTGGTTGACTATCGGAATTACTTTAGTACAAGGACCTGCATACATTACTAATATGGCAGCTATTTTGCCAGAAGCAGCTTTCGTTACCGATAGCTTCTTGAGTACTGGATTCTTTTGGTTCTCTTCTATGGTATTATTGATGGCAGGTACTGTGTTTGCAATGTGGTTAGGAGAAAGAATTACTGACAAAGGTATTGGAAACGGAATTTCATTATTGATAATGATTGGAATTATTGCTCGTTTTCCATCTTCTTTTGCACAGGAATTAGCTTCTAAAACTGCAAACGGTGGTGCCGGTGGTGCAATGATGATTTTGTTAGAAATGGTTATCTGGTTCTTAGTTATCCTCGCTTCTGTTCTCTTAGTAACTGCTGTGCGTAGAATCGCAGTGCAGTATGCTAGAAGATCTGTAGTTGGTGATATTAAAGACGTTGAAGGTACAAGACAATACATTCCTTTGAAGTTAAATTCAGCAGGAGTGATGCCTATTATATTTGCACAAGCAATTATGTTTATCCCAGGAGCTTTCGCACAAAAGTTAGAAGGTTCTTTCCAAGCTGTCGGAGCTAGTTTCGCAGACATGAATGGATTAGGATACAATGTTTTGTTTGCAGTTTTGATTATTGTATTTAGTTACTTCTATACTGCAATAACAATTCCTACGAATAAAATGGC
Source organism: Flavicella sp. (assembly GCA_042091695.1). GTDB lineage: Bacteria > Bacteroidota > Bacteroidia > Flavobacteriales > Flavobacteriaceae > Flavicella. The sequence continues at coordinate 5,383 of JBELHA010000007.1, forward strand.
AGATGACTTAAAAAGAAGTGGTGGTTTCATTCCAGGTGTAAGACCAGGTCAAGAAACAGGAGATAGATTAGATTCTATCTTATCTAGAATCACTTTTCCAGGGTCGTTATTTTTAGCATTGTTAGCAATTCTTCCCGCAATCGCTGTTCAGTTCGGTGTACAACAGAACTGGGCCTTGTTTTACGGAGGAACATCTTTAATCATTATGGTTGGAGTAGCGATCGATACAATTCAACAAATCAATTCTTATTTATTAAACAGTCACTACGACGGTTTGATGAAAACAGGAAACAAACGTAAATCATCTTTGTAATATGGCTAAACAAGCTGCAATACAACAAGACGGAACAATTACTGAAGCATTGTCAAACGCAATGTTTCGCGTGGAATTAGAGAATGGTCATATTGTGACTGCTCATATTTCTGGTAAAATGCGTATGCATTATATCAAATTGCTTCCTGGAGATAAAGTGAAGTTAGAAATGAGTCCTTACGATTTATCGAAGGCTCGAATTACTTATAGATACTAAAAAGTTATACGATGAAAGTAAGAGCATCCATAAAAAAAAGAAGTGCCGAGTGCAAGATTGTGCGTAGAAAAGGCAGATTATATGTAATCAACAAAAAGAATCCTAGATTCAAACAAAGACAAGGGTAAGTTATGGCAAGAATAGCAGGAATTGACATACCAAAAAACAAAAGAGGAGTTATTGCATTAACTTACATTTTTGGAATTGGTAGTACAAGAGCTAAACAAATTTTAGCAAACGCAGGAGTAGACGAGAGCATCAAAGTTCAAGACTGGACAGATGAACAAATCGGAAAAATCCGTGAACAAGCAGGAACTTTCACTATTGAAGGTGAATTGCGTTCAGAGACTCAATTAAACATCAAACGTTTAATGGATATCGGATGTTACCGTGGAATTCGTCATAGATCTGGACTTCCATTAAGAGGTCAAAGAACTAAGAACAACTCTAGAACGAGAAAAGGTAAAAGAAAAACTGTGGCTAACAAAAAGAAAGCTACTAAATAATAACTTGATATTATGGCTAAAACAAATTCAAAAAAGCGTAAAGTTATTGTTGAGTCTGTGGGTGAAGCACACATCACAGCTTCATTTAACAACATCATTATTTCTTTAACAAACAAAAAAGGAGATGTAATCTCTTGGTCATCTGCTGGAAAGCAAGGGTTTAGAGGTTCTAAAAAGAACACTCCTTACGCTGCGCAAACAGCTGCAGAAGATTGTGCTAAAGTAGCACACGAAGCTGGACTAAGAAAAGTGAAAGTATATGTAAAAGGTCCTGGAAATGGTCGTGAGAGCGCTATCAGAACTTTGCATAACAACGGAATTGAAGTAACTGAGATCATCGATGTAACTCCAATCCCTCACAACGGATGTCGTCCTCCTAAAAGACGTAGAGTATAATTAAATTTTAATTTGAATAGGAATAAGATTGTCGAAGGAGAACGCCTTAATTCACAATCCCTGTTCGTAAAACAATAAGAAATGGCAAGATATACAGGACCTAAAACTAAAATTGCTCGTAAGTTTGGTGAAGCAATTTTCGGAGATGATAAATCTTTTGAAAAAAGAAATTACCCTCCAGGGCAACATGGTAATGCAAGACGTAGAGGAAAAAAATCTGAATACGCAATGCAATTACAAGAAAAGCAAAAAGCAAAGTATTCTTACGGAATCCTTGAGCGTCAATTTAGTAACTTATTTGACAAAGCCTCAAGTAGTAAAGGAATTACTGGTGAAGTTCTTTTGCAATTGTGTGAATCTCGTTTAGACAATGTTGTATTCCGTTTAGGAATTGCAAATTCTCGTAGAGGTGCACGTCAATTGGTTTCTCACAGACACATCACTGTGAATGGAGAAATTATGAACATCCCTTCTTATTCTTTGAATCCTGGAGATGTGATTGCTGTAAGAGAGAAATCTAAATCTCTTGTTGCTATCGAAAGTGCATTGGCCGCTAACAGCAATGTATATGAGTGGTTAACTTGGAATGCTGATACAAAACAAGGAACTTTTGTTACTGTACCGGAAAGATTACAAATTCCAGAGAACATCAAAGAACAATTAATAGTAGAATTATACTCTAAATAATTTTTGACACCCGTTAAACTATGGCAATTTTAAATTTTCAGAAACCCGACAAAGTAATAATGATTAAATCTACTGATTTTGAAGGTAGGTTTGAATTTAGACCTTTAGAACCAGGTTTTGGTTTAACAGTAGGTAACGCATTGAGAAGAGTTTTACTTTCTTCCTTAGAAGGTTTTGCAATTACATCTTTGAGAAAAGAAGGTGTTGAGCATGAATTCTCAACTATAGAAGGAGTTGTGGAAGATGTTACTGAAATTATCCTTAATCTTAAACAAGTACGCTTTAAGAAACAAATTAAAGATACTGATAGAGAAACAGTTTCTATTTCAGTTTCTGGACAGAATCAAATTACCGCAGGTGATCTTCAAAAATTTATTTCAGGGTTCCAAGTATTGAACCCTGAATTAGTAATCTGTAACTTAGAATCATCTGTTGATTTTAAATTGGAAATTACTATTGAGAAAGGTAGAGGGTTTGTTCCTGCTGAAGAGAACAAAAAGAACAATGTACCTTTAGGAACTATTTTTACAGATTCTATTTACACTCCTATAAAGAATGTTAAATATGCTGTTGAAAATTACCGTGTAGAGCAAAAAACTGATTATGAAAAATTAGTTTTTGATATCATTACTGATGGTTCTATCAACCCTAAAGATGCATTAACCGAAGCTGCTAAGATTTTAATCCACCACTTTATGTTATTCTCTGACGAGCGTATCACTTTAGAGGCAGATGAAATTGCTCAAACTGAAACATATGACGAAGAGTCTTTGCACATGCGTCAATTGTTGAAAACGAAACTTATCGATATGGACTTATCTGTAAGAGCGTTGAACTGTTTGAAAGCTGCAGAAGTTGAAACATTAGGAGATTTAGTGTCTTTTAATAAAAATGACTTAATGAAATTCCGTAATTTTGGTAAGAAATCATTGACTGAATTAGATGAACTTGTTCATGTAAAAGGGTTGAATTTTGGAATGGATTTAAGTAAATACAAATTAGATAAAGATTAATCTTTCATAGTTTGCTCCTGAAATACAGTTGAGCAAGATGAAAGCAAAAAACAAAGGTCATGAGACACGGAAAAAAATTCAATCACTTAGGTAGAAAAACAGCACATAGAAAATCTATGTTGGCAAATATGGCTTGTTCTCTTATCGAGCACAAACGTATCAATACTACAGTTGCTAAAGCGAAAGCTTTGCGTCAGTTTGTTGAGCCTATCATCACAAAATCTAAAACTGATACTACACACAACCGTAGGTTAGCATTTAGCGTTTTGAGAGATAAATATGCTGTTACTGAATTATTCAAAGAGGTATCTGTAAAAGTTGCAGATCGTCCAGGTGGATATGTTCGTATCATCAAATTAGGAAACCGTCAAGGAGATAATGCTCCTATGGCAATGGTAGAATTAGTTGATTACAACGAAATTTACAATCCAAATGGTGCTAAGAAGAAGAAATCTACTCGTAGAGGTAGAAAATCTTCTGCAGCTACTACAGAAACTCCAGCAACGGATGAAACTACATCTTCTGAAAAATAAGATGATGTATCTGTAAACAAATCTAAAGGATAAACTATTTATAGTTTATCCTTTTTTTGTATACTTTATGTAAATTTGATGTGTTTTTTTATCTTTGCAATCGATATGACTGCAACTGTCTTAAGACACCCTTTTAGCAAACAACAAAAAGATCACACATGAATTATAAAGAATTAAAAAAAGCCATTTTACTCTTAGAAGATGGAACTATTTTCGAAGGAAAATCAATCGGTATCGAGGGTACCTCATTTGGTGAAGTTTGTTACAACACTGGAATGACTGGCTATCAAGAAATCTTTACAGACCCTTCCTATTCTGGTCAGTTGATGGTTACTACCAATGCACATATCGGTAACTATGGTATCAACGAAGACGAAGTTGAATCCAATGGTATTAAAATTGCTGGACTTATTTGCCGTAATTTTAGTTTTCACCACTCTCGCGTTCGTTCTAATGGATCACTTGAGAACTATTTTACAAAGCACAACCTTTTAGCCATCACAGATGTTGATACTAGAGCTGTTGTAAGTTATATTAGAGATAAAGGTGCTATGAACGCACTAATTTCCACTGAATCTGATATCGATGCATTAAAAGTAAAACTACAAAATGTACCCAATATGGTAGGACTAGATTTAGCTTCTACTGTTTCTACCAAAGAACCTTATTTCTTTGGGGATGAAAATGCTCCATATAAAGTAGCCGCTTTAGATCTTGGTATCAAAACGAATATCTTGCGTAATCTTGCTACTAGAGGTTGCTATATCAAAGTGTTTCCTAACACTGCTTCTTTTGAAGATTTAAAAGCTTTCCAACCTGATGGTTACTTTTTATCAAACGGTCCCGGAGATCCTGAGCCACTTGAAAATGCACAATCAGTTGCAAAACAAATTATTGATCTTAACTTGCCTCTATTTGGTATTTGCTTAGGACACCAAGTAATTGCTTTGGCCAATGGAGTAAAGACCTATAAAATGCACAATGGTCACAGAGGAATCAACCACCCTGTAAAAAATTTACTAACTGGAAAAGGTGAAATAACTTCACAAAATCACGGTTTTGTGATTGATAGAGCATCCGTTGAAAAAAATGATGCTGTTGAAATTACGCACATTCACCTCAACGACAATACGGTCGCTGGTATACGTATCAAAGACAAGAATTGTTTCTCAGTGCAGTACCACCCAGAAGCAAACCCTGGTCCACATGACTCATCGTATTTATTCGATCAATTCATAGAAAATTTAAAAAAATAATTTTAAATTTAAACAAAGAATTTATTTCTGTACTACTGTTTTACGAATACGATGTAGGAAAATTAAATTCTAATAAATATACTGTTGCATTTGGTTTTGTATCTTGCGACAATTCAATTTTATAACAACTAAAACATACATATAATGAGCGTTATTATCAATATACATGCCCGTCAAATATTTGATTCTAGAGGGAATCCAACAGTAGAGGTAGATGTAATTACTGAAAGTGGAGTACTAGGAAGAGCAGCAGTACCTTCTGGTGCATCTACTGGTGAACACGAAGCAGTTGAATTAAGAGACGGTGGTTCTGACTTTATGGGGAAAGGTGTCTTGACAGCTGTAAACAATGTAAATACTAGTATTGCTGAAGAATTATTAGGATTCTCAGTATTTGAACAAAATGCGATTGATCAAGCAATGATTGATTTGGATGGAACTCCAAATAAATCTAAGTTGGGAGCCAATGCAATCTTAGGTGTTTCACTAGCTGTAGCCAAAGCTGCTGCCAATGAGTTGAACCAACCTTTGTATCGTTATATTGGAGGTGTAAGTGCAAATACGTTGCCTGTACCGATGATGAATATTGTAAATGGAGGATCTCACTCAGATGCACCTATTGCATTCCAAGAGTTTATGATCATGCCCGTGATGGCAAAGTCTTTTTCACATGCCTTGCAAATAGGAACTGAAATTTTCCACAACTTAGCAAAAATCTTACACGGTAGAGGATTGAGTACTGCTGTAGGTGATGAAGGTGGTTTTGCACCAACTTTTGAAGGTACAGAAGATGCTTTGGATACAGTATTACAAGCAATAGAAAAAGCAGGTTACAAGCCTGGCGATGAAGTTAAAATAGCTTTGGACTGTGCAGCTGCTGAGTTTTACGAAAATGGTAAATACAACTATGCTAAATTTGAAGGAGAGACTGGTGCTGTGAGAACTTCTCAAGAGCAGGCAGATTACCTTGCTGAATTGTCTGAAAAGTATCCAATTATCTCTATCGAGGATGGAATGGATGAAAATGACTGGGAAGGATGGAAATACTTAACTGATAAGATTGGAGATAAAGTACAATTGGTCGGAGATGATTTATTTGTAACTAACGTAGAGCGTTTGTCTCGAGGTGTTGAAGAAGGTATTGCAAATTCAATCTTGATTAAAGTTAATCAAATTGGAACTTTGACAGAAACAATTGCAGCTGTAAATATGGCTAAAAATGCTGGATTTACATCTGTTATGTCACATAGATCTGGTGAAACTGAAGACAATACAATCGCTGATTTAGCAGTTGCTTTGAATACGGGGCAAATCAAAACTGGTTCTGCATCTCGTTCAGATCGTATGGCGAAATACAATCAATTGTTGAGAATTGAAGAAGAATTAGAGGAAAATGCATATTACCCTCAAGATAAAGCTTTTAAATTGAGCTAATTTTCTTTTAAATTAATTTATAAAAAAACCGCTTTTTTACTTTGTAAAAGCGGTTTTTTTTTGCGCTTTAGACTCCTTTAATTTTGCGCTTTTAAAAGTACTATGTAATTAAGATTTTGTCAAATAAGACCCTGTTTTAGCGTATTCTTTAAATACGGTTTGTTGCATTGATATCTTCACAATAAACCGTCTTTTTTATTGTGATAATTTGGCAATGTATTTTTTTTAATAAAAAGCTATTTTAATTAAATTTGCATTACATAAAATTGTTAGACTAAATTTCCTAAAAAAACTAAAACTTAAATATGTCAGAAATCGCGAATCTAAAAGTGAATGGTAAAGAATACGAATTCCCTGTTCTAAAAGGGTCAGAGAATGAACTTGCTATCGATGTTAAATCTTTACGAGCTTTAACCAATGGTGTCATTACTTTAGATTCAGGTTTTAAAAATACAGGTTCTTGTGAAAGTGCAATTACTTTTTTAGATGGTGAAAAGGGAATTCTTAGATACAGAGGGTATGCTATTGAAGACCTTGCAGAGAAATCAAATTTTTTAGAAACATCTTATCTGTTAATTTTTGGTGAATTGCCAAACAAAGAACAATTAGATCAATTTCAATCTGACATTACTGCAGAGTCTTTAGTCGATGAAGAGATGAAGAAAATCTTAGATGGTTTTCCTAAATCAGCACATCCAATGGGAGTTGTTTCTGCATTGACAAGTGCTTTAATCGCTTTCAATCCGGAATCAGTAAATGTAGGTTCTCCAGAAGAAATGTACAAAGCGATCGTTAAATTGATGGCTAAGTTTCCTGTATTGGCATCTTGGACTTTGCGTAAAAAACAAGGATTACCATTGGATTATGGTGATGCTCAAATTGGTTACGTTGAGAACATGTATAAAATGATGTTTGGTAAACCAAATGAAGAGTTTGAAATCAATCCAATCATTTTAAATGCACTTGATAAGTTGTTGATCTTGCATGCAGACCACGAGCAAAACTGTTCTACTTCTACGGTTCGTATTGTAGGTTCTTCTCATGCTGGGTTATTTGCATCTATATCTGCAGGTATATCTGCTTTGTGGGGACCACTTCACGGTGGTGCAAATCAAGCTGTAATTGAAATGCTTGAGGACATCAAAAACGACGGAGGAGATTACCATAAATATATAGCAAAAGCTAAAGATAAAAGCGACCCTTTCCGATTGATGGGATTCGGACATAGAGTTTATAAAAACTTTGACCCAAGAGCCAATATCATTCAAGTAGCGGCAGAAGAAGTTTTAAATGATCTTGGAATCGTAGATCCAGTATTAGATATAGCAAAAGGTTTGGCTGAAGTAGCTCTAAATGATGACTATTTTAAGTCTAGAAATTTATACCCTAACGTAGATTTTTATTCTGGAATTATATATAGAGCATTGGGTATCCCTGTTGAAATGTTTACAGTAATGTTTGCAATGGGAAGACTCCCGGGATGGATAGCACAATGGAAAGAAATGAGAGAACGTAATGAGCCAATTGGTCGTCCAAGACAATTGTATACGGGTTTTAAATTAAGAGACTACTAGTCGTTAGAATAGTTAAAAAATTCAAAAAACCTTCGTAACTTTGCGAAGGTTTTTTTATTAATTTTTATTTAAAGCGATTGAAATTAAATATTCAAAATGAAACATCTAGATTGCGAACAGTCCTTCTAGGTACAGCAACAAGTAACGGACCCACTCCATTATTAGAGCAAGCTTACGATCCTAAATCCATACACCATATAGAAAACGGTACCTATCCACTAGAAGCCGCTATGGTTCGTGAGATGGATGCACTTATGTCTATATTCGAGAAATATGATGTAAAGGTATACAGACCAAATACCATCCCAAATTACAATCAAATCTTTTCGAGAGATATCGCTTTTGTTATTGAGGATCTTTTTATCAAATCAAACATACTTCCCGATAGACAAAAGGAAATTGATGCTATTCAATATATCATCGATGGTTTGGCTCCTGAAAAGGTCATTTCAACCTCTGATGATGTACATTTTGAAGGAGGCGATGTCATGCCATGGAATGATTATATATTTGTGGGGGTTTATACCGGAGCTGATTATGCAGATTATATAACGGCAAGAACTAATATGAAAGGAGTTACATTCTTGCAAGAACTTTTCCCTCATAAAACAGTAAAATCTTTCAATCTAAAAAAATCAAATACCAATGCGCATGAGAATGCATTGCATTTGGATTGCTGTTTCCAGCCTATTGGAACTGATAAGGCGATTATTCATAAAGAAGGTTTTTTGGAGGAATCTGAATATCAATTTTTAGTGGATCTCTTCGGAGAGGGTAATTTATTTCATATTACAAAAGATGAAATGTATCAAATGTACTCCAACGTGTTTTCAATTTCTGAAAAAGTTGTGGTTTCTGAACAAAACTTCCACAGACTCAATACTTGGTTACGTGCCAACGGCTTTACAGTGGAAGAAGTACCTTACGCAGAAATTTCAAAACAAGAAGGACTTTTACGTTGTACGACACTTCCACTGATTCGAGACTAAGTGTTGTTCGATACATACATATAAATACAGTTTTATTATGAAACAAACTACGAATACGCTATTGATGGTTCGCCCAGCAACTTTTCGTAAAAATGAAGAGACAGCGGTCAATAATTATTATCAATTAGATGCAGTTGAATTGACTACAGCACAAGTGCAGCAAAATGCACTTTTCGAATTTGACTCTTTTGTAAGTATACTAAGAGATAAGGGAATCACTGTTTTAGTGGCTAATGCGAGTACTGAAATAGATACTCCTGATGCAATATTCCCAAACAATTGGGTTTCCTTTCATGCCAACGGAGATATTGGATTGTATCCTATGTTTGCACCCAACAGACGCTTGGAAAGAAAAGATACTATTTTGCAGTTTGTGGAATCTTCTGGTTTTACTATCGACAATGTAGTCGATTACTCAAGTGCTGAAGAAGAAGAAATTTTTTTAGAAGGAACAGGAAGTATAGTGTTAGATCGTGAAAATAGAAAAGCTTACTGTGCGATTTCTGCCCGATCTGACGAAGAACTCTTTATTGAATTTTGCGAAGATTTTGAGTATACACCAGTTATTTTTACCGCCAATCAAACAGTTGACGGTGAAAGAGCTCCTATTTATCATACAAATGTAATGTTGTGTGTGGCAAAATCATTTTCAGTCATTTGTTTGGCGAGTATTGATGATAAAAAAGAACGCAAACAAGTCAAGCAACAAATGAAACAAGACGGTAAAGAATTGATTGTCGTTTCCGAGGAACAATTGACTCATTTTGCGGGTAATATGTTGCAAGTTGAAAATGATAAAGGGGAATTATTCTTAGTGATGTCTGCAGCAGCAAAATCCTGTCTGACCTTACAACAAATAGAATCCATTGAAAAACATTGTGAAATCATAAGCGCCAACTTAGCAACCATCGAAAAGTGTGGAGGTGGAAGTGCTCGTTGTATGTTGGCAGAAGTGTTTTTACCTAAAAGTTCAACATAGTATTACACTTTAAAGTGAATAAAAAAAGCTTTGCAGTATGCAAAGCTTTTTTTGTGAGTATAAGTGACTAGCCGTTTATGAAACAGATTTCTTCTTAATATCTATTTTTAACTCTTTTTTAGTTTTATCAAAATCCATAAGTATTGTATCTCCTTCTTCTAGTTTAGAACTCACTATCTCCTCTGCGAGCACATCTTCTATGTATTTCTGAATCGCTCTTTTTAAAGGTCTTGCACCATAGCTTTTATCAAAACCTTTGTCGGCAATATAGTCTTTGGCCTCAAGACTCAATTCTAAATGATACCCTAGGTTCGATACCCTTTCAAGTAACTTTTCAAGTTCAATAGTAATGATATTATGTATATCTTCTCTTTCAAGGGTGTTAAAAATAATCACATCATCAATTCTGTTTAAGAATTCAGGAGCAAATGATTTTTTAAGGGCACTTTCGATAATACCCTTTGCATTGTCATCTGCTTGAGCTGATTTTGAAGCTGTACCAAATCCAACGCCACCACCAAAGTCTTTCAACTGACGGGCACCAATATTAGATGTCATAATGATTACTGTATTTCTAAAGTCAATCTTACGACCCAAACTATCTGTTATAAAGCCGTCATCTAAAATTTGTAACAACATATTGAATACATCAGGATGGGCTTTTTCAATCTCATCAAGGAGCACGACAGCATACGGTTTTCTTCTTACTTTTTCAGTCAACTGTCCACCTTCCTCGTAACCAATGTATCCAGGAGGCGCTCCAATCAATCTAGAGATAGAAAACTTCTCCATGTATTCACTCATGTCAATACGAATCAATGCGTCATTGCTGTCAAACAATTCACTAGCTAATATTTTAGCCAATTGAGTTTTTCCAACTCCAGTTTGACCCAAGAAAATAAAGGAGCCTATTGGTTTGTTTGGGTCTTTTAGGCCGATTCTATTTCGTTGAATCGCCTTTACAACTTTAGCAACAGCGTGGTCTTGACCTATAACCTTGCCCTTAATTTTATTTGGAAGTTCACTCAGACGATTGGTTTCTGCTTCTGCGACTCTGTTCACTGGAATTCCTGTCATCATAGATACAACTTCTGCAACATTTTCTTCGCTTACAGTTTCTCTATTCTCCTTAGAGGCTTCTTCCCACTGGTCCTGAGCTGATTTCAAGGCTGATTCTATGTTTTTCTCATCATCTCGTAACCTAGCTGCTTCTTCGTATTTTTGACGGTTTACAGCGTTTGTTTTGCCCTCTTTTATTTGTTCGAGTTTTTTCTCTAGCTCAAGAATTTGCTGTGGTACTATAATATTTGTAATGTGTATTCTTGACCCTGCCTCGTCTAAGGCATCAATAGCTTTGTCTGGTAAAAAACGATCAGTCATGTACCTATTGGTAAGTTTTACACAGGCTTCAATTGCTTCTTGAGTGTAATTTACATTGTGGTGTTCTTCGTACTTTTCTTTGATGTTTAAAAGGATTTGAACCGTTTCTTCAATAGAAGTAGGCTCCACAATAATTTTTTGAAAACGTCTCTCCAGGGCACCGTCTTTTTCAATGTTTTGACGGAATTCATTCAAGGTGGTAGCACCAATACATTGAATTTCTCCTCTGGCCAGAGCAGGCTTTAACATGTTGGATGCATCTAAAGAACCCGTAGCACCTCCTGCACCAACAATTGTGTGAATTTCATCGATAAATAAGATGATATCCTTATTTTTTTCCAATTCGTTCATCAACGCTTTCATGCGTTCTTCAAACTGTCCTCTGTATTTTGTTCCAGCTACTAAACTCGCTAAATCCAAAGATACTACGCGTTTATTGAAGAGGATTCTAGATACTTTCCTCTGCACAATTCGCAAGGCCAATCCTTCTGCAATAGCAGATTTTCCAACCCCTGGTTCACCGATCAGCATTGGGTTGTTTTTCTTTCTTCTACTCAGGATTTGAGAAACTCTTTCGATTTCTTCTTTACGGCCAACTACAGGATCCAATTTGTTGTTTTCTGCCAAGTCAGTAAGGTCCCTGCCAAAATTATCAAGTACGGGTGTCTTTGATTTTTTTGCAGGTTTACTTTTAGGGTTTTGAGATTCGAAAGGATTGGATTTACCAGGACCTTCAAAATCATTTCCTTGATCACTTTCAGAAACAGGCCCTTCAAACTCTTCTTCAACACTATTGCTGAGTTGTTTGAAAAGTAGTTTTACATCGCTATAATTGATGTCAAAATTATTCAACAACTTTGTTGTAGGGTCATTTTCATTTCTCAATACACACAATAATAAATGCGCTGTATTGATTGAATTATCTTCATACAACTTCGCTTCCAGAAAAGTCGTCTTTAGCGCTTTTTCAGCTTGTCGTGTTAGGTGTAGTTTTTTGTCTCCTATTCGATCATTTAAAACTACTGAGGTTGGATTCAAAGCCTCTATCTTCTTTTTCAAATACTCTAAGTTTGTCTCCAAAGAAGTCAAAATATCAATCGCTTTTCCATCACCCTTCTTAAGAATACCTAAGACTAGGTGTTCTGTTCCAATAAAATCATGGCTCAGTCTTACCGCTTCCTCTTTGCTGTATCCTATCACTTCTTTTACTTTTTGTGAGAAATTGTCGTCCATAAAATTTGTTTTGTTTTACGTAAATTTAGTAGAAATTTTTATAAATAAATACTATTTCTAAGGGATTGTTATTAATTTTTAATTGTTCTAGCTTTTTTTAAGGCTCAAATGCTTGGTAATATGTGCTCTAACTATTGGTTTTATTGCGTTATTAATGTTAATAACTCTAGTTAAATCAATACCGTTAATAACTTGTTAAAAACGGTAAAAAGTGTATATTGCTTATCTGAATTAAAAATAAAAATTAAAAAGATTTATATGGCAGACGGAGAAAAACTGATACCTATCAACATCGAGGAGCAGATGAAATCGGCATATATTGATTATTCAATGTCCGTAATTGTTTCAAGGGCTTTGCCTGATGTTAGAGATGGTTTGAAACCAGTGCACAGACGGGTTTTATTCGGGATGCACGAATTAGGTATTAAGGCAACCGGTTCTTATAAAAAATCAGCTAGAATTGTTGGAGAGGTTTTAGGAAAGTACCACCCACATGGTGATACTTCAGTATACGATGCTATGGTGCGTATGGCTCAAGATTGGAGTGTGCGTTATATGATGGTTGATGGACAAGGGAATTTTGGTTCTGTTGATGGGGATAGCCCCGCAGCAATGCGTTATACAGAGGTGCGTATGCGCAAAATCTCTGAAGACATGATGGCAGATATCGAAAAAGATACTGTAGATCACAAGTTGAATTTTGACGATACGCTGAAAGAACCTACAGTCCTTCCTACGCGAATTCCAAACTTATTAGTCAATGGAGCCTCAGGGATAGCCGTTGGAATGGCGACCAATATGCCTCCTCATAATCTTACTGAGGTAATCAATGGAACCATAGCTTATATAGACAATAGAGATATTGAAATTGAGGAATTGATGCAGCACATAAAAGCTCCTGATTTTCCAACGGGAGGTATTTTATACGGTACAGAAGGTATTAGAGATGCATTTACTACTGGACGTGGTAGAATAGTGATTCGTGCAAGAGCAACTTTTGAGGAAGTAAAAGGAAGAGATTGTATCATCGTTACTGAGATACCTTATCAAATTAACAAAGCAGAAATGATTAAAAAAACTGCTGAGTTGGTCAATGATAAGAAGCTAGATGGTATTGCCAACATACGAGATGAATCCGATAGAAACGGAATGCGTGTTGTATACGTACTTAAAAAAGATGCAATTCCAAACATCGTTTTGAACAAGTTGTTCAAATACACCGCATTGCAAACTTCTTTTAGTGTCAACAATATTGCTTTGGTCAATGGACGACCAGAAATGTTGAACTTAAAGCAAATGATTCACTACTTTGTGGAACATAGGCATGAAGTAATTGTTCGAAGAACTCAATTTGAGCTTAGCAAAGCCGAAGCAAGAGCGCATATTTTAGAAGGAATGATTATTGCTTCTGACAATATTGACGAAGTGATAGCAATCATTAAAGCCTCTAGCAATGCAGATGAAGCTAAAGGAAAGTTGATCGAAAGATTTGGACTTACCGAGATTCAGTCAAAAGCCATTGTTGAGATGCGTTTGCGTCAGTTGACAGGATTAGAACAAGATAAATTGAGAAGTGAATACGATGAGATTTTATTGTTGATCGCTGATTTAAAAGATATCCTTGCCAACGAACCGAGAAGGATGGATATTATCAAAGAAGAATTGACGACAATTCGCGACAAATACGGAGATGAAAGACGTTCTACGATAGAATTTGGAGGTGCTGATATGAAAATTGAAGACATGATACCTGATTCTCAAGTAGTAGTGACTATTTCTCACGCAGGATATGTAAAACGTACCCTTTTGTCAGAATACAAAACTCAAAATAGAGGAGGTACAGGTCAAAAAGGAGTCTCAACTAGAACCGAAGATTTCTTAGAGCATCTTTTCGTAGGTACCAACCATCAATACATGTTGTTCTTTACTCAAAAAGGAAAAGTGTATTGGATGCGTGTGTACGAAATTCCTGAAGGAGGAAAAGTCGCTAAAGGGCGTGCTTTACAAAACCTTATCAATATTGAGCCAGACGATAAAGTAAAAGCGTTCTTAGTTACGAAAGACCTTAAAGATCAAGATTATATCAATAGCCACTATATCATTATGGCTACTAAAAAGGGCCAGGTTAAGAAAACACTTTTAGAACAATATTCAAGACCTAGAGCCAATGGTATTGCTGCCATTACGATCAAAGAAGACGACGAGTTGCTAGAAGCTAAATTAACCACTGGAGACAGTCAGGTAATGTTGGCCTTAAAGTCAGGTAAATCGATTCGTTTTGAAGAAGAGAAAACAAGACCAATGGGGCGTGGAGCTTCTGGTGTTCGCGGAATCTCTTTGCAAGATGAAACAGACGAGGTGATTGGTATGGTTGCTGTTAATGACATGGAGAGTGACATATTAGTGGTTTCTGAAAAAGGATTCGGAAAACGCTCTAAACTTGACGACTATCGCATTACAAACCGTGGAGGTAAAGGTGTCAAAACACTCAATATATCTGAAAAGACAGGGAGCTTAGTAGCCATCAAAAACGTTTCAGATGAAGACGATTTGATGATTATCAATAAATCCGGTATTACCATCCGTATGGCAGTTGCTGACCTCCGTGTTATGGGACGTGCTACGCAAGGGGTTACTTTGATTAAAATCAAAGGAAATGACTCTATTGCTGCTGTGGCCAAAGTAATGCATGAAGAAGAAGAGGAAGTTGACGTTGATGGTGAAGAAGGAACTGATACCGCAGAAGGTACTGCAGACAATGGCACAACTATTGCTGAAGATGAATAAGAACAAATAAGACAAATAAAAATTAATAGACAAATAGATTATTAAATATGAAAAATAAATTTACTTTATTGATGGTGCTCATGATGGGTGTTTCAATGGTAGGGCAGAAAAAAGAATTAAAAGTAGCTGCCAAACTTCTCAAGAAGGAAAGTTTTAAGGAAGCACTTACACAATTGGATGCTGTAAAGCCTTTGCTAAAGGATGCGGATGAAAAATACCAATTGCAATACTTATATATAAAAGCAATGTCCATTTATGCTAATGGTAAAGCTTTTGCAAAAGACAAAGCTGCAGGGCAAGCTTTGAATGAACTAAGAGCGTATGAAAAACAAATTGGTTCAAAAAAATACAACAAAGTTACAGGTGAAAATTTGAATGTATTGATTCAAAGAGCTGCCAAAAGTGGAACTACTTCTTTTTCTGAAAAGAAATACAAGATAGCGAGTAAAAAGTTTGAATTGGTTCATGTATTGAGTCCAACAGATACTTCATTCTTAGACAATGCAGCATTGAGTGCTTATTATTCTGAAGATTATGACAGAGCCATTAGTTTGTACAAAAACTTATTGGAAATGGGATATACAGGAATCACTACGAAGTACAAGGCAAAGAGTAAAATCAACGAAGAAGACGTTTATTACAATACAAAAAAAGAAATGGACAGAGCTGTGATGATGAAGATGGCAGTTCATCCAGAAGTGGTTGTAACTCCGTCAAGAACTGGTGATATTGCTAAAAATATTGCATTTAGCTATATTGCTAAAGGAGACAAGCAAGCTGCTTTGTCTGCAATTGCAGATGCTAAAAAGTTATTTCCTAATGATTATAATCTTGTAATCAGTGAGGCGAATATCTATTTTAAATTAGGAAACAATGAAATGTTTTTGACAGGTCTTAAGAAAGCAATTGAATTGAGACCGAATGATCCTCAGTTGTATTACAATGTAGGTGTCTTGACTTTAGAGCAAGGTTATGAAAAAGAAGCTATCGAAAGTTTTGAAAAAGCAATCGAATTAAAGCCTGAATTTTCAGATGCTTACAATAATATTGGAGTAGCAATTCTTGAAAAAACAAAACCTATTATTGAAGAGATGAATAAAAATCTTAACGACTTCGATAAATACGATGCTCTGATGTTGGAGCAAAAAAAGGTATACAAAGAGGCATTGCCTTATTTTGAAAATACCTTAAAGCATGCACCAAAAAACGAAGCTGTAATGAAAACATTGGTTGGTTTGTACGAGTTGTTAGAAATGTACGACGAACAAAAAGCAGTGCAAGCAAAGATTAATGCACTATAGGGCTACTGAATTTTTTTATTCATGTCAAAACACCTTACAAATTAGTAAGGTGTTTTTTTTGTGTTAATTCATCTAGATAAAGTACTTAAATACTAAAATATACCTTGGTTTCATATTGTGAACCTTAAACTAGAGTAGGGTAATTATGTATGTTTTACTGTCTATTGTATTTTACAGATTACACATTAGTGCTTTTAGTAGTGTCCTTAGACAGTATCCAAACAATACACAGTTCTTCTATGTAATACATTGTTGATGTTAGTCAAACAGTATTCTAGCTCTCGAAGAACTATTTTTTTTGGATAGCGTGTATAAAAAAAGAGCTGTTCATACAGCTCTTTTTTTATGATGTACTACCTCGAATTATTTTTCTTGATAGCTAAATTCAATTCGATTGTTTCTTTTACTCGTTTCCAAATCTCCTGTGTTAGAGAATTTAGGTTGTGTTTCTCCGTAACCTTCATAAGTCAAACGCTCTCTGCGTATTTTCTTATAGACCATATAGTCTCTAATGGCTTTTGCTCTTCTTTTTGATAAGAACAAACTATATTTTTCATTGGACTTGTCATCGGTATGCCCTTTGATTTCATAAGAGGTTCCAGGATATTCCTTTAAGATGTCGCTGATCTTATTTAAGATGTCTTTTGTCGTTGGTGTCAATAGGTTTTTTTTGGGAGCAAACTTGATTTTTTTTGCAAGTTCTTCTATGGTTGAATAGGCACCTTTGTCAAATTCTTTTTCAGGACAACCATTGTTGTTTACACTTCCTTTTACTGTCGGACAAAAGTCAAAGCTATTACCAACCCCATCCCCATCTGAATCTCTTTCTTTTGGACATCCACTATTTTCAGGGATTCCTTTCACTCGTGGACACTTGTCTTTATAGTCAGGGATGTTGTCTCTGTCTGAATCAACGGCAATACCATCTAAATAAACCTTTGCACCAGCCGGTGTATTGGGTTCTTTATCATGAATATCTAAGACACCGTCTCCATCACTGTCTTTGTCAATGTCTTTGTCACTGTCTTTGT